>JBAUZG010000080.1:0-54036 GCA_049585195.1 Bryobacteraceae bacterium | reverse complement strand
CCAATGTTCATTCGGGGCGCAGCTTCTTTGGATCAGTTAGCGGCGAAAATACCGTGCTTGTTACGGTGACGCCGGCCGCGAAGTTATAGCAGATTTGCTCGAAGCCGGAGAGAAACAATGAGACACTTCCCACTACCTAGATGGAGCAAACGCACCATTCGCCCGACCCTGTTCTTGGCAACCATTTGCGTGTCGGGCCCGATCTTTGGGGCAAAACCTCAAAAGGACGCCGATCGCACTGCGCAACAATCGCCCATCGACCAGTTGCTCTCGGACACAACAATGGACAACTCGGCAGCTCCAAGTAATGGTTCGATCTATTCCGCCTCCGGTACTCTTGCCGACTTGGCTATGGACTTTAGAGCGACGCGAGTGGGAGATGTCGTGACTGTGGTCGTTTCCGAGCAGGCTTCCGCCAATACCCAAGGAACCACAGCGACCAAAAGAACATCCGGCGCGCAGACATCAATTACCTCGCTCCTTGGCCCAAAAAGCTCGACGGGCGCGCTTAGCAACTTGCTGAACGCGAATTCGCAAACGCAACTTCAAGGTACCGGAGCTACCTCGCGCCAAACAACGCTCTCAACGACACTCTCTGCAAGGGTGATCAAAGTCCTACCCAACGGAAATTTGATCGTCGAGGGAACGAAATCAGTGGCGATCAACTCCGAATCACAGACCGTTGCCTTGCGAGGTATCGTCCGGCCAATCGACATAGGACCGGATAACTCAATCGCTTCTAACCGGGTCGCCGATCTCGAAGTTCGCATTAACGGCCGGGGAGTCGTGAATGATGCGATCCACCGGCCTAACATGCTATACCGCATACTGCTAGGCATTCTGCCTTTCTAAGTTATGAAGCGCTGCACTGGAATCCTCGTCTGCGTTCTGGCCACCGCTCTGCTGGACCAGGCCGCATCAGCCTCAACTCGATTGAGAGACTTAGCCTCGGTTGAGGGCGTGAGAGAGAACCAGCTCGTCGGATATGGCATAGTCGTCGGGCTCAACCGCACTGGTGACACGCTACTGACGGTATTCGCTGCGCAAACGCTAACCAATACGCTGCAAAGAATGGGAGTTGCCGTAAGTCCAACGGCGATTCAGGTCCGGAATACAGCCGGCGTAATGGTCACCGCGGAGTTGCCTCCCTTTGGACAACCAGGGACAAAGATAGATGTGACGGTAGCCGCTGTTGGCGACGCTACAAATCTGCAGGGCGGGCTGCTTGTGCTGACGCCCCTTAAGGGAGCCGATGGCAAGGTTTACGCCGTAGCTCAGGGTTCTGTCTTGACGGGGGGCTTCGTGGCAGGTCGAGGGGGGAACTCTCAGACGGTAAACCATCCGACGGCCGGCCGGATACCCACGGGCGCGATTATCGAGCAGGCGCCGCCCACCGTTCAGCCGGACCGGAACGTCCGGTTGCAATTGCATGACGCCGACTTTACAACCGCTTCGCGCGTGGCACAAGCGATCAACAAGTCGTTCGTCAAGGATGGGAACATCGCGGATGCAAAGAATTCCGGCGTGATCGACGTTGCCATTCCGGCCGACTATCGCGGGAGAGCGGTCGATTTCATCGCCCGGCTCGAGGGCATTGAAGTCGAGACAGATCTGCCCGCCCGAATTGTGATCAACGAAAAGACGGGAACGGTGGTGTTAGGCACAGATGTGCGGATTGCGCCGGTCGCAATTTTGCACGGTAATTTAAGCGTCGAAATACAAACCTCCTACGCGGTATCGCAGCCCGCTCCGTTCAGTGGGACAGGCAGTCAGACGGTTGTCGTCCCACAAGTTAACGTTGGTGTGAAGCAGGATAAAGCCAGGAACGTTGTTCTCAAAGAAGGAGCGAGTGTAGATGACCTGGTCCGGGCACTCGTTGCAATCGGCTCAACCCCCCGCGACATCATCGCCATTTTGCAAAATCTAAAAGCCGCAGGAGCGTTGAGTGCCGAAATCGAAGTGCTCTAGTCAAAAGGAGAAAGCTTGAGTGACATCGTAGCCGGGATGACCCAGATTTCCACTTCAGCGGATGCCGCTGGTCTGAAAGGCGAAAATTCAAATAAGAAGGACACGCCCGAGGCAATTGGGAAGGCCGCCTCGCAATTTGAAGCGTTGTTGATAGGGCAATTGTTACAATCGGCACGATCCGGCGACGATCAGGGATGGTTCGGCACGGACGAAAGCGATGCCGGTTCCACCATGACTGAGATGTCAGAACAGGTCCTGTCCAGCACTCTTGCTTCCAAGGGCGGCCTTGGACTCGCTAAACTAGTTACGAAGGGTATGGAGAAAACCGCGGAACACGCGCACCGGGTTAAGCAGGAAGGTTGATGTGAAGATTGCAAACAACTCGTTGCCTACCGATCCTACGACCGGACCTTCGGGGACGACGTCAAGTTCGGAACTTCGAAAGGCCAGCGCCGGTGATCCGTCCTCAGTTGAAGATTCCGTAGAAATGAGTGATATTGGACGGTTGGCCGCGCAGCTAGAAAATCAGAATGCCGAACGAATCGAGGAACTTCGTCGCAACGTTCAGAGCGGAAACTACACGGTAGACGCTGGGAAGCTGAGCGGAAAGCTCGTCGATTCGATGCTGAGCGAATGACGCATTAAGCCGGTGAAATTCGGCTCGCCCTGTCCGTGCAGCTCCATCACTGACTGACAGCGGATCTCGAGATGTGAGTATCATCATGCGACGTAGTACCCTTATGTCGCATGCGATCGAACCAAGAACCCGTCGCAATTATCCAGCGCACAATGCCTTGGCGCTTACTGCATCTCGTTCTTGGCATCGGTGAGCGTACGCACCCTCCCCTCGCGGAGCAACCGAAGTGGCCACCACAACTGATCTATTCCGTGGACGAACTGCCTCCAATCGGAAGTACGCTGGTGCTCGGCATTCAGCATGTGTTCGTTATTTCAGTGGGCTGGATCTTTGTGGTGGTCCTGGTCACCGCCATAGGTGGCACGGCTGCGCAAGCTCAGGCAATTATCCGGGTATCCATGGTCGCCTCGGGAATTGCAACCATTCTGCAGGCGCGAGTAAGAGGCCGGATAGGCTCGGGCTATTTGTGCCCGTTCTCTTGCGGTCCTGCCTATTTGAGCGCATCCATTCTGGCAGGCAAGACGGGCGGACTGCCACTCGTATTCGGGTTGACAGCCGCGGCTGGGCTCTTCGAAGGACTGTTGTCTCGGCTTATCCAGCGCCTGCGTGCGTTGTTCCCTCCCGACGTGACTGGCTTGGTCGTCTGCATGGTGGGCATCGAACTCATTCGTCTCGGCTGCCCTCGCTTCTTGGGATTTGCGGGTGGGCAGGCTGATAAACGCGCAACCATAATTGCCTTTATCACGCTAGCAGCTATGATTGGGCCGACCGTCTGGAGCAACGGAAGACTACGCCTCTATCCGGTCTTGCTAGGGCTGTTGGCCGGCTACACAGCATCGGCAATGCTGGGCTTCCTGTCATCCGCGCAGGCGCGCACTGCGTTCGCTGCACCGTTGGTCTCGTTGCCCACGCGTTTGGCTGGCGGAGGACTTCGGTTCAGCGTCGCGCTGTTGTTTCCTTTTCTGATCGCCGGCCTTAGTTCGACGCTGAAGAGCGTTGGCGACCTCACCCTGTGTCAAAAGATCAATGACGCGAATTGGAAGCGCACCGACATGAAATCCGTATCCGGTGGCATCCTGGCAGGCGCCATCTGTACAACGCTTGCTGGGCTGTGCGGAGGAATGGGGCAGTCCACGTTTTCTAGCAACGTAGGTTTGACCGTCGCGACCGGAGCTACCAGCCGGGTAATCGCGCTCCCAACCGGGATGTTTGTGATTGCGCTTGCATTCTTCCCGAAGCTGGCGGCGATTTTTTCGATTATGCCCCCTCCGGTTATGGGTGCGGTGCTCGTCTATGTGGCATGTTTCATGATCGTGGGCGGCCTGCACGTAATCACATCCCGTATGCTGGACGCGCGCCGCACATTTGTTGTAGGTATCGCGTTGATCTTTGGGTTGAGCGTGGAAGTGGTGCCAGGACTCTATCGGCAGGTTCCCACCTCAGTGTCACCGCTATTCTCTTCCGCGTTATCACTCGCGACAATTCTTGCGGTCATACTGAATCTACTGTTTCGTCTCGGAATTTCGAAATGCAGAACCGCTCAGCTCGTTCCCGATGACACTGGCAACTTAGACGAGATTACTCAACTGTTACAGGAGCAGGGCGCAGCGTGGAGTATGCGAAGCGAAGTGGCGACGCGCGCTATCGAGGCGATTCACGAGTTCATGATCGCCGTGGGGCAACGCGGCATCGTAGCTCCCGTCCTGGTACAGCTTCGGTTTGACGAATTCAAATTGGAAGCCGATCTCGACTATGATGGCGAGCCAATCGAACTGCCAGGCGCGCCGCCCTCGATTGAAACGCTCAGTAGTAGGCCCAAATCAGCAACACTGAGCATTGCTGGGTACTTAGTACGTCGATTTTCCGACGGACTCAGCACGCGCACTACGCCCGGGCATTGCCACGTGCACCTGCACTTCCAGCATTAAGTTGTGGGCGTATGACGTCCCACTCGAAATGCTTCTCTCCTCCTCAATACATCACGAAGGCCCAGAGTGTATCACCCGTAGCCGCAATCACGTATTGATGGCCATCGAGCGTATACGTTTGCGGCGGATTGGTCACGTAACCAATACGAGTGTTCCACAGCGGCTTGCCAGTTGCCGCATCGTGAGCGACCAGGCTTCCGGCGCCATCGCCGCCAAAGATCAATCCCCCGGCCGTTGCGAGCAGACCGCCACCACCGCCGCCATCGCTATAATACGGATGCCTCCAGGCAATCTTTCCTGTTTTGTAATCGATAGCTGTCAGATAGGTTCCGCCTGATCCTATCTCGGCCTCTTCCTTACCGCCAAGACCCATGGAACCACGCGGATCGAGGTCGGTGAGGTAGAACTCGGAGAACGTGTTGTGCTCGGAGACGTACAGGAGGCCGGTATCGGGCGAGAACGCAGGAGGCTCCCAGTTGATGGTGCCGTCTGAGCTGGGCGAAACCAGCGAGCCGCCGACGGTGGCATCCTTTTCGGGGTCAACCTTGGGTCCGCCAAACTGGTTCAGCCCCGTCGCCCAGTTGGTGAACATGCCCCACTTGCTCGTAACGAGATGTTCGCCCGTGGTCCGATCAATCGTGAAGTAGTAACCGTTGCGTGTCGCTGTCAGCGCAAGCTTCCTCATTTTGCCGTTGAACATCGCGTCCACCAAAACCGGAGTCTGCGCCGAGTCGTAATCGTGCATATCGTGAGGCGAGGTCTGGAAATACCAGGCCATCTTGCCTGTGTCTACATTCAGTGCGATTAGAGAGCAAGTGTAAAGGTTATCGCCCAAGCCGCGCGTGCCGTTGGTAAAGGCTGGAGTGGGGTTGCCCGTGCCAAAGATGTAAAGTTTCGTTTCCGGATCGTATGCGCCCGGAATCCACGTTTGGGCGCCGCCGTGCCTTGCAGCATCGAGACTTGCCCAGGTATCGAGACCCGGATCACCCTTCTGCATCGGCACTGTATAGTGCTTCCATTGCAACTCACCAGTCTCGGGATCGAACGAATCTAGGAAGCCGGGGGAATCGATATCGTTTCCCGTTCCAACCAGAACATGGTTGCCCACAACAACGGGCGCAGGCGTCGAGAAATAGCCCTCATCCACATCGGCGATTACCTTGTGCCAGCGCTCCTTGCCTGTTTTGGCCTCGAGCGACACGAGATAATCGTCTGGCGTTTCCATAAAGAGATAGTTGTTCCACATGCCGAGGCCGCGATTCCCGATGTGAGTGCCGCCTTTGGTCTTCCAAAAGTAATGCCACAGTTCGCGGCCGTCGCGGGCGTCCACTGCCCAGGCATTGTCTGGCATCGTGAAATAGAGCGTGCCATCGACTTCGAGCACAGACGCTTTAATAGTGCCACCCCGAATGTTAATATCGCCGGGGCCCTCGCCTCCGACTATCACTGGCGGAACGTGCTGTTGGTAACGTCTCCTGCGCAGTTGGTTGCTTTCTCCGGTTCCAGGCGTGACCTGGGTCATCCAGGCAAGCGTCAGGTGCTGGACGTTTGAACGATTCACCTGTTTGAGAGCACTGTAACGCTTGCCGGAATAGTCGCCGCTGTACGTCGGCCAGGAATCGGAGAGCGGCTTGAGAATATCAGCGGGATTTAAGCCGTTGCCTTGCGCCTGAACGAGAAGCGGCACAACGAGTAGAACGGCGGCGAAAGCGATTTGGTTGAGCTTCATTTCAAGGTCGCTAGGTATGCGGTCACGTCGTGTATGTCTTTGTCGCTGTATTGCGATAGCAGATCGCGATGGGCCTTCAAAGGATCATGGATCACAACATTTGGCGTGTCGCCCGTCCTGCGAAAAGTCCTTTGGGATCCGTCAGCGAGCGTAAGTGTGATGAAGAAGTCATCAATCCGGACCAATTTGCCTTCAGCAGTTTCTCCGGAAGGCAGCGTGACCGTGGCCGTTACGGTGCGAGCACTCTGTTCGGTTCCTTGCGCTTCCTCCTCTTCTTCTTCGCGTGTGCCGCCAGCGAGCCAAGCGTCTTGCAACTGCTTGGGATCGTGGATCCGGCTGGCAATCTTGCTGAGATCCTTCGTCGCGGAATGGCAGTCGCTGCATTTCGTTTCGAAGTAGGCTTTGCCTTCGTCTGCATTGCCGATGAGGATGCTTGGCTCTTGTTTGCCAGCCGATGGCGGGGCGCCCTGTCGTTGAATCGTTTCGATGACGCTGCGCACATAAGCAGCCACTGCATTCGCGTCCGCGTCATTCAAGTCGATCGCCGGCATACCCATGTTCTGACGGCTCCCATGAATGATGGGCACAATCAACTCGCCATTGCGATCGCTCAGAGCGACCTGCGAGCGCAGAAGGTTAGGCCCTCCCAAATCGCCGCCGCGTAGATCTGCGCCATGACAGCCGCGGCAGTTGATGGCGAAAAGTGTCTTGCCGCGCGCGACGTCCGCCGGATTCTCCGCCGCACGCCTCTGTCCTGGTACGAACCCGCCCCTGCGCCCGGGCTCATTGGGTGGAGAAGCGTTCTGCGGGCCAGGCGTCTGTGCGCCCGCAGGAGGTGCCGGCGGTGTAGACTGAGCGGCCCGTGTCGCCGGAATTCCCGTGGCAGAAAGCAGCGCGACGAACAGACATGCAGTTGTGATCGCTGGTTTGGTCAGAAATGTTTAACCTCAGTTGGTGTCAGGCACGCGAACTTTTAGCTCAACACGTATTGTACGAGGGAGCACGAGAAAAGTGAGGCGGGCCGGGGGATTCGCACATCCGTATCGGTCGATAGAACAATTGAATGCAGCTGATAGGATGCTAACGGGATCTTTACGAATGCTACGTGCAGCTGTTGTTTTCCTATTCCTGGTATGTTCTTGCCTTTGGGCAGCCGAGCCTATACAGACAGCATCAGGTTTGCTGGAAGGCACGATGAGTGCCGACGGAAAGGTACGCATCTTTAAGGGCATACCGTATGCTGTTCCGCCGGTCGGTGATCTACGCTGGAAGGCGCCACAGCCGGTGGCCGCCTGGGAAGGCGTTCGAAAAGCAACAGAGTTCGGCGCGCGCTGCATGCAAGGACGAATTTTCAACGACATGGTCTTTCGCGACGCCGGGCCAAGCGAAGACTGTTTATATCTGAATGTATGGGCGCCGACTGCGAAGCCGGATGTCCCACTGCCGGTGATGGTATGGATTTATGGTGGAGGATTTCAAGCCGGCGCATCTTCCGAGCCACGTCAAGACGGCGAAAACTTAACCAAGAAAGGCGTGGTGGTGGTCAGCATGAACTATCGCCTGGGCGTCTTCGGGTTTTTCTCGCATCCCGAACTCGCGAAAGAGTCCGGACAGAACGCATCCGGCAATTACGGGCTCTTGGATCAGCTTGCGGCGCTGCGATGGGTCCACCACAATATTGCCGCATTCGGCGGTGATCCTGCGAACGTGACCATATTTGGAGAATCGGCCGGCTCCATGTCGGTGAACGCACAGGTGACAACCCCGTTGGCGGCAGGACTCTTCAAGCAGGCGATCGGCGAAAGCGGCGGCGATTTTGGTTTTTCCGAGCCGCTGCCAGCGTTGTCACAGAGTGAGCAAACCGGGCTTAAATTTATGCAAGAGATTGGGGTATCCAGCTTAAAGGACCTCCGGAAGAAGTCTGCGCAGGAATTATTGGACGCGTCAATAAAAGGCCGGAATCTCTTCCGATTCTGGCCGAATGTCGACGGCTACTTTTTCCCACACTCGCCGCTTGCGATTTACCAGGCCGGCAAAGAGAATCACGTCGCTGTTCTGGCCGGCTGGAACACCGACGAGCAGAATGCCGCGGCGTTCTTCGGCAAAGGTGCGCACACAAGAGAGAACTACGAGGCTAAAGTTCGGCAGATGTTCGATGGGAAGGCGGACGAAGCACTGAAGCTGTTCCCAGCAAGTACGCCTGAGCAGATGAATGCGTCTGCGCGTGAATTAGCTAGCGCTCGATTTATCGCCTACTCGACCTGGAAATGGTTGGAATTACAGACTCAATCCGGCCGATCGAACGTGTACCGCTATCACTTCGAAGAAGCGCCTCCGGTGGAAGGTGGCGGCGCCAGTCACGGCGCCTACCATTCAGCGGATATCGAATACGTCTTCCAAACATTGGATTGGAAGAAGCTGCCCTGGACCGCAGCAGACCGGAAAGTGTCTGATCAGATGATCTCGTATTGGACAAATTTTGCAAAAAGTGGCGATCCAAATGGACCGGCACTTCCCAATTGGCCGCGCTACACTCCTGACCAATTCGAAGTCATGCATCTTGGACCGGACACCCACGCAAGCCCCGATGGGGATCGCGCGAAATATCTGTTCCTCGATGCCGTCTTAGCCAGTCGCGCACACGGAGGAACTAATTAAATAGATACAAATCGAAGCTGCCGCGAATCACTCGAAACTCTACATACAACAGACTCAAACCCGGATCTGCCGCATCAGGCTGTCGCCATCGCGGGCTCGCGTTCTCGGAACTCGCTGCGAAGCGACTGCTCAAGTGCCGCAAGCTGTGCGTCGATATCCATTTCCGCTTGGCGGCGCTGAATGATGTCCTCCCGGTAGCGTTGCAGGAAATAGTGGATCGTCTCCACGCGTATGCGGATCGACCCCGAGGGTTTATTCTCATCCAAGTCCTTGAATGAAAAATACGGCGTTCCGGATTGCTCGATAATGCCCTCGATAACTCCGTAAATCGGGGCGTCGTGGCCGCACTTGAAGCTCGATACTTCCAAAGCCACCAGGTTCGGATGACGCGCCGTGAACTTTGCCGCCCAAACCTTATGATTCGTACTAGTCGAATAGCGGTTCTTCCAAACGTCGCTGATGTCCAAGGGATGCTGGATAATACCCGCGCGCACCTCCTCGCCAAAGAGCCGGTCGAGGAGGTCTTCGTCGAGCGGCAAAGTGCTTTGCGAGAAAACGGGATAGCCAAGCTTCTGGAATTCTTCCATAATCTCGTGGTTCAGACCCGGATCGTGGTGGTACACGCGCCCCAGCATTACGATTCCTATGCGATCTTCGCGCTCGAGTTGATCGAGGGTCTCTCGCGCCCGGCGGCGGATCTCCGACTCACAGTCAAGGAGTGCTTTGAATCCGACCGCTAGCGCGCGATCATTCTCTTCCCGAGACAGCCCCAAGTACGGCGCCCACGCCTTAAACATCTGGTCGGCGCACAGCCTTTGATCCCGCAAATTTAGAATCGGGTCGATATACGCGACACCATTTTCGGCAAAGATATCGGTTTCTTTGGTAAACGCCGCCTTGACGGTTTCGGGCGTTGCCGTTACGGTTGGACATGCATTCGAGCCCGTCAGGTTTACTAGCGGCGTGTGCAACACATCGTACATCGGAAACCAGATCGCATTCAGCGGCTTCTTCGAATGCTTAGTGGCAAGCAAATTGTAGACGTGCGCGATGCCAATCTTTGATGGATAGCAGGGGTCGATAGCGCCGCGGCTGGCTCCCGCGCGGTATAACTCCGGTGTTGTGTAGTCAGAGTAAATGATGTTCTCAGATTTGATTCCAAGGCTCGCGAAGTAGGCGTTAAACAGCGGCGCGTATGTGTACGTGTTCAAGAGCCGCGGAATGCCGATACGAAATTGTTGCCGCCGCTCCATCAAAGCCGCTCGTTCTTTCACTGCTTTAGACGTGAACAGGCCTTTCGCGGCGGGAATGGGATCGGCTACGGTCGGGACCTGGCGGTGACGGAAAACGTCGTGCGCCGCGATGTCGACATAGTTGGGATTTGCGGCCTTGATCTTATCGATATCGGCCTTAATGTCCTTCATCTCGCCGAGATCCTCGACGGTACCTTTTTCGCAGGTCGCGATGATGAGGCGCTGCTCGCCTTCGCGTAGTGGAACCTTCGTCTTGCGCGGCTGGAATTCTACCGGCTTTGGCAGTTCAACGACTTTACTTGAACCGGGACCAAGTTGAATCTGAACGAGCGGCTTCACTTCGGCTTTAAAGGTCGATTTAGATGAGGAACCGCAGCCGCCTCCCGTGCCGCAGGAAGAACCGTGCGCCTCCTCCACGGGAAGATTCTCTTCGATCTGCTCCAAGCTAGGCAGTTGAGGTGCCGCCGCGGGCGCTTCTTTCGTTGCGCCCGTTACATCCACGTCGATGAAGGTGCGTAAGCAGTTGTTCTTGCAGAAATAGCAGCGCGTATCTTCGTTGCGGGTCGTGCGATACCGGATGTTGCGGACGGCATCAAGACCAATGAACGTCGTTTCTCGACCTTTGCTCCACAATCGCAGCGCCTCTTGAGCGGCGCCGATCGCGCCTGACTCGCCGCAATGCTCATGTACGATGATCTCCGGCTCTTGACCGTTTGCGCGAAAGCTGGACTTGATGAAATCCACTTCGGCCTTCACCACAGCAAGATTGTTCTGCGTGCCGCCCTGAAGAACAAAGCGCGAGCCCAGCGCAGCCAGATTGGGAATGCTCGCGACGTAAAGGAATACATTCTTCGGCAACACATCAGCCAGTCCGGCTAGAATTTCTTCCGAACGCCAGCCCTGCCGTTGAAAATTCACGATGTCCGACTGCATGAAAACCGCGCATCCGTATCCGAACGATGGCATGGATTTGGCGGAGAAGGCGATATCAGCGAACTCTTCCACCTTCATTCCAAATCCTTCGGCAGTCGACTGCAGAAAATATCCGTTGCCCGCCGAGCACTGTGTGTTCAGCTTGAAATCCTTCACGCGGCCATCTTTCAGCACGATAAGCTTAATGTCCTGGCCGCCGACGTCGACGATGACGTGCGGATCCTCATAGAATTTCAATGCCGATTCAGTATGCGCCACCGTTTCCACCAGCGCGACATCGGCGTTCAGAACGTCCCTGAGAATATCCTTGGCATAACCCGTGGTGCCGACGCCCAGGACTTCGAGAGTCGCCCCCTTGCTCTCAATTTGCTCCCGCAGCTTTTCGAACATCTCAATCGCGTCCTGGATCGGATTGCCGTTCGAAAGCTGATAGGTTTTGCAAAGAATCGTGCCGTCTTTGCCGAGTAGGGCGGCCTTTGTCGAAGTCGATCCTCCATCAATCCCGATGAAGCCTGAAATCGTCTGGCCGGGCAGGAATTCTTCCGGAACAAATTTCTTCCTTCTGTACATCTGCTTGAAGGAAGCGAGCTCGGCATCTTCGGCGGCCAAGCCCTTGCCGCCGGAGGCAGCTTTTTCTTCGGCGCGGCCATAATCGATGTAATAAACCAGCTTCTCGGTGCCGCGGTATCGCCCGACCTCCGCATCCTCGTCTTTGCCGAACTCCACCGAGCCCAGTGCTGCGAAGTACTGTGCGTTATCGGGAACCTTGATCAGCTCTTCGGGCTTGGCGCCTTCAGGAATTTCCACCTTCCGCTCTTTCCACATTCGCGGAATGTTTGCCTGCCACGCTTCGCGCATACCGCGGATGAAGCCGTTGGGGCCGCCAAGCAGGAGAACGTGCGGCCTGAGTGTATGCCCTCGCGTCAAAACGCTCAGGTTCTGCAAAACAATCGCCTCGAAGAGCGACGCCATCAATTCGTGCGAGGGAGTGCCTGTCTTCTGCAGGCCGTTGATGTCGGTTTCGGCAAAGACGCCGCACTTGCCTGCTACCTTGTGCAGCTTGACGCCGTGGTAACCCTGATCGGCGAGCTCTGAAGCTGGAATTTTTAGCTTCGCGTTGATCTTGTCGATCACGGCGCCTGTGCCGCCGGCACACTTATCGTTCATCGACGGAATTTTCTTCTTACGGCCAGTCTCCTCGTCGTCTTTGAATACGATGATCTTGGCATCCTGGCCACCCAGCTCGATGACTGAATACACTTCGGGATGAAGCTTCTCGACCGCGAGCGAGACGGCGTGCACTTCTTGCACAAACTTGGCGCCGATCATGTCGGCAAGAGTGCCGGCGCCCGAACCCGTGACGAAAATGCGAGTGCTCGCCGGAGAAATGCCGGCTTCCGACTCCATCCGGCGCAAGAACTCGAGCACTTTCTCCGGCTGCCGCGTTTCGTGGCGCTGATAGTCCTGCCAGATTGTGGTATCCGTAGCCGCATCCACAACGATCGCTTTGACCGTTGTGGAACCCACGTCCAAACCGACTAAGAGTTGTTGCATCAACCTCTCCTTACTGGACGACTGTCAATTATTTTTTAGAAGCTGTTCGCGATTTATGCGACGCGCGCAGTTGTCATCGAGACGCGAGAACGCCGCCGGTAAGTGCGATCTCGATTCATTAAATCGCTCACATGCCACGCAAACTGCGCTGCAGTTCCTGCCAGGCCTTGGCGATGAGGATACTTATACAGGGCTTGGTTCAGTTTCGGGTTCGCAGCGACATAATCCTTAAGGTCTTCCATCGACTTCCCGGTCTCTTTGAGAACGCCATCGAACTCCGCTCGAGCCTTGGCCTTTGCTTCCGCAAGAGCCATCTGCACACGGCTATGCGCATTTACTTCACCTTCGCCGGAAGTCTCAATCGGAAGGAAGATCATGTCCTTGAATTTGTTCACCACGCGCGACTGTACCCCATCTGACTGGGTCGATGGCATGCAGCCAAATGGTTTCAGCGCCAGCACCATATGGCAAAGATGATTTACCGTGTAATACACATTTTTGCCGACTTCCATGTAGCCTTCACCACCGCGCGCCAGCTGGTGATAGAACGGATGAGCCAGGCGCGAGAGCTCTTTCTGCGGAACGAGGTGGTGCGCGGTGTCGCCCATATGCTTAATGGTCCGGTGATAGAAGTACGTCCACATGGCGCCTCCCGCGCTCAATCCGCCCGTTTTCTTGAACAGCTTGAGTTCGTTCGCTAAGCGTTTTTTCACCTCATACCACTTGGGATCGCGATACGGAGCCTCGGCGTCGGCGCGCTCCTTTGCCCCCGCTTTTGCCACATACATCATGTAAGCGATCCACGTAGCAATCGGTTCCACAAGAACCTGTGCTCCCTCCTTCTCGAGGAAAGCAAACATGTTGAAATTGCCATCGCCCTCGGTGGTCTGCGCCCAAAACTCGCCCGTGATTTTTATTACCGGCTTCACGCGCAGGCGGTCGACTTCAATCCCATTGATACGGTCGCGGCAGGCATGCAGCGCATCAACATATTCTTTGCCGTATAAGTTGTGCGCAACTTTGCCAAGTGTGCAGGTAATGCCCTCGATCTTCTTATGCTTCTCGAGATACGGGAGCGTCCACTGCGGCGCAGCTTCCTTGATGTGCCAGCGCCTACGCTCGCGCAGAGTGTCAGTCAAGGTCTTCACGGCGTCGTGAATGACCTGATCGGTCTCTCCTCGATTCGTCTCAAACGGGCGGACTTGATATACAAGCTCGTTGATCACGTCTCCCAGGTTCAACGCGTTCAGCATCCCCATGCCGAAATCGACCGAAAACTTCAGACCCGGTTCTCCGCTAGCGGCTTTGATGCCGTCTGTCTGCTGGAACAGCAACACACGAAAGCCATCGAATCCGGCATTCTTCAGCGCAAACCGATACTCCGCTTCATACATGCCGAAGCGGCACGGACCACACGACCCGGCAGTGAAAAAGACATAGTTATCGAGAATCTGCTGGCGCGTCAAACCCTCGCGCTCGAGCTTTTGCAGATAGCGCACCAGGTTGCCAACCGTAAAATATGTAGGGTTGCACTGGCCGTTGTTGCCGAATTCCTTGCCTGCCTGGAAGTCGGCGACCTCAGGCGTTGGGATATTCTCGCAACGATAACCGCTCCCATGGAACACGGCTTTGATCATTTCTTCGTGTTTCCAGGTGAGACCGCCGAAGAGAATCGTAACGCGGTCCCGCTCGTCGGCAGTGAATTGCCGCTCGACCGGCCGCTGGAATTCACGTATACGCGCTAGTCCGGCCGCCGCGCGTAGCCGCGCGCGCTCGGCATCGAGACGGGCTTGAATTTCTCGTTCGAAGTCTGTTTGAACAATTTCATTCGTTACTGGTGGCATACGCTCCTCTCTCGCGTTTGAATATGTAATCTCCCTGATGGCTTAGTCTCACGGCCGCGCCGCTCGCTAAACCTGCCCTTTCATTCCTTGGAATCCATGAGCTAGCTGTTTGAAAAAATACTTGATAATCCGCTGATCGTTATAACACCATCCCAAAATGTGATTTAGCGTGGAAAAGCAGTGCGTCTGGCAAGTCTCCTTCTGGTATCGGCTTCAGCGACAGAACGTTTTGCCGTGTCCTCTGTCATGCCTTTTACTTTATTATCAAAAGCCCACCAGTAATGGCAATCGAGGTTGCACTTGAACTCCGTAAATAAGTATGCAATGAGCGGATGGAAACGCCGCTGGAAATGCGCGAACGGATCGAGGGGAACAACCAACCCTGCATCCCGGTGACGAAGTTCGGTTATCAGTAACCAAGATGGCGAAGGGCCATCTGTGCGGTCCGCTTGAGCTCCGCCTTCGTTGAACCATTCGCTGCCTGGATGGATAGACCGGCGAGAATCGTCGACAGATACCTTGTGTAGTCATCCACGTTGATCTCCTTCGGCAACTCCCCGCTCTTTCGTGCCCTCAAAAGGCGCGATTTTATGCCAGCTTCATTCTGCTTCCGAATCTCCCTCATGAGCTGCTTTGCAGGGGCGGCGTTCACGCTGCAGCCCATCGCCCCCGCCAGTGACATGCAAGTCGGCGGATGACCGGGCGTGGTCAGGAACTCTACCGTGTTCTCGAAAAGCGCACGTATGACACCCTTTAGGGTCGGCTCCGCCAGCGCCCTCGTGGCATATTGTGCTGGATTCTCGAGATAGCGCTTTGCCGTCAATGCAAACAGAGCCTGCTTGTCGCCGAAAGCCGCATAGATGCTTGAGGGACTGAGGCCCATCGCCTGGGTAAGATCGGCTATCGAAGTACCTTCATAGCCTCGTTCCCAAAAAACCAACATCGCCGCCTCTAGCGCCGCGCCCTTATCAAAGCTGACCGGTCGTCCCGTCTTTCCGTTTCCTGTTCTTAGACGTTTGCTCGCCACTTGCATATTAGAGTGCCAAATCATGAATCCGATGCGCTTTGCACCACATCTGTAACGAGTGTTCCGGAATAACGCGGACTAGAGACAGTCAAAGGAGAAGAAAATGGGTGCACTTGATGGGAAGGTAGCTGTAATCACCGGAGGCAATAGCGGGATCGGCCTGGCTACGGCCAAACGGTTCGTGAAAGAAGGGGCCTACGTTTTTATTACCGGGCGGCGGCAAGCGGAGTTGGATAAGGCGGTATCGCTGATCGGGAAGAATGTAACGGCCGTTCAGGGCGATGTCTCGAAACTCGACGATCTTGATCATCTCTACGAAGTGGTCCGAAAGGTAAAGGGCCGTGTCGATATCGTCTTCGCAAACGCCGGCGTCGTAGAACCTACTTCCCTCGCAGAATCGACGCCAGAAAAGTTTGACAGGGACTTCAACCTGATGGCACGCGGGGCCTACTTTACGGTGCAGAAGGCGCTCCCGTTGCTCGCCGACAAAGCATCAATCATCCTTTCTGGATCGGCCGCATGGCAGATGGGCGTACCGGGCTTCGGCACGTATTCGGCGACGAAAGCCGCTTTGGTCTCCTTTGTCCGGACCTGGACCGCAGAGTTGGCCAGCCGTGGCATTCGAGCGAACGTTATCAGTCCTGGACCGACGGAAACGCCAATGGTGCATGCCGGCGCTAAAGCATCTGACGAGGGTACAAGCGACTACTTTCGGAAGATGATCCCAATGGGACGACTCGGAACAGCAGATGAGCTTGCATCGGCAGCTGTATTCCTCGCTTCCGACGAGAGCAGCTTCATCACTGGAATCGACCTGCCAGTCGATGGCGGCACCGTTTCCAGATAATCCGCCCAAGTGCGCAGGAGATTCTTTATGAAGTACGCCATATTGGTTCCGGCAAGATTGGTACCGCGCTCGCGCGTGCTGACTTTGTCGCCGATCTTGGTCCAAGCGCCATCACAGGGCCCCGGGAGGAGGCGGCCGAGTGTGACGTGGTGATTCTCGCTACCAATTGGGTGGGCTCTTTTTGTATTTGCAGGTGCTCTTGTGGCGAACGTAGACCGACAGCCCAGTGGCTACATTCTAGGCCTCGGCGGTACAAATTTGCCACAGGGTCCTATTTTGCGTCTAACTCTTTTATTGACCGCCCTTGCAAGTATGGTGGAGGCGGCGGGAGTTGAACCCGCGTCCGAGAAAGCCCGCCGTGCAAAGCCTACGTGTGTATCCGGTTCCTTGTTTGTCGGCGGCACCCTAGCGAACCGGCGAAGAGCGAACGCCGCGTAGCCCGATTGATCTCGGCCTATAGCTCCGGACCGAAGCTTAGTGCCTATCCTGCAAAATGACGCTCGCTAGCCCACGCGCAGGCTCATGAGCCGGAGCGGCTACCTAGAAATTAGGCAGCGTATGCAAACTGCGTATTGGTATTGGCAGTTATAGTTTTCCGATCGTTTTACGGGAGCTCGGAACCCGACACGCCTTCACACCACGATTCGATCCCGTCGAAACCGTTGCGCCCCCCCTAATCTGGAGACATCTTCGAGTTTAACAGAAATCCAGCTCGCCAGGCGGGCGGTCATCGCACGTGTCTATGTTTTTCCGCCGTAAGACTTTCCAAACGCCCGCATGGGAAAGATGAACATGCTCCGCAATAGCGCGCAGACTCAACCCCTTCGAGCGGAGTTCCACGATTTCCGAATACAGGGCCGGCCCCCGTTTTGTTTCGAGAACCTGCTGCTCGCGTTTCCCTTCAGGGCTCCACCCTGGCTCCGGGTACCGCGCTCCTTCAACTTCGCCATTCTTTAGCCGATGCAATAGGGCGAGAACTTCATCAATTTCATGCTGGCGGCGTTCCAATTCCGCAATCAACGATTTTCGAAAATCGAGTCCCATTAACTTGGCTTGAGGGACTCCAACAAGCTGGTTAGCAGATTGCTCACGTGTGCTCCTCGCCAGTTGGAAGCGGCGGCCCTCCCGAACCGTTTGCCGAGTTCTCCTCCATACCTGTGGATGGCGGGGTCCGTGACGACGGTTTTCGAATCTTATGCAGGCGGCGGAGGACCTCGAGAGCTTCTTCGATTCGACGGCGCTCAACCTCCAGATTGTGAATCATCTCCTCTAAATCCAAGGTATTACGCTACCCTAATTGTACTGGAGAAGTCCGTTTCCTTGCTGTACTCCGTAAGAAATTACGACGTACAGCCAGTGCTCTCCCGCAGAAATAGCCCTCCTCTACCCATACGAAGAACGGCCTGCAACCGGATTGCGGACGGGCTGACTGGAATGCTCCAATAGGAAACAACAGGCAAATGCAGAGCGCAACCGCCACGCCCGTCATAAAGCCCAAGAAAGGCGCCGCGGAGCAGCAGGTTCATTCCTCTCTTTACCATGTCGTTCTCCTCGATGATGACGAGCACACCTACGATTATGTCGTCGAGATGCTGCAGAAACTGTTTCTCTTTCCAGAGCACCTCGCCTTTCAGCACGCGGTCGAGGTAGACACCACCGGCCGAACGATTGTAATTACCTGCGAACTCCCGCAGGCGGAATTTGCTCGGGACCAGATTCAATCCTATGGAGCCGATCCACGAATGCCCAAATCAAAAGGCTCGATGTCGGCTGTCCTGATTCCGGCTGGCAACACAGCCACGGAGTAAGGCGAAATGCCGGAATGATTTGCTAGTCCTCCGCAAAAGTCGGAAACGTGGCGGATATCTGATCGTGCCAAGCCAGGCCATCGGCGTCGGCGAAGGTCCAGATCAGTCCCAAGCCGGCCGCGCCGAGGCTCAAAAACCCACTAAACGCTCGCCAAAAGCGCCGCCTTTGCGACGGCGGGTTTCCGTCCAGATCGACCAGTCGAAGCCGCGCAGCCTTCATTCCAAAAGTGTCCCTACCGGCGACACACCAGATCAGTTTGTAGGTCAGTGCCAAGGCAATGTAGCACGTAAAGTAAGCCGAAAACGCCACGTTACCTGAAGGAAGCGTTCCGGCTGCCAATCGGAAAATCACGAGAGCCAGAAACGCCGCAAACAGCACAACAAAGCCATCCGCCACTGCGGCGCTCAACCGAAGCATCGGCGGGGCCACCGGCGCCCCGCACTGAATCGCCGATCCAGGCGCCACACCGATCTCGGTCTCTTCCGAAAAGTCAAACTGTTGTTGACCACCGCTCTTGCTCCGTGAGCGGCGCGGCCGCGCCGAAACTTCCACCTTTGCCGAACGAACGGGACCTGGCTGCTTGAGCTGGGCGGCCCTGGCACGGATCGATTCGCGCTCGGCAGGAGATGCAAGCTGGTCAAACGGAATGACCCGGGGCTCGTTCTGAGAAGCGAACAGCGGCTGCTGCCCGGCCCAGTCCCGGACTGTAGCACCGCTTCTGGCGCCCGCTTCTGTTTCACTACTATCGGCCGGCTGATAGGCGAGCGCCGTCGCGGCAATCGGATAGCCCTCACGAACGTGACGCGTCGGCGTGGCACGCAAGCGTCTCCCGCATCGCCGGCAGCGATGCTCTTCTTTTCCATTCCACGTCTGGCACGCCTGACACGTCATAATCTGCTTACGTCTCTGTACCTCGCGCCCTGAATCGCCCCGTCTTCAAACCTTGCGGCACGTATCAAGCTCATGCTACGGTTTACGGTTGAAGCCGTTTGTTGAAACCGGGCTTTCCTCCGTTTCTCTGTCTATCAGATTTGTACGTTTTTGTCACGAACATTCTTCGTTTTTCCTGTTTTTTATCTCGTTCAGCTTAGTATTAGTACCTCTCACCCCCGCTCTGAAAGCCCAACAGAAGATGCCCAGCCCGGCGGAAGCTCCAGGTCCAGAGGAGACGCGCTTCTTCGCCAACAAGACCCAGGAATCCCGTGGAGACTGGAAGTACCTGCGCGGCGGCGTCAAGATTCTGACGCACGAAGAAGAGGTGGACGCCGATGAGATCGATTTCAATCAAGTCTCGAGCGTCGCGTACCTGCGCGGCCACGTCAAATATCAGAACTTCGTCAAGGGCGACAAAGTGGAAGCTGTCCGCGGCGAATACAGCCTGAAAACGCAGGACGGAACCTTCTATCAGGTGAAGGGGACTTCGCCTGCGCACGGCAATGCAGAGCCCTGGCTGCTCAGAACCAGTAATCCGTTCTATTTCGAGGGCGAGTGGGCCGAGCGCCATCATGGCCGCTACATCATTCACAATGGGTTCCTGACCGATTGCATTATGCCCAAGCCGTGGTGGACTCTCCACGCGCCAATGTTCGACGTCATTCCGGACGACCGCGCCATTGTCCACAACGCGATCTTCAAACTCAAAAACTATCCGGTGATATTCCTTCCGGCCTTTTATCGGCCGCTCGGACGGAAAGACCGGCAGAGCGGCTTCCTAACGCCTAATATCGGCAACAGCAGCTTTCTTGGCTTCATGTTCGGCGCAGGCTACTACTGGGCCATCAATCGCAGTTATGATGTTTTGTACCGGATTCAGGACTTTACCGCGCGAGGCTACGCTCACACCGCCGAATTCCGGGGCAAGCCAACCGACAAGACCGACTTCAACATCAATTTGTACGGCGTACAAGACCGCGGCTTACTCGAAAGCAACGGCACGCGCTTAAAAGAGGGAGGATTGCAATTTGAACTTACGGCGACCGATGAGCTGCCGGACGGTTGGATGGCGAGACTGGATTTCAAATACCTCAGCTCGTATCTGTTCCTCCAATCCTTTTCCCAATCCTTTACCGAGGCCATTTACTCGGAAAACGATTCTGTCGGTTTTGTTCAGCGGCACTGGAAGGACTACACGGTCAGCATTGCTTTCTTGCAACAGCAGTTGTTTGAAAGCACAGTTCCGGGGGATTATGTCGAGGTACGGACCCTTCCTTCAGTTGATTTAATCGGCAAAGATCAACAGCTTCTGAACGGGCCAGTTCCTCTGTGGTACTCCTTCACGGTAAACAGCTCGTTGTTATCCCGGCAGGAACCCGGTTTCCAAACCAACACCCCGGTTGCGCGCGAGGACGCAGAACCGCACGCTATGACTGCGTTTCGCTTTAAAGGGTTCTCGCTCGTTCCCAACATCACATTCCACGGCACGTCCTGGAGCGACTCGCTGACCAATACGGGAACGCTCGCGAATACTGCAATCTTCCGGCGCGCCGCCGATGTCAGCGTCGATCTGACGCTGCCCTCGCTCGAGCACGTGTTTCCTGCGCCAAAATGGCTTGGCACCAAGATCAAGCATGTGATCGAGCCGCGAGCGAATTATCGCTACATCGGGGGCATCGATAATTTCAAGAACCTCATCCGGTTCGACGATACCGAAATGCTCAGCGATACCAGCCAGGTTGAACTTGCCGTTGTCAACCGCTTCTATGTGAAAGATAAAACCGGTCAGGTGAAAGACATGCTGGATTGGCAAGTTGGGCAGGAGAGATACTTTGACCCAACCTTCGGCGGCGCTCTGGTACCCGGGCAATCGAATGTTTTTGCGGTTACGGAGGATCTGATGCCGTTCGCCTTCATCACCAAACCCAGAAACTATTCGCCGGTGGACTCCGATTTTCGATTGCAGCCGCTGGCTGGGTTTAGTGTCGATTGGCGATTGGACTACGATCCCGTCTACGGGCGCCTGGTCAACAACCTCATCTCAACCGGCTATCGTTTCAAGAAGAATTACTTCGTGAACGTCGGCTATCGCGAATTAAATCCTGATCCGCTGATTGAAGGATACGCGAGCCAGATCATGATTACGGCAGGCTACGGAAACTCGCTTAGAAAGGGATTCAACCTCGCCACCATGGCCTACTACGATTACCAAATCGGCCAGCTCGAGTTTCTTTTCTCGCAGGTCAACTACAACACCGACTGTTGCGGATTCAGCGTGCAGTTTCGCCGGTTTTCCTTTGGAACTCGCAATGAAAACCAATACCTGCTCTCGTTCATCATCGCCAACGTGGGTGGTTTTGGAAGCCTCCGCAAGCAGGACCGAATCTTCTGATTCCCCGAATTCAGACGCTTCTTGAGCGGGGCAAAGTTTCCATTGCACTTGTTTGCCTGGGGGCGGCACTGGCCTTTATAGCCTTTCCCACTCGCCAATACTATTGGGACGGTGTTCTCTTCGCTTTGAATATCGAACGGGCCAGTAGCGACGGCATCGGTCCGCTGCTCCATCCTAATCATCTGGCCTTCAACGCTGTTGGATTTCTAATTTATTGGCCGCTGCACACTTTCTTTCCGCATGTGCGAGCTCTTCCGGTGCTACAAGGACTGGATATTTTGGCAGGCGTCCTTACCGCGCTCATTCTTGGCCGGATGCTCGCTCGGCTGGGGTGCGGCACATACTGCGCCGCGATGCTGACGGGCGTGTTCGTGTTCGGAGCCAGTTGGTGGAAGTTTTCGGTCGACGCGGATGCGTATATTCTCGCGGCATTGCTCCTGCTTCTGTCAGCCCGTGCCCTGATCTTCACGGACGAACGGAGCGGCCAGCGTCCACTCCTGGCTGCCGGACTATTTCATTGTGCGGCCATGCTGGTTCACCAGCTTGGGGTGCTGTTTCTTCCTGCCGTGTGGACCGGCATCTGGAGCAGCCCCGCGCGAACACGCACGGAACGTCTTCGATCGGCGGCGACGTACACGGTTCTTACCGGCATGCTCACTTTCGCGATCTATTACTGCGGTTACTCTCTGAGCGAGTCGCGCTCGCAGTACGGCAGCTTTCTTCGTTGGGTTGTGTCCCACTCGGCGGAATCGTCTTTCACCGCCAATCCTGCTTACATCGCCGCCGCAACCGTGAAAAGCTACGCTCAGCTTCTCTTCGGCGGCAGGGTCCGCCTGTTTGTGCAGTTCTTTCATCCCTGGATGGCCGCGCCCGCAGCCATCCTTCTCGTTTCTTCTTTGATTCTTAGCGTCAAGATATGGCGCTCCCGAGCCGGTTTGCTCTCCATGTCCCAGTCCGCTTTTCGCCAAGCCCTGACCCTGCCTGCCTTTCGGATTTCTGGCGCATGGTTCCTTTCCTATGCTCTTTTCCTGCTGTTCTGGCTGCCGAGGAACACGTTTTACAAACTCATGCTATGGCCTGCACTAATTTTGTGCGCTGGATGCGTGTTGAAACAAGCGCCAATGTCAGCATTCTCCGCCGCGCGCGGAATGGCGCTGTGGCTGGCAAGCCAGTTCTGCTGGAATTTGATCTTCTTTATCTATCCCTATTCGAGGACTGCCTCAAATCAGGTTCTCGATTTTGCCGAGCATGCGTCGGGCATCTGGGCTCCGGGTGAGCTTGTACTGTTCCGAACCTTCGACACCGACGATTGGACCATCCGTTACTTCACTCCCCAGATAGTTTGGAAATCGCTCGGTTGCGGTGGCGATTACTGCATATCCATAATTGAGTCCGAACGCACGAAAGGGACGGTATGGCTAGATCCGACCGCCATTCAGTTTTTAGAAACTGCCACGGAGGGAACCAAGAGATGGCTCGATGAGGGCCGGCGCACAGGCATCATAACCGAGTGTTGCGGAGCAAAGTGGCCGCTCCGGTTTCTGCGCGTGGCCCAAAGCCGGCCCACCGCATTACGCTTCCGGAACAACCTGATCCAGGATTTGCGTGATTGTCCTGGTTCTATGGTCCACAGACTCTCTCAATGTAGTGAGCTGTCGCTCAATCGTTCGCAGTTTGTCCGCCAGGTGCAAACACGCCAAGACTGCAGTTTTCGTTGAGTCAAGATTTCCCGCGCGTCTCGCAATCTGTGACATCAATTCATCGACTTCAGAGGCGAGCTGAAGCGTATCGTCCGGATCGCCCGTCGTGACAACCGTGAAGGTCTGGTTGAAAATGTTGACACGCACCGGCTGTTGCTTCGATTTGTCGCCAGTGTCCATTTTCTTCAGCCCGATCGGCTCGGAGACATCAGCTTGCGCTGAGCAGATCCATTTGCCCCAACAACTTCTCGATGCGGGTCTTCACTTGCTTACGCTCGTCGCGCAAATGGCTCAGATCCCCTGACAACCGATTAACTTGCGCCTCCGAATCAGAAAGTTGTCTTCGCGCATCTTCCAAGTGCCGGGCCGTCTCATCACGCTCGTTCTTCACGGCGGACAGTTGCTGGCTCAGCTCCTGATTCTCGCTTCGCAGCGAATTCAGGAGCTCTACGGCGCGCTGGATACGTTGTTCAAGACTCGCTAAAGTGTCGATGCCTTCTTCGTTGACGGTTTCCATGGACGATACGACCAACCGTTAACTATTGTAATTGCGCCTGATGGGCGGCCTTGGCTTTTTCGACCAGCGCCAGGAAACCCGGGCTGTCGTTTATCGCGATTTCCGCTAGAACCTTGCGATTGAGGTCGATACCCGCTCTCTTGAGTCCGCTTACGAACTTGCTGTAGGAAATCTCGGCCGCGCGGCACGCTGCATTGATCCGCACGATCCATAACGAGCGGAAACTGCGCTTCTTCAGACGGCGCCCCACATACCCGTAGCGCAGCGCTTTCTCGACCGCCTCCTGGGCCGCGCGGTTCAGCTTCGATTTAGTAAGAAAGTAGCCTTTGGCAAGGCGTAGCGTTTTGTGGCGGTACTCCCGCCGGCCGGTTCCACGTTTGACTCTAGGCACGTTTTACTCCTTTCGTTTTCGAACGGGTTGGATCGTTCCACCCCAAGAGAGGCAGCAGGCACGTGCGAATGGGCTCTGCTCCTGCTCGCTTGCTTCCGCCAGAACTCCTTCCAGCGGATCCGAGGCGGTCAATACGGAAGCATGCTGTGCAAGCTCGGCTGGTCGGCCGGATCGGCCACCACACTCTGGCCCAGCTTCCGTTTGCGGGAACGCGACTTCGAAGTCAAGATGTGACGCGCAAAGGCGTGCCGCCGCGCTATTTTACCCGTGCCTGTCTTCTTGAACCGCTTAGACGCACCCTTATGGGTCTTAAGTTTGGGCATAAAATTGTCCTAAGTTATTCTACAGGCGCACCTGTAGCCAAGGATGCTTCTTTTAAGTTAGCATACTCCTTGGAATTGCTTCGCGGTCGGGTTTTTGCTCCAAGTTCGTCAGCGGACCGCTTGCCGGCGCGGCTCGGCCAAGCGCCTGAATCCACAGGGTTCGTTTCCGAGCCACGACCGCGAGGGAGTGGTTAAGACTAACTCCAGTATGTTGCTAAGGCTGGGCGTAGTACACGGTGCGTGTCCGCGCCTTCAATCGGGGCTTATCGATCTTGACCTCAAGCCCGTGATACTCGTTCGGACCATCGGCAGGCGGCGGATTGAACGACAGGACATAAAACGCATGCGCGTCCACAACGCAGCTCGCAATCTCGCTGGCGATGTCGTTACTCGAGTTGAGCACCCGGCCGCCGCTTTGACTCGCGAGCACCTGCAGTGCCAGATTGCCAGGCTGCGCCTGCTTCTCCCCACGCACTCCCTTTAGAAAGTTCTCATAATAGGTAGTTCGAACTCCTGCAGCATCGGCCGTCCCCAACGGGTCAATGCTGTAAAGGGTCATCCGGGCGCGCCACAACGCCGTCGAGACGGCGACAATTTCGTTGAATACCTGCTGGTGCTGTTTGTTGGTTAGTTCCATTTGCGGTCCCGATAGCAGCGGCCAGCCCGGACTAATCCAGATCAGCATTTTTCTGCCCGGTTTGTTTTCTTCAAGGGTGGCTAGGGAATTCAGCGCGCGGAGTGATAACTGGAGGCGGTCCGCCGCGCCGTAAACGCCTTCCGACCGGCGGATGGAACGCAAACCGGCATCGCTGTGATCGAGGGCGGCGATCAGCGCATTTCCGTCACGAGTGGCGTTCTGCATCTGTGTTCCCGAATCGGAAAAGAAGACCATCGATACCGGCCACGAAAGCTGCCCGCCGTCTTTCCGCAGAAATCTCTTGATCTGGTCCCGCTCGTTGGCAACGCTCTGGAACGAAGTATTGACACTATCCATCAGCAAAATAATTTCTATTGCCGGATCGGCCGCTCTTGTGGTTCCACCGACCGCACGAAACGAAAGGATATTTTGCGGCTGTTTATTGTTCAAAACAGTAAAGTCCTGCTGTTCAAGTCCGGATACCGGCGTTCCGGACTTGTCGGTCACGACTACATCGAGCGTGATTTGACGATTCGTGGCACGCGGCGCGGCGCCCGCCGGAGTTCCAGCTTGCCGTGGAAACGCGGAAAGCGCTAAGCAGAAAAGAGCCGCCCAGGGATGGCACCGTACATTCATACCTAACTCGCTTCGCTGAAAACGTATTCGTGCTGGCCATCGCGAATGATGAGAGCGCGCTTCCCGTTTCGCTCGGCCTTGACGAACTCGAATCCGCGGCGGGTTGGTTCGATCGTGATGAACGAGATGGTTCCATCGTCGTTCTTGCGCGATGCAACGGCGCTCTTCCATCCGCTGAAATCGAAGAGAGTGTCGGCGCCCTGGCGCTCAACTTTAAGATCACCCAAAGCGCTGCTGCTGTAATGACCGGCGAGCTTTGACACTTCGTCCTCGCTGGCCGGAACCGTGAGGCGCTGGCGCTCCTTAGCTATGATGGCGCGATAGTTCGCAGCCGCGCTGTCGACATCTCCCACGGCTTCGGGTTTGCCGTCGAACACGACCTCGACGAGGCGGCGCATAAACGGATGCAGCAGCATACCACCGTTGTCGGCATTCGTTAATAACACAGCCCCGATTCCCGAATCAGGCAGGATCATCCAATCGCTTTTATAGCCGAACAAGCTCCCACCGTGGTGGATGATCGGCACGCCCCACCGGCTATTCGTTTCCAAACCCATTCCATAGGTTTCGTCTTCGCCTGTCGCAATCTGGGGCTTGCGGCGCATCAGCAGATTCTCTTCGGAGACCAGTTGTTCACCATCGGGTAGTTTCCCGCGCGACAGTTCCAGCTGGACGTAGCGCGTCATGTCATGCGCCGAAGTCCAGACACCGCCCGCAGGCCGAAAGGAGACAACGGAGTAGTTATTGTCCATGGTGGCCACGGTGGGGCGCCCGTCTACATCGTCGCCATGCGGGCTCGCGAAGTCACCGTGCTGCGCTCGCTCCATGTCGAACGTTGTATCCGTCATGCCTAACGGATTGAAGATCTGCGTCTGCATCGCCTCATCGTAAGCTGCGCCGAGTTCACTCGAGGGCACGTATAGGTGCGCACCAATGTAACCGGCAGCGGAAGCCATCAAGTTGCTGTACTGAAAAACTTCGCCGAAGCGGCTGGTTGGCTGCATGGTGCTGAGCAAGGTGAACGTAGAAGCCGGCGTATAGCTCTTGAACTGAAAAATCCATTCCAGATCTTGCCTGGGCAGGCCGGTGCAGGCACAAACCAGGTGCTTGACTTCAACCTGGCGCGTCGTGTTCACATCGCCGAGTTTAAACGCCGGGTAGACCTGAATCACAGGCTCATTCCACTGAAGCTTCTGCGCGTCCACCAGGCGGGCTAACAACAGCGTCGTCATGCCCTTGGTGTTCGAGGCCGCCATAAATAAGGTTCTGGCGTCGACTGGGGTCGGCTTGCCCAATTCGCGCACTCCGAATCCTCCTTCGTAGACCACCTTGCCGTTGTCGATGAGAGCGAGCGAAGCGCCAGGAACGCCGAGCTTCTTCATCGAAGTCTGGACGAAGGTCTTAAGCGTTTCAATACGCTCCGCGCTGAGCGGAAGCGCTTTGCGTCCCGCGAACGACTCGCGCTGATAGCCCTTGGGTCGCAAGCTTTGGACGATTACATTGATCTGCGCACTCCGCTTTTCGAACGTAGGCTCTGAACCCTCGGCGAGCACTACCGTCCAGGTATCGCCCGAGTGTAGAGCGACGGCGACAACTACGGCACGCTCGTTTGGCGACGTTTCGTAGACGAATTGTTTCGCGCCGGTCCAACCATTCCGGTCAGGAACGGGAACAGCGAGTTTGAGCGGCCGCTTCATGTCGGGCCGATAGCTGGCCCACGCGCTCCGAACGGCTCCCGCGGCATCTGCAGCATGAATGTCAAGGATCGCGATGTGTGTGTCAGGCTCAGGCGGTTCGAGCGTACTCGATGAAGCGTCGCTTGCGATCGACCAGCCCGCGGGCACGGTAAAGGTAGCGCCTCCCGGCGTGCTGTGAGGCGAATCCGCTGTAACAAACTGCGGAGTCGGTCTGGGACCGGGCTGCGCCTGCATTCCCGCGTAAGCCGGCATGCCGAGGGCGAGCACGAGCAAGACAAATGCGAAATGAGGGCGGCGGATCATGCGGGGAATTATATCTCTCCCAGGTGGCTGGCGTAGTATCCGTCATTGTTGCTTGTGCCGCTCCGCCTGAATTTTTTCCGTCGCGAGCTTCTCCGCAGTAGTCAACGCCTCCGCCGCGGGCACTTTCACATCCGGCTCCACGCCGGTCCCCTCCCAGTTCGTTTTCGTCACAGGATTGATTGCATTTGCAAACGGCACGCCAATCATGAAGTAGTCCGCTACCAAATGGCCGGCTACCGGATGCGCCCCACCCCCGGTGGTCTCTCCAACAATCGTGGCCCGCTTTTGGGTTTTTAGGTCATAGGTGAACTCCTCCGCCCCCGAAAACGTACGCTTTGACGTCAGCACAAATACCGGCTGCTTAACCAGCCGCTCACCTGGCACATACGACAGAGTCCAGAATTGATGCGTCGAGTTCTCCTTACGGTTATAGAGATCGTTCAAGTGCGTGGGCTTGTCGAATAGATAGCTCGCAATGAGAGTCACCATAGCGGGATCGCCGCCACCGTTCTCGCGCAGATCGAAAATCAGCGCATCCGAATTCGCCACAAAGCTCATTGCCGCCGTCACGGTTGGTCCGCACATGTCGGCACTCATAAATCCATCAAACTTCACGTAGCCGATATTGCCCGGCAGAATCTCCGCCTTCTTGAACGCGCAGTTATTATGTTTCACCCCCTGACGCATTCGCGCGAGGTCGTCGGGGCTCGGCTCCTTTTGCTCTGGCATCTTGAACGGATTGAAATCTACGCGGAGGTGCCCGTCGTGGCTCACCGCCCGGAGATCTTTAGTCAGTTGCGCGGCAAACGCGTCGCCGTCAGTAAGTGAGTCATACTCGCCTGCCTTTTGATGCGCGTCCAAAGCCTCTTCCATCCGCTTGGCTAATGCCGCATCGATGTAGAACTCTGCAAGATCGGCATTCACTCCATCGATGACACGCCTCCGGAACGCCGCATCCATCGTCACATTCACTGGCGCGATGCCAGGCGGCAGCGCTCTTAGCCCGAACGTTTCTACCGTCGGCGGCCGGCCGTCCTTCACGAGCAAGTTGCCGAGAGCCGTGGTCGACCCGCCCTTCTCTTTTACGCGGAAGCGAATATGCATTGGCTGGCTGCTCTCGATTGACAGCAACTCGAATCCGCCCGTCTGGTTACGGAACGAGATCATCCCATCGACGGACTGCGACGGGTCGACCGTCCTTACATACGCCTCGATTTTGGCCCGATCGCCGCTATTGAAAGCGTCGAGCCACGCGCGTAGAGTCTGCCCGGCAGGGCTATCGGGAATAGTCGGCTGCGCCAATCCAGCCCAGACCTTCACGAAGAGCAAAACGAACGTCTGGCAAACGATTTTAGTCTTCATGGGGCAATAAATGCTTCTGAATCTTACCTAATGCATTTCGCGGCAAAGCAGCCACCGTTACAAATTTCCGTGGAACTTTGAAAGATGCTATACTCTTCCGGCAGCGCGCCTCCAGATCGGCCGGGTCGAACTCTTCACGCATCACCACATACGCAACCGGCACTTCGCCGCGAATAGCATCCACTGACCCGATCACTGCCGCTTCCGCGATCTCCGGCTGCTCTTCCAGAAACTCCTCGATCTCGCGCGGGTAAATATTGAATCCGCCCGAAATGATGAGATCGCTTCTTCTGCCGCAGAGCGTGTAGTAGCCATCGGCGGAATGAGTGGCCAAATCGCCTGTGCGAAAAAATCCATCCACAAACACGCCGGGCGAAACATCCTCACGCCTCCAGTAACCTTCAAACACGTTTGGTCCGCGTAAGTAGATCTCACCCGTTTCGCCATCTGGCGCCGGCCTTCCGCTCGAATCCAGCAGCCGCACCGAGACTCCAGGTAAGGGCAGCCCCACCGTACCGGCTCGTCGCTCGCCAATATAAGGATTGCTGAGATTCATCAGTGTTTCACTCATGCCATAGCGCTCGAGGATGCGGTGTCGGAAGAGAGCCTCGAATCTATCGAGTACCACCGGAGACAAAGGCGCTGAACCAGAAACAAAGAGCCGCATGAATGAGCCGATTTCACGGGCGTGAGCCGGCTCCCATTCCAGCATTCGCGCGTACATGGTGGGTACTCCGAAAAACAACGTTGGCCGGAATTGGAGGAATGTCTCGCATGCGGACTGATGCGAAAAACGCTCCAGCAGCGTGGTCCGGCACCCGCTTATGAGCCACGAGTGAAGGCCGTTGCCCAATCCGTGCACGTGAAAGAGCGGTAGAGCGAGCAGGAACCGATCACTCGACGTAATTTGCCAGCAGGTAAGCAGATTTAGCGCGTTGACAGCGAAGTTGTTGTGGCTCAGTACAGCGCCTTTCGATGTTCCGGTTGTCCCGGAGGTGTAGATGATGCCCGCCGGAGAATCGCCGTCAAGTCCCCTCGCCGGTCGAACCGCGGGACTATTCTGCATCGCCGCTCCCAAAACCGTGCGCGTCCAGACCGGGACTGAAGCCGGTATCGGTTCGCCGGCGACGACCGCCCGCGGTTCGGCATCGCGCAGAATGTGCGAGATTTCGCGGTCGCGGTACAGGATGTTTATCGGTACGAAAATGATTCCCGATTTGATGCACGCGAGATAAACATCGATCATCTCCACGCAGTTGCCGAGATAGACACAAAGGCGATCACCGGGTGAGAAGCCTTGTGCGATCAGAAATTGCGCCAGGCTGTTGCTGCGATTGTCCAGCTCCCCGAACGAATACGTTTCCCCCGCAAACTCGAGCGCCGTTGCTTCGGCGCGGCCCCGCAAGGAAAGATCGAACAGGTCCAACAGATTCACGTTCTTCTCACTCGGTTTTGGGCCTCGTGTCTGCAATCAAGCTGACTTCAGAGTCTCTACTGCCCCTGCGCCCACTGTCCTGATGACGATAGGCACGTCGGCCGATCGCAGATGCAAATCACGCTGCGCGAACGGCATCTCGATTCCTTGTTCATGAAAGGTTTCAAAGATCGAGAAGTACAGATCGCTTCTGATTCCATAGTTGTCGCGATCGCGGACAATCGTCCAGAATCGGAGCAGGAAATCCAACGAGCTTGCGCCGAATCCCGTGAAAATCACCTCCGGCGCAGGCTCCGCGAGCACCTCCGGATGATTTCTGGCGGTCTCGAGGAGCAAGCGTCGAACCTCTTTTGGATCGCTGTTGTATCCAACACCGACAGGAATAGCGAGCCTGACTTTGGGATCGTTGCCCGTCCAGTTAGTCACCTGCTGCGTCGTTAAATCCGAATTCGGAACAATGATGACTTCATTGTTGTAAGTGCGGACCCACGTGCTTCGGCCGCCAATTCTGATGACCACGCCGATTGTGCCCTTAATCTCGATGCGGTCGCCTATACGTACAGGCTGCTCAATCAGCAGAAGCACCCCCGCCACCCAGTTCGCCACGTTCGATTGCAGACCGAAGCCGACGCCGATGCCCAAGGTGCCACCAAGAATAGCCAGAGTGTTGAGGTTCAAACCCGCCGATTCGAGACCGATCATCAGGCCTACCGTGAAGATCGTAATCGAGCAGAATCGGGCCAGTATGTACCGGTCCTGTACGCCCAGCGCGCTTTTAGCCAGCACCTTAGAGTAAACCAGTATCCGTAGGCGGCTTGAAACGATGCTCAAAATAACCAGGAAGACGAAAGTCTTAATTAAAAATAAAAGACTAATTGGCACTTTTCCTAAGTTGAACAAAGGCATGGTCAGGAAGTCACGGGTACCGACGCCCAGCGCATTCAACAACTGATTCATCCCCCTTGGGCTCAACCAAAAGCCCAGGCCGGCCAGCAACACGAACCCTAATGCGACCCATAGCAGCGCTCTCAGGTGTTTTGACCCCTGCATCTCAAACCTCCATCAAGAAGTCACGAAGTGATTAAGAAGAACAGCTTCGATTGAATCAGAAAGTCGAGATGTTTGTGTAGCCCGGCGACACTTGACGGCGGTGGCCCCTCAGTTGCTAAGAAATAGCCAAAACCAACACGGAGGAAATACTGATGGTTCGAACTACCCTGTTCTGCGGCGCTCTCCTTCTCTCGTGCGCCGCAGCAAGCTTTGCTCAAAACTACTTCTGCAATGCGGGAGTGCATCCCGATGCGTTCATCGATTGGAGTAAACTCCCGACCTCGCCCCCCTCTCCTCAATCGTTTACAGCAACCGTTCCGGTCACTGGAGCGCCGGGGCTTTCCGCCACCATTGCATTCACAAACATCTCCACAGGCGGACCGGCGCCTCTTTATTCCTTATCCGGAAACACTTCGCTTCAGGTGAATGCCCCTGACGGTGTCGTGACGATCACGTTCAGCAAACCGATCCAGGGCATTCGTCTACTGGCTAACACCTTCGGCCGGTTCGGACACAATTTCGATATGCAGGTCATAAATCCGGCTGGAGCGATCCTACCCGCCGCCTTCGATACTTCGTCCGCCGGATACGACGGCCCCGGCATAGGCCAATACACGTCAACCCCCCTCGAAATCGTCGAAAGCAGCGCTGAAATCAGCAGCGTGAAATTCACGTTCCAAGGGGATGACGACGAGTATCAATTTTTCGGATTGGATAACGTTCGTATCCAATTGGGATCATCAGACCTCTCGAGCCTGGTCCCTCACAACGGATTGCTTCAATGGCTCCGCGCGGATGAGGGCGTTGTTCAGTCCGAGGCTGAGCCTTTTGCCAGCGTGACTAGTTGGACGGATCAATCTGGCCATGGCAGCTCCGCAACTCAGAGCAACGCCGCAGCCGATCCGGCCTGGGTGCCACAAGACGGACCGAGCTGCCAGCCCGCAATCCGGTTCGACGGCAGCAGCTATTTAACATTCCACCTTCCGATCGATGGCTTGAACGCGATGACCGTGTTTCTAGTCGCTCGGGCGAATAACGACACAAGCGATGGGACCTTCCACTCGCAACACGCCGCCCTCTTCTGGGTCGAGAACGCGTTTTGGGGCAACACCTACGTCAGCCCGTTCCAAACTCATCTCGCTTACCGCTTCGGCACTACGCAGGTTGGCAACGACCCTGAGGTGCTGCGAAGTTCCGATATCGCCAGCGATTTCACCTTAACGGCCGCCATTCACAACGGATCCACAGACTCGCTCTATGTTAATGGCAAGCTGCTTGATACAAAAACGGGCCGCGAAAACACACTGGCCGGGATGACTGGCGAAGGCTTTATCGGGCAAGGCTATCAAAACACGTTCTTCACAGGCGATATCAGCGAGATTTTAGTTTACGATCGCGTTCTCAGCGATCAGGAACGTGAGCAAGTGGATTACTATCTGACGACAAAATACGGCCTACATTAAGGAAACAAGTAGGTGGGCGACTAACAATCGCCCGCTTACTCACGCGCCTTAGCCTAGCCTTAGCCTCAATGCTGTTCACTTAAGCTCTGGGGTGGGGCAGACGATCGGTTTATGTCGTCTGCCTGCTTCGGTTGACCACTGGCAGACCACAAAAGGCGATGGTCCGCCCCACAAAGTGGATTCGGTAAGAGGTAGTGCCTGAAAGGGTGCTTTCAAGCACTACCCGGTAAGACAGCTCAGGTATAACTCGAGTTATACTGTGAGTATGAAGACTGCGGTCTCCGTCCCGGATGAATTGTTTCGACGAGCGGAGGCGACGGCCCGTCGCCTTCGGGTTTCGAGAAGCGAGTTGTACGCCAAGGCGATTGCAGAGTTTCTGAATCGACAGGACGGAAAATCCATCACGGAACGCCTGAACGACGTGTATTCACGGCAGCCGGCGAAAGTAGATCCCGGATTGCACCGTGCCCAACTAAAATCGTTTGAAGAAGACGCCTGGTAGAGTGAGCGAAATTCGCCGCGGCGAGATCTGGTGGGCGGATCTTCCGCAACCCCGCCGCTCCGAACCTGGATATAGGCGGCCGGTGCTTGTTATACAATCCGACTCTTTCAACCTCAGCCGGATTCAAACCGCAATTGTGGCCGTTATCACCTCGAACGTAGAACTCGCCCACGCTCCGGGGAATGTCCTGTTGCCCGCGCGCTCTGCTGGCCTGACCCGCGACTCAGTTGTGAACGTCTCGCAACTTCTGACGCTCGACCGAAGTTTCCTGACCGAATATGCCAGCACGCTATCGGCACGTTTGCAACGGTCCGTTGATGAAGGCTTGCGAACGGTTTTGCAGCTCTAGCAGGATCGCGCCACTCACAGACGTTGAATCGGCGGACGCCATCGTCCGATAAGATGACTTCTCGTCCGACTGGATCACCTCCGGCTAGCGACCACTCGCACGAGCGCTCGGACGCTCTACGCCAGTTGAGATCGGACGTAGCCTGTTGGTCGACAGCGGCAACGCGCGCTATTCGCATCTGGCGCGCGTGAGCACCCCGAACCATCTTGCGGCGCGAGGGCTTGCCACTCTTAACTTGACTCGCGTAATCTCGTCCAGCGGCTGGAGCTAAACGGCTGGATCGACGGTGTCTGGGGCGTGACCTCGAATAATCGGCGGGCGAGAATCTACAAGATCACGGCGGCTGGCCGCAAACAGCTGGGCATTGAAACCCGGAAGTACGCCAAACTCACGTTGGCGATCGCGCGCGTGATGGGAGCGGAGTGACGGACATGTTGATACGACCTCGCATATCTACTCTTTTTTCGCTCGGCAGTTCGGATCGTCGACCTATTTATCCGATTTGTCGGACGAACTGCGAACGACGCCGTGCAGAGGCAGCGTTCCGAAATGTCCAGCGGCCTGATCCCCGAAAGTCAAGGCGATGTTCGAAAAGGCAACGGTGTTGCCCCCAGTAATTTCGATCGTCAGGGCGGAGAGATCCTTATTAGTTTGAAAGGGCGGCGGGAAAGTTCCGTTCCCGGTAATCATGGCGGAGCCCTTTATTTCAATTCCTCCTGTGATAGTCGTAACTTGACCGTCAACCAGGGTGATGTGATGCGTATGTGCCATGCGGTCCGCCGGGTTCTCGCCGTTAAAGTCGCCGTGGCCGTTCTCTAGGATGCCCTCGTCAGAGCGCTCCATGGTCAGAGCCGCCGAAAAATCGGCCTTGCAATCGGCCGTATCGTACTTCCCCTTCACGACCAACGACCAAGAGCCCCGGACCTCCCAAGGACCACCGGTCGATGTAGGCGTAAAGTCGTTGATTACGCCATGAAACTTGATTTGATTCGGGATTTCTGCCGGCGCGCAGATGTTTGGCGCGAGCATTAGCGCAGGAAGCAGAAGCGCCCCGCGAGTCAGAATTTGGGAAATTTTTGAATATTGCATGAGAATCCTTTCCAGGCAATGGAGATCGCTGCAATAGAGGTCGCGCGGTTCACATACCGAAACTCCGTTTGGCCAGTATTGCGGCTCGGCAGCGATCTTCAACCCTCAGCTCTCGAACGCGCAATCCTACCGCTCTCCTTTTTCCGTCATATTCGAATCAGAGGCTAAGTCAGTGATTCGACAAACGATAGGAGGCGATCTCCGAAGCGGGATAGCGTGTGCTACGCTTCGCTTGATGCCGACGCAGGATGCCGCAGTCCTCCGTTTCGATTCGTTTGAGATCAATCTTCAATCGAAAGAACTGCGCAAGAACGGGATGCGGCTGCGACTTTCGGGACAGCCGTTCCAAGTTTTGGCGGTATTGATTGAGCATGCCGGCGAGGTGGTCACGCGTGAAGAACTTCATTCCAAGCTCTGGAAGGTGGACACGTTTGTCGATTTCGATCACGGACTGAATAATGCAGTTGCCCGGATCCGTGAGGTACTCGATGACTCTTCGGGCACACCGCGCTACGTGGAGACAATTCCGCGGCTTGGTTACCGCTTCATAGCGCCGTTGGTGGATGCTCGGCCAATAGCCCCTGTGCCAACAATCGAGTCGACCATCACTCCTCCGCACGAGATCACCGATGCGGGCGCTACGGATCTTGTAGATTTTCCAGCTAAAAAGAGATTCGGTACTACTCACTCTAGAGTGTTGCTCATGGGAGCAGTCTTGATAGCAGGGTTTGCCATTGGCTTTGTACTGAACCGAAGCAGCATTAAAACCACCGGGCGACGTGCCATCACGTCCCTCGCAGTGTTACCTCTGAAAAATCTGTCCGGCGACCCGGCACAGGAATACCTTGCCGACGGAATGACCGAGGAACTCATTGGCCGTCTCTCCGGGATTCGTGACTTACGCGTCATTTCTCGCACCTCAGTGATGCGCTTCAAGGACACAAAGCTCTCGGCGCCGGAGATCGCTAAGATGCTGCAAGCCGACGCCTTAGTGGAGGGGTCAGTGTTGCGGGAAGGCGGCAGGATTCGCGTTCACGCGCAATTGATTCGCGCCGCGGCAGACGAGCACTTCTGGTCGGAAACCTATGATCGCGAAATCGGGGACGTGCTTTCTCTGGAAAGTGAAGTGGCGCAATCTATCGCCGAGAAGGTAAAGGTGACGATCACCGGACAGGAACACTCCATGCTGGTGGCCGCACGTCACGTCTCGCCCGAAGTTTATGAGAACTACCTCAAAGGACGATTCGGAACAGGTAACACTCGGGCTGAGCTTGAAAAGAGTATCACCTATTTCGAGGAGGCGATCCGGATGGACCCTACGTTTGCGCCGGCTTACGTTGGCCTGGCCAGCACGTATGACGATCTTAGCCTGATTCTTGTCGGCGCTTCTCCCGCTGAAATGCGTCCGAAGGTGCTCAGTGCGGCCAGGAAGGCGCTGGAATTGGACCCCGAGCTCGCTGAAGCGCATGTCCTGCTGGCCGATGTCTATCAGAAACGGTGGCAGTGGAGGGATGCTGAGGCTGAATACAAGCGGGCTCTTGAGTTGAAACCGAATGACGCAGCCGCACATCTGGGATTTGCCGGTTGGCTGGTGTGCCAGGGGCGTACGGAAGAAGCAATTGCCTGGGCCCGACGTGCCCGGGAACTGGATCCGTTCGGAATTGCCGGCATCAGGTTCGGCTGGATTCTGTTCCTTACCCGCCACTACGACGAAAGCATTGGGGAACTTCAAAGCGCGCTCGCCGTTCATCCCGAATCCGCAGAAGCCCGCTTTTACTTAGGCTTCGCATTGATTGGCAAAGGTCAGCCGGAGATAGCAATTCCTGACCTGGAGCGGACCGTTTCTCTTACGCACCGCAGCCCCGGCTCAATCGGGTTGCTAGCCGCGGCTTATGGGTATGCTGGGCGCCGCAATGAGGCGCTTCGCTTAATAAGCGAATTGAAACAACGTCGGGAGCAAAGCTATGTGCCCGCTGGGGCCTTCATAAACCCCTATTTGGCGCTTCGCGGTTACAATGAGGTGTTTTCGTGGTTCGAGCGAGCCTATACGGAGCAATCCAACATTCTGCAATTCGTGAAAGTTCATCCGTTCTTTGATCCCATTCGTGGCGATCCTCGTTTTGAAAACCTGGTCCACCGCGTCGGGCTCAAATAAAAAATCCACGTTGGCAAGAGGGTGGAAGATCCCGAGCCGTGTCAAAGCGATATGTATTCTCGGCCGCCGGGGAAGTTGTTGTAGACCTGGCCGGTGATGTGGCCTTTGGCCGGGTTCATGTTCCACTCGCCAAGGAAGGGGCAGCAGCTAGTACGCAACTTGCGTTCGAGTGGACCACTACAGCGGCTCCGTTAGCAACGGCCGACCGAGGACCAGCGGGCGGGAATTGGGTGCAGGTCGTTGCAAACTCTTTGGGGTCGACAAATCCTGCCTTGTCGCCAAGGGTTTCCGAATCTCGCCCCGATTGAGGCTCTCCAGACTCGACTAAGCTGGGAGCGCCTCGTGAACCGCTCTTCCTGAAATGCCGGCCGGTGCTGCATTGTGGTGTCATGAGCGACACTCTCATCGAGCAGAAGCCGGCCAACCCGAAAGCAGACGAGTGGGCCGAACGAATCGCTGCACAACAGCGCAGCGGAATGTCCGTGAAGCAGTTCTGTAAAGAACATGGGCTGACGGAGTACTCCTTCTATGCTTGGCGGAAGCGGCTCCAGGAGAAAGGGCCGGTGCGGTATCTGCTGGAACTGCAATCGGAGGTGTTGCCGAAGAGTCCGTCCGGGGCCGCGGTGCGCTATGCGCTGAATCAGTGGGTAGCGCTAACGCGCCTTCTGGAATACGGCGAGTTGGAGACTGACAACGGCGCTACGGAACGGGCCAATCGCGACATCGCCCTGGCGAGGCAGAAGGAGTGCCAGATTCTGGAAGGACATTTGATGCCAGACCACGTCCATATGTGCATTGCGATTCCACCCAAGCACCCGGTCGCCTCGGGGATCGGGTTTCTGAAAGGGAAGAGCGCCGTCGCAATAGCTCGGTTGTACGGCAAGGAACGGAATTTCTCGGGCGAGCATTTCTGGGCGCGGGGCTATGCCGTTTCCACTGTTGGATTCGAGCTGGAGTAAGTCCGCCAATACATCCGCGAGCAGCAAAGCGCGGATGATAACAGCGGGAAGTTCTAAACTCTTAACCAAGGCGCGCTATAGCGCGACGCCTAAACCTATGTTCTACCGCCTTTGAGGCGGCCCAACTCATCAAGCCACCCGCTTCGCGGGGGGTGTCTGACTGAGGAGGCCAGAGCGCTTCATTTGCGCATGCACAGCGATCGACATTGTCGAATGAGAGATCTTTGGCGTTCATGCGAACCCAACCGATGTGACCCGATTTGGTTTTTACTTTCGCCCACCATTGATACTCGGGGCCTGGTCCCACATATTCGGGGTCCATCTGGATGATTTTGCCGTTAAACCATACTAACCAGAAACCTTCTCCCACAGGATGCAATAAGTAGACCGTCGAGCCCACCGGCACGGGTTCCGTTCTCTTGTCAAAATCAAGCCCCTTTTCCTTTATTTGGAACCGAAGTGGATGGGTCTCCACTTCTCCGGTGATGCCTTGAACCTCCTCGCCTTTTCGGACTTGTGCGATAACCTTTCCTCCTGGATGATCCACGAGAGCTACCGTCCGGTTCGCTATCCATGTTTGATAAGTACAGCACTCAAACGGGCATGCTCCTTTGCTGATATAGAGCTGCGGCGGAGGCGCTGATTGCTCACATTGGCTGTGACCAGCAGTCAAGAGGATTGCTAGCACAGCGCAAATGACGAATCGCATAGCTTCAATGATAAGAGGGCACAGAGTTCTAAGCAATTCCCGTGCCACTGAAGTTGGATAGCCCGCCGTGATCGGTCAGAGCTTCGGAATCGTCAAAGAACGCCGCCACTACCATTTGGCCGTATCGCGGGCAAGTCGTAGAGTGAAGTTGCCTGGCAGCCCCCAAAACCTTGTTCGCGAGAAGGCCACCATATGCTTTCAAGCTGGATTCGCCAGGGCCGCTCGCGGCGTCCATGATGGGTTAAGTGAACAGCATTGAGGCTAAGGCAGCCTTAGCCTAGCCTTAGCCTAACTTCGTCACAACCACTCCCTGGCGGTCGCGGCTCGGAGACGAAGCTTGTGGATTCAACTGTTTGGCCGAGCCGCGACCGCGAGGGAGCGGTCCGGTGACGAAGTTCGGTTAGCGCCTGCGGTTAGCGCCCGTGTATTGCCAGCCGCAGCGAAGGCACACGGTCGAGAATTCGGTCCGCAATTTCGCTCTTCCGCGCGGGCCCAACGCGCTCCGGCTCGCCCGAACTCGTGACGAGCAACACTTCGTTGCTATCGGAATCGAAGCCCAACCCCTCCTGGCCCACCAGGTTGCCAACCACCATGTCACAGTTTTTCGTCTGCAGCTTCCGGCGCGCTTCCTGAACCAGGTTTTCTGTTTCAGCTGCGAACCCGATCAGCAGCCGGTCTTCTTTCTGCCGGCCGATCTCGGCAAGAATGTCCGGAGTCGGGTCCAGTTCCAGCGAGAATCGAGCGGCCGTCTTCTTTAACTTTTGCTGCGGAACTTCCCGCAGATGATAATCGGAGACCGCAGCCGCCTTCACGATAATAGTCGCGCGCGCGAGTTGCGCCAGAACAGCATCCCGCATTTCGAGAGCCGTGTGAACGCGAATCAGCTCGACGCCCGCCGGCGCGGTTAAGGAAACCGGTCCCGAAACCAGGATCACGTTCGCTCCCCGCCGCAAGGCCGCTTCCGCAATCGCGTATCCCATCTTTCCGCTCGAGCGATTGCTGATGTAGCGTACTGGGTCCAAAGGCTCCCGCGTCGGACCGGCGGTCACGAGAACAGTTTCGCCTTCTAGGTCGCGCCTCGGTTGCGCCACTTCGTCAACTGCCGCGGCAATCCGGTCCGGATCCGGTAGCCTGCCCGCTCCCACGGTTCCGCACGCAAGCCAACCTTCATCGGGATCGACAAACCGGTGCCCACGCTCGCGCAGCAGCGTCATGTTCGCTACCGTCGCAGCATGCTGCCACATCTCCGTATTCATCGATGGCGCGAGCACTACCGGACCCGTGAACGCCAGATACAAAGTGGTCAGGAAATCGGTCGCGAGCCCGTGCGCAAACTTAGCCAATAAATCGGCCGTAGCAGGCGCTACCACCAGGAGATCGTTATCGCGTGCCACCGAAATGTGCTCGACAGCGCTCGAGAGTGTCGCCTCGCTGCCTTCGCCAGCCGGAAATAAAGTAGTAATGACTTTCTTGCCGGTGAGCGTCGCGAGCGTCAGGGGAGTGATGAATTTCTCAGCGGACTCAGTAAGCACCGCCTGCACTTCATGCCCGCGCCGTTCGAGCGCCCGCACCAACTCCGCGGCCTTGTAAGCCGCTATGCCCGCGCCCACGCCGAGTACGATCCGCATGAAGTCTTCGAAAGGGCTACTCGGCCGGCTCCTCTGTCTCTTCGGCAGGGTGCGCCAAGTCGGTGAAAGGCACCAGCCCGCGCCGAACTTCTTCCATTCCCAGCACCGTCGGCTTCTTGTTTGTTGCCGGTAACACGCTGCGCTGCCCGTTCTGCAATTGCCTGGCCCGCTTGGCCGCCACTATAATAAAGCGGTATGTGCTCGATTCCGGGTCTTCCGGAATGGCATACATTGCGTTTCCGCGTTGTCGTTCAGACATTCTTCAGCTTCCTCTTTCACATCCAGTTTTCGGCTAAAACAGCGTCGGCGGCTTCTGCTCAAACGTACTTAGTATTGGCCCGACCTGCTCTTCCATCCTGATTCGCCGCACCCGCTCAGCTTTAATGATCGATGCCAGCGTATCCACCGACTCCTCCAGCCGGTGATTCACAAGCACATAGTCATATTGCTTGTAATTTCGTATTTCCCTGGCCGCGTCCCTCAATCTCCTCTGAATTACTTCTTCCGAATCCTCGGATCTGGCTCGCAGCCTCTGCTCGAGAATATCCCGGGACGGCGCAAGAATAAAGACAGTAACCGCCTCCGGAATCTTACTTTTCAATTGTCTCGCACCCTGGACGTCAATGTCGAGCACCAGGTCCTTCCCTTCCTGCTTTGCCTGTTCCAGTACGCTGCGATGCGTGCCGTAGTAGTTGCCAAATACGTCCGCATACTCGAGAAATTCGCTGCGATCCACACGCTCCTCGAACTCAGCTCTGCTGATATAGACGTAGCTCTCGCCCGGCTTCTCGCGTCCTCGCGGCTTGCGCGTGGTGTAGGAAACCGAAAACCGGAGCCGCGGATCGCGCTGCAGCACTTTAGAAACGAGCGTCGACTTGCCCGAACCCGACGGAGCCGAGATGACAAAAATAGTCGTCAGCCGCCTTGCTTCGATGTTGTCACTCAATATTCAGCGCCTGTTCCCTGATCCGCTCTATATTGGCCTTCGTTGCCAGTGCCAGATCGCTCATCGTCAGACCTGTTTCCCCAATTCCAGACGTTTTCGACAGTATCGTGTTGGTCTCGCGGTTCATTTCCTGCAGCAGGAAATCGAGCTTCTTGCCGGTTTCGCCGCCTTGTTCCAACATTTCTAGAAGCTGCGTAGCGTGAATCTCAAGCCTCGCAAGCTCTTCTTCCACATCTGAGCGGTCCGCCAGGATGGCTGCTTCTTCCGCCAAACGCCGCGCGTCCACATTCACATCTCCCAGCAGATTTTGCAGACGTTCGAGCAGCCGTTTTTGCATCTCAGGCGCCGCCTTCTCGCGAATCGCTCTCATGGCAGTCGCTTGCGTCTGAATCTGCCGTGTCTCCTTTCGCAACATCTCCGCGAGTTCGGCGCCTTCGCGCGCTCGAAATGTATTCAGCTCTTCGACGCATCGCGATAATGCCGCCAACAGCTCCGATTGATAAGCCTGGTCGATCTCGGTTTCCGCGCCGTCTAAGACGAACGCGCCCGGAAGCCGAAAAGCAGCGTCCAAATCGGGCTCGGCGATCACGCCGAACTCGGCCGCAGCTTCACGAAAAGCGGCCACATATCGAGCTACCACTTGACGGTTATACTCAACCGCGCCGTTCCCTCCCGCGCGTGCCAGCGAGATGCGCACTTCCACGTGACCCCGGCCGATCTCTTGCTTCAACAGCGCGCGCGCCGCGTTCTCAAATATTTGAAACTCGCTGCTCTGATGAAAATGAAAATCGAGCGCGCGATGGTTTACGGTCCGCAAACTGACCGTTAGCTCGCCCAGCGATGTCTGCTGCCGGATGCGTGCAAACCCCGTCATGCTTCTCACCGGCCTTGTCCCGGAAACTCCCGTGCTCATTGGGGCAGGTACATCGCCTTTTGCGCGGACTTGCGACTTCTGCTAAGGCAGGCATTCAGCCTGCCGGCCTTCCGCCAAGGGTGCTTAGACTCCCGCTCTCGCATCCACATGTTGCAATTCATACAGCCTGCGGTAAATGCCGCGTGCATTCAGAAGCTCTTCGTGACTTCCGGTCTCGACAATCTTGCCGCCTTCGAGAACCACGATTTTATCCGCGCTTCGAATCGTAGATAAACGGTGAGCGATCACCAGCACCGTGCGGTGCTCCATCAACGCCGCCAGCGCGCGCTGCACGAGCCGCTCCGATTCCGTATCGAGCTGCGATGTGGCCTCATCCAGAATCAGAATCGGCGCATCCTTCAGGAGCGCACGCGCAATGGCAATCCGCTGGCGCTGCCCGCCGCTGAGCTTCAAACCCCGTTCGCCAATCACCGTCTGATAACCGTGGGGCAGGTTCGAGATAAATTCTTCCGCTAGCGCCGTTCTTGCAGCCCCCAACACGTCTTCTTCGCTCGCGTAGGTCCGCCCGTAGGCAATATTGTTGAAGACGGAATCGTTGAATAAAAAAGTGTCCTGCGCTACGATGCTGATCTTGTCCCGCAGTGCCGTCAGCCGCAGGTCCCGTACATCCTTCCCATCAATCGTCACCGTTCCCGACGTCACATCGTAAAATCGCGGAACGAGATTGGCCAGCGTCGATTTCCCGGCGCCGCTCGGCCCGACTATCGCCACCACCTCGCCATACTTCACCTCGAGATCGATCCCGCGCAGCACTTCGCGGCCGGGCGCTGTCGGGTAGAAGAAATGTACATCCTCGAACCGGATCGCTTTCTCGAATCTCGGGAGCCGCGCCGGAGTCAGCTTTTCTATCACCGAATGGCCGTGATCCAGGTACTCGAATACGCGCTGCGACGCGCCCAGCGCCTGCTGAAAAATGTTATGAATGCCGGTCAAACGTTTGATGGGCTCGTACACCATGAGCAGGGCGATCACGAAACTGGTGAAACTTCCTCCGCTCAACGTCCCTGCCTTTACTTGCAGCCTGGCGTAGCTGAGCAACAGCACGATAGTGACCGCGCCAAAAAACTCGATAATCGGTGAAGCAATAGCCTGCTGCGCTACGTAGTGCAAACTACCCGAGCGCAGTTTCCGGTTGATCGCACGGAAACGGTTCGATTCGAAATCCTCCGCGCCAAAGCTCTTCACGACATTGTGACCCGAAATCGCTTCTTGCAGAATCTGGTGCAAATCCGCCGCCCGGTCCTGCGCGTACCTTGTGCTTCGCCGAATCGTACGGCCTAACTTCGCCGTCAACCCTCCAACCACCGGAACAACCAACAGACTGATCAACGATAATCGCCAGTCGATGCTGATCATCGCCACGAGCAGCGCGAGCAGCGTAAAGATCTGGCGTAGCCAGTCGGCCAGCATCGTCGATACAGCCACCTGAATCTTGTCCGTATCGTTCATCACCGACGACATGATTCGCCCGGTGCTCTGGTTCTCGAAGAAATGAGCGTCCTGGCGCATGACGTGCTCGAATACCTCCTGCCGGAGGTCCATCACCGTGCTCAGGCCAACCCGGTTGATGAAATAGTTTCCAAAATAGTCGCAGATCCCCTTCGCCAGGAAGCAAAGCAGAATCCCGAAGGCAACCATTGTCCAGATGTTGTGTATTCCTCGAGGCACAAACGAGTCGAGCAGCAGCCGTTTATCGAGCCACGGCACGTACAGCAACTCGACCGGCCCCTCCGGCGATCCCGGCTGCAACACCCGGTCGAAAACAAACGGAATGATTTTGACCAGAACGCCTTGGGTCGCTCCAACAATTCCCATCAGGACAACGGAAAGAAGCAGCGCGGGCGTGTAGCGCCGTGCGTACCGAAGGAGTCTATAAAGCTCTTTCAAGCGTGAGCCTCTTCGAGCAGGCGCAGGCGCTCAACCGCCGCGATTACTCGTGCCACCGGAACTCGATCGAGTCCATCGGGAGCCGCGATGATTTCCGATTCCGTTCGCCACGGTCCCCAGACAGCCGGCTTCGAAGGGCCAAACAGCACGACTACCGGCAGTCCGAACGCGGCCGCCATGTGAGCTGGTCCGCTGTCGTTGCCCACAAACAACATTGCGCCGCCCATCAGCGCCTTCACTTCCGCTAGGGAACCGCGAACCACTCGATGTCCACGAAATGGATTCGCATCGTCCGCCCCCGATGCGAGAAACACCGGCTCTACGTTCCACAGTTTCAGATACCGCGCCAGTTCGCCGAACTTTCCTGCCGGCCACGCCTTATCGGGCGACGAAGCAAAGGGATGGAGAACCGCGTACCTGACACCCTTTAGGGGCGAATCGGCCGCTGACAAATGCGCCCGCGGAATCTCGGTTTTGGGCGCGCCCAGCGCGAAAAACGCGGACGCCAGATGCTCCGCCGTGTGAACCGTCCGCTGGACTCCGAGAATCTCCTGCGCCCGTCCGATCTTCACGTTATATGCAAGCGCGAATTTGTGATGAACAAACCCCGCACGCCATTTCGCGCCGCTCGCGAGCGTCATCCATATGCTTCGCGTTCCGCCATGCAAGTTTACGCAAAGCTCCGCACCCCATCGCCGGACGTCTCTCCACGTGGCCGCCAAAATTTTTGTCACGGCCGCGTTCCCTTCGAATATGGCGGCAAACCGTCCCTCGACCACGACGCCAATTTCGAGATCTGGCCGGGCCTGGTGCAGAAGCGCGAGCGCCGGCGTCGTGAGCACGCAATCGCCCAACGAGCGCAGCCGGATCACGCAAACGCGCGCGCCCTCGGGTAATCGCTCGAGAGTCGTCATGCTCTACGCTTCCACGACGGCTTCGTCTACCAGCATCACCGGAATGTTATCGCGGACCGGATACACTCGTTTGCACTTCGGACATTTCAAGCCGCTTTCGTCCGGCTTTAATTCCAGGCTCTCCTTGCAAACCGGGCAGACCAGAATATCCAGCAATTCCTTGGGGATGGCCATGCGAATCTCTAGTTTATCAGCGTTTTCAACGAGTCCGCGCGCCATTTAGCCTCGCGCGTAAATCACCGCGCACGAGCTCAACGCTTTCAAATTCAGCCTATCGAACAGAAGACGATCGGCGCGCGAACTCGAGCAATAGCCCGCCTTACGCCACCACGCGCGGCCCTCATACGCGCCGTTTCCCAGCAGAAAACGCGCGGCAAAGCGGCTCAACCCATGGAAGTGCTTTATCTCGACGTCGCGGAAGTGCCGGGTAATCAGCGCAAGATCCGATCGCTCGAGTGGCCGCTCATCCGGCGTCCCTGACACAGAAACTGGCATCGCCAGGCGTAACCGGCGCAGAAGCGGCGACAGGTTCACCGGTTCCTGAAAAATGTATTCAGTCTGGCTGTGTCCATGCCGTTTCATCTCTGAAAGTAAATCGTGAAGGCTCGGCAACAGATGATGAAGCACCGCGAAGCCCGCAATCACGTCGAACTTCGCTTCGTCTCGAAGCGAGCGCTCGATAGGACCGCAAACAAACCGGGCGCGATCGCCCAAAGCGTGCCGGGCTGCGCGGCGCTCGGCGGTTGCAACCGCCCGCTGCGATAAATCGATTCCGACTACTGTTGCGCCCTTCAACGCCAGGATCAAGGCATTCGTTCCATCGCCGCACCCTATCTCCAGAACGCGCTTGCCGCGCACGTCACCTAATCGCCAGAAGAGATATTCGGCAAGTAAATACGGGCGCTGGCATTTCACATACCGCTCGAGAACTTCGTTCGAGATTAGCTCGCTCGAATACTCCTGGGCATCGAAATATTCCGACTCGCGCTGCCATCGCTGTTCATCGGGAAGTGAAACGGGCTCAGTCACTACATTGAATTATAGAAAATGACGGCGAATTTCCGAAAATGTTCCCCCGTGCTCTGCCTTAATTGCGGGCAGAAGGCGCGATCACGGCGAGCGCCGCCGCAATGAACCCCAGTGTATGAGCCATACCCGCATGCCATGGCGCGGCGCACGTCATCTGTGGCGTATGATCGGGAATCACTACTCCGTCAAACCCATTCTTATGCAGAATCGTAAGAATTCGAATCATGTCAATCTGTCCGTCGTCGATAAACGTCTCCCAGTAACTCGGCACTTTCCCCACGACGTTCCGCAGATGAACATATGCGATTCTGCCCTGCTTGCTGTAGCTATCTATCGCTTCATAGATGTCGCCTTCGGTCATTTCGGCCAGCGTGCCGACACAAAGCTCGAGCCGGTTGTTCTTCGATCGAGCAAGATCGATCAACCGCTGGTACATAAACGGCTGGTAGACCAACCGCGGCTGCTGTCGCACGGTGGCTAGCGGTGGATCGTCGGGATGCGCGGCAAGCTGCACGCCTGCTTGCTCGGCGACAGGAATCACCTCTGCCAGAAAGCGCTCGAGCCTACGCCACAATTCGTCATGAGTGATTCTGGGCAAATCGCCCGCCGGCGCGTCCGCATCATAAATCATGTTCCAAACGGTGCCCTTCGGAACCGGAGCATCTACAGGCCCATCCATGCCAACCGTGATTGCCCCGCCGCGTCCGAAGGGGCCGGTTGCGCGTCCACTTACGCCGGCAATGCTGAAGTTGTAGCCCAGTACGGGAATGCCGGCTTCCCCCATGTTGCGGATGATCGTCTTGACATTTTCAATGTGCTGCGGCCGCTTAGGGCCATCGAGCAGAACGTCATGCCAGTGCGCCGGATCGAGGTTCTCGATCGCAGCCAAGACCAGGCCCGCATCTTCAATCTCCTTCCGTATCTGTTTCAGCTCTTCAACCGTCCACAACCGGTTCGGATCTCCCGCCATTCCCCACGCTTCCTGCTTCTCTCCGGTCGGCTGATTGTTCCTCGGATTCGATCCGCCTTTGTTGAAGTAATCGACTAGATGAATAACAACGTGAGTGCAACCGGCCTGCCGCGCAAAAGCGTAATAGTCCGGCGTCAACATGTGACGGTACAAGCCTAATCCAAGCTTCATTAATTCAATCTTCGAGCAGGCTTATTCCTCGCGCAAGGCCACCATCGGATCGACGCGTGTAGCTCTCCGCGCCGGAAAGTACATCGCAAGCGCTGCCACTGCGGCGAGCAGAACGGGAGCTGCCACAAATGTAGTAGGGTCCCACTGGCCGATGCCAAACAAAAGGCTCGCCATCACCCGCGCGAGCGCGATACTACCTGCTATTCCCGCTGCCACCCCGGCGATTGTGATCGCAGCGCCCTGCCCGAAAATCTGCCGGAACACCTGATTCGGACTGGCCCCAACCGCGATCCGGAGTCCGATCTCGCGCGTGCGCCGCGATACGTGAAAACTCAGAACCCCATACAGGCCAATCGAAGCAAGCCCCAACGCGCTAAAACCGAACAGGCTCAGCAGTATCGTTTGCAACCGGCGCTCTCCCATCGAATCGGAAACCAACCGGTCGAGCGGCGTAACAGCATAAACGGCCCGCCCAGGCTCTATCGCTTCGATACGCTTCCTCAAAGCATTCGCCATGCTCATGGGAGGACCCTGCGTTCGGACAAGGTAAATAGGATCGGGGAAGAAACCTGGTAGCGTACACCAGTAAACCGTGGGAACGGGAGCCTGGCTGCGGCTGGTATCCCGAACGTCGCCTACCACGCCTACGATCGTCGTGTTCGTCGTCTTTGCTCTTTCTCCAGCCAGCAGGATGTGCCCAATCGGATTTTCGTCGCGAAAGAATTGGTTCGCAAACGCCTGATTTACCATCGCCTCCTCGCGCCTGTTCGAATCAACCGAATCGCGGCACATCTCGCCGGCAAGCAGCGGGATGCCGAGCGTACGGAAATACGAAGCGCTAACCGCGGGCGCGTTCGCAACCAGCTTCGTTCCCGGCATGCTGCTGTCGCGCCCCGCAATATGCAGTTCGATGTTATAAGCGCCGCCCGCCGTGCCCGGCATATTCAGCGCGATCGCGGCCGATCTTACTCCGGGCATATTGTCCAGGGCTTCTAGCGTTCGCTTCATACGGTGCTGGACGGCCTTGTTGTCCTTTGTCTCCGCCCACGAGGCGCTGACGCGGAGCGTCAAAATGTTTCCCGTTTGAAAACCCAGGGGCACAGTCATCAGACTTGCCATGGTTCGAATCAACAAACCCGCGCCGACCAGAAGCACAACCGCGAGCGCCACCTGCGCGAAAACAAGCACATGAAGAATAGGCTGGCGCGCTCCCCCGGCTTGTGTTCGCGACCCATGGGCGAGGGCTCCCTGTATGCCGGCGCGCGTGGCCGTGATCGCGGGGATGAGTCCAAAAATGAACGACGTGACGACGGTGAGCAAAACGGTGAACCAAACGATGTGCCAGTTCATCTGAATTTCGCCGCCACGCGGCAATTGCCGCGCGACAAGCGGCCCGAGCACACCGATTTGCCATGCGGCTAGCAGTAGTCCCAGCATTGCGCCGGCGGCCGCGGTAACAAACGACTCGAGCAAAAGCTGACGTATCACTTGCCCTCTCGAAGCGCCCAATGCAAAACGGACCGCGATTTCACGCGTCCGCCGGTGCGCCTGTCCCAGAAGCAGGCACGCCACGTTCGCGCAACCAATCAGCAGCAGAAGTGCAACCGCGCCAAACAAAATCAACAATCCAATTCGCGAACTCCCGACTGTCGCCTCCTTCAGCGGCTTCAGCACGGGATACCAACCCCGGTCCGTAGCCGGATATTCAATCGCCAAGCGGCCTTGCAACCGGCTCAGTTCCGCCTGAGCAGCCGCCGCAGTAACGCCCGGCTTGAGGCGGCCCACCGCTATATAAAAACGCGCTTCCCGGTTGCGCAGGACCGAATCGGGCAACGCGTCGGCAATCCAGACATCCACTTCGTCGTTGGCGACGGGCAGCCGGAACGACTCGGGCATCACTCCTACAATCGGGTACAGCGAGCCATCGAGCCGGAGCGATTTGTTCAGAACTCCTGGATCTCCCGCAAAACGGCTACGCCATAGCTTTTCGCTGATCAGCGCGGCCGCCGGCCCTCCGAAGCGTTCCTCCTCAGGCTTCAATGGGCGCCCCAGCAGTGGAGGCACTCCCAAAACCGAAAAGAACCGCGGCGAAACTGCGGCGCAGAAGAGTTTTGCAGGCGAATTCCCGGAAGTATCGGTCACATTCTCGGTCTCAAGGCCCGCCAGCCCGCTGAGGCTCTCACTCATGCGGTTCCACTCTTCTACCCGAACCGGAGCCACGCCGGATAGATCGACCTTCGCCGACGGTTTCGTCTCGTATATCGTCACCAGGCTGGACGGGTGCCCGTACGGAAGCGATCGCAACAGCACGGCATCAATGAGAGAAAACACCGCGCTATTCGCCCCTATGCAAAGAGCCAGAGTCGCGATGGAAGAAAGCAAAAATGCCGGCCGCTTACTCAGCGATCGGCAGCAAAGCCGGAGCGCATGCCACATGTTGGATCACCTGCTTCTAAGCCATGCAGATTAAATGCCGAATATATATAGTGTTTTCAAAAACACTTGACCCCTTCGCGGGAACCGGCCTGTCCGCAGGTGGGACGCGAGTGTTCACAGCCGTACAGAAGACTACTTGATCCCGGCAACGGCTCGGCCGATCGCGTTCTGGGACGTCGCTGTGGAAGAATGGCGGTTTGCACCGCCTGATTCGTCTTTCGTTTGTCTGCATGATTTCTTGCTGTCTTCACGCGCAGGATGCCGCTCCGCGCCTGCTTCTCACCCCCCGCCGCCTACACCGTCTGAAACTCGATCGCCAGCGCCGCACCGAGCGATGGAACAATTTCGAAGAGCGCGTGCAGGGCGTCACCAATTCGCCGGAACGCGGTTTCGAATTAGCTCTCTACAGCGTTGTCGCCGAAGACCCGGGGTCTTGCCGGACAGCCGTTCAATGGGGTTTGGCTCACCCTTCCGAGCGCCGCCAAACTGCCCTGATTGCCGATTGGTGCCGGACACAGGTATCCGCGGCGGACCGCACAAAGCTTGTGGCCGCGCCGTTCGTCGCGCATTCAGCCAAGCCTTTCGAGAATGCCAGGGACCTTTTATTCACCCAAATCGTACAGGGTCAAGCATCGCGTGACAGCGTAAAGGACCAGTGGGCGCAATTGTTGCCGATCATACAGCGCGACCCGCGCGCCTGCCTTTCCGAACTCTATGCCCTCTTTGAATTTCTCGATGCCGCCGACAAGAATTTTCGCGTGGATTTGCGCCAAGACGATGCGCGCCTTTTTTTCGAGCTTCCACTGGTTTTCATGCTTTCCTTGCCGCCCGGCGAGCTCGATCATCCCGACTGGAAGCAGCGCGCCGGCGGACTCATGATGGTGAATCTCGATCCGAACCTGCAATCTTCTTCCTTCGTACAAGGTTGGGCGCTTGAAGATCCAAAGCGAGTTGAAGACGGCCCCGGGGTAGCCTATGAGTTCCTGTGGGCCAATCCTTATTTGCCCGGCCTCGGTTACTACAACATGGATCTTTGGGTCTACGATCAGCCCTCTGGCTTATTGCTTGCGCGAAAATCGTGGGATTCCGATTCCTGTTGGGTTAGCATCTTCCACGGAAAAACCAGCTCGCTCCAATGTCCACCGAACATTCTGGATAAGTCCTCAACATTTGGAAAGCTCACGCTGGTCCCAATGACTCAATCGTGCATCGAGCTAAAAAGCCAACCGGCGGAAACCGCAATCCTGTCCCACCTCACCCCGGGCAGTGAGTTGGAGTGGCAATCTAACGAAGAAAAGCTCAGCACCCGCGCGGATGCGAGCGGTCTCGCCCTTGTTTCCTCGAGCGTATCCGGCGCCGTCTGTCGAATTGACGAAAACCACAGGAACAATAAGAAGGATCCAGCGAACTAAATGGACTATGTAAGGCTTGGCTCGACGGGTTTGAAGGTTTCGCGCATCTGCCTCGGCACGATGACCTACGGCTCGAAAAAGTGGCGTGAATGGGTCCTCGAGGAAGACGAAAGCCGCCCATTTCTCAAGCGCGCTCTTGAAGCCGGTATCAATTTCTTCGACACCGCCGACATGTACTCGCTTGGAGTAAGTGAAGAGATTCTAGGCCGAGCGCTTAAGGATTTCGCGCCGTCGCGCGACCGGGTGGTTATTGGCACAAAAGTCTTCAATCCGATGGGCGACGATCCGAATCAGAAAGGACTTTCGCGCAAGCACATCCTGCACGCGATCGACGACAGCCTACGGCGGCTCCAGACTGACTACGTCGATCTCTACCAGATTCATCGTTTCGACTATTCGACGCCAATCGAGGAAACGATTGAAGCGCTCGATGCAGTTGTAAAGGCTGGCAAAGCGCTGTATGTCGGAGCCTCATCCATGTTCGCCTGGCAGTTCGCGAAAATGCTCGATACCGCCGGCCGGCTCGGCGCCGCCCGCTTCGTCGCGATGCAGAATCACTACAACTTGATCTATCGCGAAGAGGAGCGCGAGATGATTCCCTTCTGCCGCGAAGAGGGAATTGGTCTCATACCGTGGAGCCCTCTCGCGCGTGGTTTCCTGGCCGGGAACAGAAGCAAAGAAAACTATGGCGCTACCGTTCGCGCTAGGACGGACGAGTACGCGCAAAGTATGTACTACCAGGATTCCGATTTTGAAGTCGTCGACCGCCTCACAGCCGTTGCTCGCCAGCACGGAGCGTCAAATGCTCAAATTGCGCTTGCCTGGATTCTTCATAAGCCTGGAATTACCGCACCCATCGTGGGAGCGAGCAAGATGCATCACTTAGACGACGCGCTGAAAGCTCTCGAAATCAAGTTAAGCGAACAGGAAATGAAATCGCTTGAAGAACCCTATCGGCCGCATCCGATTCTAGGGCATTCGTAAACGGAGCTTAAGCCGCGCCCTTCCGTCCGTTTTCGAGCTTTCGTATGCGTTCGGCCAGATCGAGAATCTGCCGGTCCTTTTCTTCGAGCGCCGCATCAATACGTTCGGCCCACCCGTTCATTCGATGGGTCAAGCGGCTGCCTGTTTGTAATAACGCGGCATGCCGCTCCAATCGCGTAGCTTGGGTGTCGAACCGCGCGTTGAGTTGTTCGAACCCCTGCCGCATCGTCTGTTCAACGCCTCGGATATCCCGTTCGAGGCTTTCTTTGATATCCATCAACAACTTTTCGAAGTTGTCCATTCGTGATAGCCGCCGCTCCGCTTATCTCTATCGTACCTGCTATTCAGCGCTGGCTCGCACTCCCCTGAACCGTCGCCACTTTCACTTCCTCGTGCTTCTTTATCGGAGCTCCAATATTTTCCGCTGAGTAATTGTTCCGAGGATTCCAAAGCAGCCAGCCATCAGAACCGAACGATTGCGCCGCGCGTATCTGCGACTGAATCTCGCCTGCCCCAAATTGGCGCTTGTCGAACGCATAGTCGGCAAAAGCCTGGAGCCAGGGTCGGAAACGAACCGGATCGAGGCCGGTCCGCTCGCGAGCCTTATCGAGCGATAACCGCACGATCTCATAGGAATTGGCTACCGGATTCCGGTAATTCGGAATGCCGAACGAAAAGCCTGAGGGATAGAGCATCGGCGAAATATAGTCGAGTACGTTTGCGAGTCTCTCAATCTTCTGGCCAATACCCGTGTCGGTCCGGTTCCAGCAGATGTAGCCAAAAACATCCGCCGACAGAAACACATTGTAGGGCGCCAATTGCCTTCGCGCTTCAGTTAGGAAGGCAGTAATCGTATTCGTGCGCGACTCTTCCGTGCTTTCCTGAGAGAACTGAATGCCTTTGGCATCTGGAAAACGCACATAATCGAATTCGATCTCATCAAATCCGCTCTGAGCCGCATCTACCGCAAGGCTAATGTTGTACTCCCAAACCTTACGCTGAAACGGGTCGCACCACGCCAGACCCTCCCTGTCGCGCCATACTTTCCCATTCATGCGAACTGGCAGACTAGCGTCACTTGCTGCCAGCACGTTATCTTTGAAAGTCACGATGCGAGCAATCGCGTAGACTCCTTGCGCATGCAGCCGGTCAAGCAGTGCCCGGATATCGGGGATGGTAACAGTCTTAATAGCTCCGATCCCGCTCGCCATCGGAGCGGCAGTACGGTACGAGACGTATCCCAGATCGCCTTTCACGTCGATCACCACCGCATTCACTGCCGTGTTGCCCGTCAACCTCAGTACCGGTTCGCGCACCGCCGCGCTGCCCACCCCCCAAAACGAAAGGTACACCGCGCGCGGTATGATCGGAGCCAGTTTTAAAACAACGCTGCCCCTATCTTGCGCGTCCAGCGAAGCCGCCGCCCTGCCATAACCATACGCTCGCGCGAAAACTTGTGCTCCCGCCGCAGGCATTCGAAACTGTCCGTTGGCGTCGGCTCGAACCACCGTCGCGCCAGACGTAACCATCGCGTCCCGAATGCCTAGTCCTGAGACTGAATCCATCACTCGGCCCGACACGTCGGCGCCGAATGCGATATAGCTGGCAGCCAGAAACAAAAAGATAGCGCGAATGCGAGCCTGCGCCAGGCGCGCAGAGACATCAGTTCGAGTCATTTTCACCCTTGTCATGGGTGAAGTGACTTTGCTTTGAAGAGCTATCTCAGGATCGGGACGGGCGGAGCGGGCCGGAAATTTCCGGCCCGCGGTCTTTAGCTACCTCCCGGCGCAAAAATGCCCAAAACCACTCCCTCGCGGTCGTGGCTCGGAACTGCCCGTTGATTCGAGGGCATCTTACCGAGCCGCGCGCGCCAGCAAGCGGTCACAATGGGCATTTTTGCGCCCGAAACTAGCTAGCGCAGCACCGCCGCCGTCAG
>JBAUZG010000079.1:0-17373 GCA_049585195.1 Bryobacteraceae bacterium | reverse complement strand
GTTGGCCGCCATCGAAGTATATGCCGGGCAACTCGTATGGCCTGACTTTCGCCACTATCCCGACGTTGATACTGCTTACAGTTTTGTGGCCGGCCGGGCCGGAGGCCTGGTTCTATTTCACATCGTGAACGGCACGTTGCTGCTAGCGACCATAGGATCAGGAATGGGATCGCAGCTGGGAGCGGCCCGCCTGCTCTACGGCATGGGACGCGACAACGCGCTGCCAGCGCGCATTTTTGGCCACGTAAGCGCCCGGACGAACATTCCGAGCTACAACGTTCTGCTGAGCGGCGCCATCGCCTTGGTCGGCGCTCTGCTCATCAGTTATCAATTGGGCGCCGAATTGCTGAATTTCGGAGCATTTCTCGCGTTTACCGGCGTGAATGCGGCAACCTTCAACCACTACTATGTGAAAGGGCGCAATCGTCATTGGAGTTATCTGGTTCTACCTCTTGCCGGCTGCGCCGTTTGCCTGTACATCTGGTTCAGCTTACGCTGGCAGGCTCGGCTGGCAGGGTTTCTATGGCTGTGCGCGGGCGCCATTTTTGCCTTTTTCCGGCGCCGGTTCCAATCGTGACCACTCAGAGATCGGCGCGGGTTTGCGCCAGATCCAGTAGGCAATCGCGCCGGTTGCAACGATCACCAACGCCATGAGAGAAGGGCGAGGCTCGGTGATGAGCGCATTCACCATGAACCATACCGAAATCGCGACGAACGCCCATAAGGTATATGGGTATCCCCACATTTTGTAAGTACGGCGCGCATCCGGCAAGTTCCGGCGAAAGATGTACACTGCCGTGACGCTCAGTGTGTAAAAGATCCATGCGGCGAGAATTGAGTAGGAATAAAGTGTCTCGTAGGAACCGCTAACAATCAGGACCGCAGTCCAAAGTCCGCCCATGACGATGGCAAAGGCAGGTGTCTGAAATCGTGGATGCACGCGGCCAAATCGGGAGAAGAAGAGCCCGTCTTTCGCTTGCGCAAACGGGATCCGGGCTGAGGTAAAGATACATCCGTTCACTGCACCCACAATGGATAGCAGCACGACCAGCGATACGAAGGTTCCTCCCATGGGTCCCATGACCCGCGCAGCGACATCGGCCCCAACTCGTTCGCTGGCTGCGATCTCAGAGATCGTCATTACCTTCAAGTACGCTGCATTGGCAAAAACGTATAACGCTGTGACAACCGTCATCCCTATCATCAACGACCGAAGCAGGTTTCGAGTGGGGTGTTTAATCTCGCCGGCGATGAAACTTACGTAGCTCCATCCGTTGTAAGCCATTAAGCAGGCCGCCATGGCCAGGCCAAAGTGGCTCAAGGAGAATGGTTGTTGTGCCGTAGCTGTGTTTAGAGAAACGGTGGCGGACCGCGAGCTTATCATCGCCGCGCCAATGAGCGTTATTAATCCCGCTATCTTTAGAGCGGTGAAAGTGCGCTGCACCCACGCCCCTTCTCGCACACCGATCAGGTTTACGGCCGACAGGACGACCAGAAGAGCGAGCGAGACCGCCTTACTCATGACGGGTGTTAGCGGAATGAAGTGGCCTACGTAGATGGAGAATGTGACCGCCAGGAAGGCCGTTCCGCCGGACAGGACGGCAAACATGAATGTCCACCCGCTGACAAATGCGCAAAGTGGTCCGTACGCTTCGCGCAGATACACATATAGACCACCTGTAGCGGGCATCATCGCACCTAATTCCGCATAGGCGAGGGCCCCAAAAAACGAAAGGATGCCCGAGATAATCCAGACCGTCAGGACGGCCGGAGCGGAGGGCAGATCTCTCGCAATCAAATTTGGAAGAACGAAAATGCCGGAGCCGATAACAATGCCAATGATCATGGCTGCGGCATCGAGCATGCCCAATGTGCGGGGCAATTCGTCCGTGGTAAGAGTTTTTAGCTCCACGTCTAAGTATGAGTCAGGATATTTACACGCAAAGCGACCTGGTTAGATTGCCGCAGCTCAAGTCGCACACCAGTATGCCTCTCGACCACTTCCAGGTATTGAGGGATGCCCATGTTGGAGCTCTGGCTGGCCTGCCGCTTTGATCACGGTAATTTTCATCAAGCTTGACACGCGACATCTATTTCATATAATTCCGCCATGCTCAGGCGCAACTTCTTCGTTCATTTGATGGCCGGCCGTGCAATTGCGCAGCTTGCCTCCAGCCGGCTGGCGGCACAGACCCAGAGTGAAGCTCCCAGTTCCAAAGTTTTTCTGGAACGCCCGGCTGCCGGTCAACCGCACAAGGGAAAGGTGCTGCTGGCATTGCAGGCGCATTCCGATGACATACCGTTATCGGCTGCGGGCACGGTAGCGAAGCTCATCGAGGAAGGCTACACCGGGTATCTGGTTCGAGCCACGAACGACGATATGGGCGATGCTCGAGGGCTGGGCACGCCCGGCACGATTGGCCAGAACGTCCAGCGCAACGAGCAGGACAACGAGGAAATCGCGCGCATTCTTGGGTGCAAGCGCACGTTCAATTTGAATTACAACAATCACCGCATGGCGGACATATCGCTGAACGAATTGATCAGCCGGCTGATCTTAATCATTCGGGTAGTCAAAGCCGACACAGTCGTTTGTTGGGACCCGTGGGCACACGACGAGGAGAACCCCGATCATTACATGCTGGCACGCGGAGTGGAGGCCGCCTGCTGGATGGCCGGACGCGCTCATGACTACCCTGAGCAGTTCGCCGCTGGTCTCGAGCCACACGCTGTTGGGGACAAGTACTACTTCGCGCGCCGGCCGGAAATCACGCGCGTGGTTGATATCAGCCACCAGATCGACAAGAAAGTAGACGCCAATCGCGCCAACACTGCGAAAGGGCCGTCCGGACATCTGGGCTCAAGGCTGCGCGCCGAATTGGCAAAGAAGGGCGAGCGGCTGCCTCTGCTTGGTGACGACGATATCACCGCCGACCGGAACTACATTAAAGAATTTGCTATGCGTCACAGCCGGGATCTCGGCCAGAAGTACGGCGTCGAATATGCAGAAGCTTTCCACTACCTGCCAGCGGGAAGCGCGGGCGCAGGAATTGATCCAACCGTCGAAGACTACGTCAAACAGCACGCAGTAGTAATGAAGTGATAAGCCTTGCGAAACCGTAAGGCATTCGATATCGGGCCTTGCTGCGCAAGGACGCCGCGCAACCGAAGAAGGAGAAGGCATGGGTCGAGAGGCTGTTGCGCCACGTAGGCCTCACAGCCGGCAAGACGTGATGGCGCAGCTGGGACTGGAGAATTTCAAATGACCAACGACGTAATCGTGGTAGGGGGTGGTCCGACTGGTTTGATGCTTGCATGCGAGCTTCGGCTGGGTCGCGTACAGACCTTGGTTTTGGAACAAACTTTCCAGACCCACTGGAGTTTCCAAGGCGTTAGGGCTGCAATCGCGGACGATGGAGATGCTTGATCACCGCGGGTTGCTGGAACGATTCAGCGCCGGCGCTTCCGCGCCACCGTTCGTAAACTTCGGAATGTTCCCGCTGGATCTGCGCACCCTAAATTTTCCTCACCCGCGTGGGTTGGTCATTGGACAGGCACGTGTTGAAGAATTGCTAGAAGAACACGTAACAGAACTCGGCGCGGAAATCCGGCGAGGACACGAGGTAATCGACCTTTGTCAGGACGACGATGGCGTAACGGTGAAGGTTCGGGGGCCTGAAGGCGCGTACGAGATTCGCGCCGCTTACCTGGTAGGCTGCGACGGGGGACACAGCATTGTACGCAAGCGCGCGGGATTTGCTTTTCCGGGAGTGGAACCGACTCTTGTTGGCCGGATGGGAGATGTCAGGGTCAGTAGGGCCGGATTGGATCTCTTGAAACGAACAGTAGTTGAGTTGGGCGGCAGCGATTTCGGAGTCGCCCGCACCAAAAACAGGCAATTTTGCGATTGTTCCGCTTGGGCGGCGGAATTCATCGCGTAGCAGCCGTTGAGTGGGATCTGGCGCCAGCCGATGTAGAGGTGGAGATGTCGCTCGATGAGCTGCAGGCAGCCGTCCGGCGGGTGACCGGAATCGAACTCCCGATGAGCGAGCCTGCATGGTTGACGCGGCCCACAGACAGATCGCGCCTGGCGGACCGCTACCGGGATGGGCGCATATTGCTGGCTGGCGATGCCGCCCATATTCATTGGGCATATGGCGGAATGGGGCTACAGACCGGGCTCCAGGACGCGAGCAATCTCGGCTGGAAGCTGGCGGCTGAGGTGCATGGCTGGGCGCCACCTGGGCTCCTGGACACCTATCACTCCGAGCGGCATCCTGTTGGGCAGCGGCTGCTCATGGCGACCCGAGCCCAGGAGGCGCTGGCGCGCCCAGGGGATCACGTAACGGCGTTGCGCGAGTTAATGGCTGAACTGCTCAAGCAGGAGAACACTCGCCGGTATATCGTCGAAATGATTACTGGAGTGGAGATTCACTATGCCATGAATGCCGCTACGTCGCATGGGCGGCATCGTCAACGGATTCGGAAGAGGACTCCCAGATTTCTTTTCGGTCTGCGCTCACGACCTGGTTTGGCGAGAGCGCGGATAGCGCGTGGCGATAGTGATTCCGGCTCAGTGGCCGACTACGATGGGGAGAATTCGATAATCGGCTGCAGAGCACGGTAAAAACCTGTTATGTCTGGTTCAGATGGATAGTAAACGCGCGCCGAAACCTAAATATCAAAAACTGCTGGAATCGCTGAAAGCTGACATTCTTTCGGGGCGATTCAAGCCTGGTCAAAAGTTGCCTAGCGAAGCGGCTCTTGTAAACAGGTCGGCTGTCTCGCGGATTACCGTGGGCCGTGCAATTCGTGAATTGCAGAACCTGGGTCTAATCGACCGTATTGCCGGATCAGGCACGTACGTTAGGCATTTACCTAAGGACGATCGCCGGCCTTATCTGTTCGGTCTCCTGATTCCTGATTTAGGCGAGACCGAAATATTCGAGCCGATTTGCCAGGGTATCGCAAATGCACCTCAAGCAAACGAACATGCCCTTCTCTGGGGACATGTGAGTACAGAAACTAAGAAGACTGAACAGGCATGGCAGCTATGCGAGCAATATATTGCCAGAAAAGTCTCGGGCGTCTTTTTTGCTCCATTGGAATTCGAAAGCGAAGCGGAGAAGACGAACCGGCGTGTCTTATCAGCGTTCAAACAGGCACAGATTGCGGTTGTTTTGCTCGATCGGCGAGCCTCGAAAGCCCCGGACCGAAGCCGGCCTGATCTGGTCGGCATCAATAATCGGCAGGCTGGATATGTTGCCACCGAGCACCTGATTAAGCTTGGATGCAGGCGCATCGGGTTCGTGGGCTATCATGGCTCGGCATCGACCATCGCTGAGCGTATAGCTGGCTACACGGAAGTACTTTCTGCACATGGTTTGCGTCCCCTGCTTGAATCTCGCGTGCAATTTGATCCCGATAAAGAGCAACCTGTCTCATGGAGCGGGAAAGGCGGTATCGGATCGATCGAGGCTTTCGTATGCGTTAACGACCGCGTCGCAGGCCAGCTAATGCATCTGTTTGTTTCACGGAATATTCGGATACCTGACGATGTGCGCCTGGTAGGGATTGACGATGTTTCGTATGCGAGTTTGTTGCCGGTACCCTTGACCACGGTCCGGCAACCGACTCACGAGATAGGCAATGCGGCGCTCCGAGCCATGATCGAGCGCATTCACATGCCCCACATGCCGCCACGAGAACTTTTGCTAGATGGCGACCTAGTGATTCGACAGTCCTGTGGCGCACACATGGCGGCTGCGGAAAAGTAGATTCCAGCTCAGTCTTCTGCTCCGCGAACTGCGTTGGCCAGTGCGGCCGCGAGCAAGCTCAACGCTACGACCAGAAACAATGCGGCGCGCAGCGAGGTTACCTCGGCCAAAAGCCCGATCAACGGCGGCCCGAAAAGAAAACCGATGTAGCCGGACCCAGTTACCATCGCTATACCCGCTCCTCTGGGAACCGAATTCAGCCGACCACCCGCGGCAAACACAAGGGGTACGACGACGGAAAAACCCGCTCCAGTCAGCGCAAACCCTGGCAGAGCCCAACTTGGAGAGTGCGCGGCCAACGCTGCCGTTAAGCCAATAGCTGCCAGCCATGCCCCGCTACGCAGCGTGAGTACCGCGCCGAGACGCTTTGTCACAATATCGCCGAGCAGGCGAAAGATCGCCATGCCGGCCGAGAACGCGGCGTATCCGATAGCTGACATTCCCGCCCCTGCCAACAGAACCTGTTTCAAATAAACGGCAGCCCAGTCTGCGATCGCACCCTCGCACAGGAACATGCAGAAGCCGATGGCAGTGAGACTGACAAGTACGGCGGGAATTCGTTTTAGGCGCAATCGAGTAGGTTGCGTACGAGCATTGTCGTTGGCCTCGAGCAGGAGAGGCGCCGTGGCTGCGCTGACGATAAGAAAGAATGCGGATGAGATTCCGAGATGAACTCGCGGAACGACGTTGTGAGCGGCGACCACAGCTCCGAAAGTCGCGCCGGCCATGCCACCGATGCTGAACATGGCGTGAAAGCGTGACATGGTTGGCGCGCCCATGGCAGCCTCGACAGCAACAGCTTGCGAGTTGATCGAAACATCGTTTGCGCCGGCCATGGTCCCGTAGATCGTCAGGGCCGCAAACAGCGCCACAGAGTTGTTGGCCAGCGAAGGCGCGATCAGGGCGGCACAGAATCCGACGGTGCTCCAGGTTGTCACGCGCTTACTTCCAAATCGCGTTACGAGCCAGCCCGTAATGGGAACGGCAACCATGGATCCCACCGCCGTGCCTAACAGGCACAAGCCGAGACTGGCATTCGAAAGACCTAGGGTGGTTTGGATAGCAGGAATCCGCGACACCCACGTGGATGCGATGAGACCGTGCAGCAGAAATCGGATGACAACGGCCCACCACGCAGCCGAGAGCTCCGCTCTTTCAGATATCCTATTCTCTACAAATTCTGTTATTTCAACCATCAGCCCTCCTGGTTATCAGGCACAAATGGATCGCTACTTCGCGAGCGATCTTGTATCCCCGTTATGTTGGATGAGCGGATGTATAGCAGGTTGCTGTCAGACAAAGAAAGCTGATATATCAGGATACGCAGCGATGTTTCAAGGCTACCGCAAGTTGCGGCTCTACGGCCTGGAATTTCGGTATGTCTCAAGAATCATGCGGACGGAGTGCTTTGGGAGAGCAGCCTAAAATGCGGCGCATATGGATAGCCAAGTGGCTTTGGTGGGCAAAACCAGTTTCCTGCGCCACCTCGGGTATGGATAAATTGCTTTCGCAGAGCAGATTTTTCGCACGCTCGACACGCCGTTGAATGACGTATTGATGGATGGGCACGGCGGTGGTCTCGCGAAAGATCGTCTTGAGGTAAGACACACTGACACCCGCGGCTTGCGCAATTTCGCTGAGCGATATGTCGCGCTTCAGATTATCTTCGATGAACGAGAGCGCCCGTCTAAGGCGGAGGTCGTTGATTGGTTTGCTTAAGCCCGACCGTGCCTCTGCCAAAGAACTGTGCCGGCGGACGAGGGCTACCGCGAGCGCGGTCGCCAAACTATCGAGGAATATGCGGCCATTGGGATAACCCGTTTCCATTTCGGCCTTGAGCGCCCAACAAAGGTTCTCGATCTGCGCATCGCGAATTTGAAAGCGATTGAGTAACTCAAGAGAATCGGCATTGAAGCCGAGCTCTTCGGCGGCTGCAGATAGGAGCGCAGGATCTATCGCGACAATGAGTGCGGTGTCGTGCCGGTTGGGCTCCCACACGCATGGGGTTTTCGCGGGGACGATATCGATATCGCCATGTACGGCCCATCCGCGGTGCTTTAATGTGCCGTGCTGACAGACCATGTAGACCGATTGACCCAGGTGAACGGCGATGCGAGGCTTCGACAAGGGCGGCGTTTCGGTCCGGCCAGGCGGGTCCGTGGCGATGCATGCCGAGAGCCTGCAGGTACTACGAGGAGAGAGATCGACCGGCCCGGCACGCATGCCTCATTATCGCGCCACCTGAACGAACTATAATGCCGGACTTCTGGGCGGGCGAGGAGATCGGGAGGCGCACTTACTCCCTTTTTATGTCTGATTCTGCTCAAAGCTGGCTAAATATGCGCCATTGTTGGGTCCACTGGTGACAAAATCGGGTTACGAAGCTCGCTTTCGAGGTTTTTCCATGAGTTTAAAAAAAACACTCCTCGCGTTGATTTTCCCTGCCGCATTGTGGGCGCAGTCCATCACTACAGGGGCCGTTACCGGAATCGTCACCGATCCGACCGGCGGCGGAATTGCAGACGCAAATGTCACTTTGACCGGATTAGCTACCAATGCCTCGCAAACGACGCAGACTGGCACTCACGGCGACTACCGTTTCGCCTTTGTTGCGCCAGGCGCTTACAAAGTGGAAGTTACCGAGTCCGGATTTCAGTCAAAAGCGATTGACAATCTTGTCGTGGTTGCCGGACAACCCATCTCCGCCAATTTCCAACTTGAGATAGCGTCGGCGCGGCAGGTAGTGGAAGTGACCGAGGGTGCGATCGCACTCCAAACTCAAAATGCCGACACAACGACTACGTTCAACACGCAGATGATTCAGAATTTGCCCAATCCTGGCGGCGACATCACCTACATTGCGCAAACCGCGCCGGGTGTGGTTATGAACACGCAGGCCGGATATGGCAACTTTGTCGCCAATGGAATGCCCGGAACCTCCAACCTTTTCAGCATCAACGGCCAGAATTATAACGATCCGTTTTCAGGCATCAATAATAGCGGAGCGTCGAATCTCCTGTTGGGCTCAAACGATATTTCCGAAGCCAATGTGATCAATAACGCGTATTCCGCGCAGTACGGCCAATATGCAGGTTCGCAAATCACGTACATAACAAAATCCGGAAGCAACGATTTTCATGGCAACGCCGTTTATATGTGGAACGGCCGCGCCTTGAATGCGAACCAGTTTTTCAGTAACCAGGTGGGGCAGCCTACTCCGTTCAACAACTTCAATCAGTGGGCTGCAGGAATGCAGGGACCCATTTGGAAGAACCACACATTTTTCGATGTGGATTATGAAGGCCTGCGCAATCTCCTCCCTACCGCGAGCGCCCTCACCCTAGTGCCCAGCCCGCAATTTCAAGCGGCAACTTTGGCAAATCTGGCTGCAATAGGACAATCCGCGCAGATACCGTTTTACAACAAGATATTTGGTGTATACAATGGTGCGCCGGGAGTGGGCGCTGCTACCCCGGTGCCGGCATCTCAGGGATATGGGTGCCAGGGCTTCACAGGCTTACCGGCCGGTGTTCCCTGCGCGGACGAGTTCCGCACAACGCCACCGAATATTAATAAGGAGTATCAATGGTCTGCCCGAGTGGACCACAATTTTAGCGATAAAGATCACGGCTACATTCGCGTGCTGCGCGACAACGGATTTCAGCCGACATTCACCAGTCCTTTTGGGCCGACCTTTAACGCTCAAAGCAATCAGCCCCAAATGAACGCGCAGATCAGCGAAACACACACTTTCGGACCGAACACAGTGAATCAGTTCAGCGGATCCGCTCTTTTCATTGTTGCGGTGTTCACGCCCAGTAACGCGAGCGCTGCGCTCGCGGCATTGCCGGCATTCATGACCTTCTCGGGCGGCGCTTTTTCGTCCGTCGGCGCTTTCGCGGAGCCGGGGCCGTTCTATTATCCGCAAGGGACGCGCATTTTTCAGTACCAGATTTTGGACGATTTTTCGCATGTCCAGGGAAGGCACACGTTTCGCGCAGGGTTTAGCTGGCTGCATGACACGGTCACCGACCTGGACTTCCAAGCGGTTGGAGGCCCGATTCTCGGGGCCATCACTACGAACTTGTCCGATTTCTTCAATGGCGGCGGCATCAATAGTTCCCTGAATCAGGTCTTCCCGTCCTCGCCGGAGGAGGGTCTGCGCTTCAACACGTTCGGCGGGTACATTGCCGACGATTGGCGAATCAGCAGTGGTTTGACCCTCTCGTTGAATGTGCGGCTAGAAAGCTACTCGAACCCTACGTGCGAGGCCAATTGTTTCGGGCACCTGGCTACGACGTTCAACGGCTCGCCGGTAGCGAACGCTACCACGACGCCCTACAACCAGTTCATCATTTCGGGTCAGCACAACGCCTATTCCAACACCCAGGCAGTAGTCTGGGAACCAAGGTTGGGAATAGCATGGAAACCGTTCGGCTCGAGTAACACCGTCATTCGCACGGGCGCCGGCATTTTTGCCGATGAACTGCCGGGCTTATTAGCTGAAGCGGCCGCCTTCAACTCCCCAGGGCTCAACGCATTCACAATTGGAAGCGGCGCTATTGCCCCAGGTGTGCCTGGAAGCCTATTCACAACCACCGCCGCCGCCAACCAGGCTCTACGTTCGCAGTTCTCTTCCGGCGGGAGTTTCAATTCGATTTCTGCCACGGTACCCGGCTTTGCGCCGCCCAATTTCTTTTCTTTTCCGAGCTACTTCAACCAGCCGACCTATTACAAGTGGAACTTTGAAATTCAGCAGGCGATCACGCCTAAAATGACGCTTACCCTTAACTACTCGGGCATGCATGGCAGCCATCTGCCCATAGCGGATGAAGGATTGAACGGTTATTGCCCTCCGAGCGTATGCGCCACCGGCTTTGCCGGCCTTCCAGCAGCGCCGCCCAATCCAGCGCTTGGCTTGGTGACACAGTATCTTTCGGCGGGAAATTCCAACTACAATGGTTTGACCGTCAGCTTTGAGAGACGGCTCTCCGCAGGACTCACGTTCAATTTGAACTACACCTGGAGCCACGCTCTGGATGACGTCTCAAACGGCGGCGTCGCGAACCTGCCCTTTGGAATTCTGGACACGGACCCCAGCATCACCCTCCCACAAAACACGTTTAATATTCGAGGCAACTACGGCAGCGCGGATTACGACGTCCGGCATTACCTCAGCGCTAATTTTGTGTTGACCGACATGTTTCGTCACGCAGGGCTTCATTGGGGTCCCAATCGGATATTTGGCGGCTGGACGCTCTCGAGCAATTGGTTCTTCCGCACGGGCCTGCCGTTCACGCCTATCGACAACTCCGCTTTGGATGCGCTGCTGGGCTTTAACTACGACGGATCCATTTTTGCTTCGCCTGCGACTTCTTCTCTTTCGGCAAACTGCGGCAATGCAGTCAACACCGCCTGTCTCACTACTTCGCAGTTTGCACCTAGCTATGCGATTTCCGGGGCGCTTTCGGGATTCGGGACCGCCGGCCGCAATTCTCTCCGCGGTCCAAATTTCTTCGATGTCGATATGGCGCTTATGAAGGACGTGGCAATAACCGAACGCGTCAGATTTTCGTTTGGCGTTCACACGTACAACCTGTTCAACCATCCGAACTTTGATCAACCCGTCAACGACATCGCCAATTCGCAGTTTGGTTACAGCATCGCCGCGGTTGGACCCCCGACGAGCATTCTAGGCTCGTTCGTGGGAGCCGGCAGTTCGCCACGCTTCGTCGAAATCAAGGGGACGATCCAGTTCTGAAAGGCAATGGTTGACAGGCAGATCCCGACCAAAAGAAATAGTAGCTGCTTCTGTCGGCCGTGACCCTCAAATTTTTTGCGGCCGGGTGTCAATGTTGGGCCAATCCGTTCGACGTATTAGTGCAGGACACTAAAATGTTCTATGGGCCACGTGTGAACGAAAGTTGCATGCAATCCTACAGGCAGGTCGAGTTGGCCGCTGTTTTTGGGTTCTTCAACTCTTCGGAAAGTTACAGTGACTGCCAAAATTAGGGAGATTGAATATGACTACACAGACTATGACTATTCAGGAAGTTGCCAACGGTCTCGTCAAACTTTGCTCTCAAGGCAAATTTGACGAGGCCATGAAGGCCTTTTATTCGCCCGAGATCGTCAGCGTGGAAGCCGGCGCGCCTCCGGGACAATCGCGGGAGTCGAAGGGGCTTCCCGCCGTGAAGGCCAAGGCCGAATGGTGGACCGCGAACCACGAAGTCCATTCGGTTAAGGTTGAAGGCCCGCTTGTCGCGAGTTCACATTTCGCAGTGGTGTTCAAGCTCGATGTCACGTTCAAACCACAAAGCAAGCGCTTCCAAATGGAAGAGGTAGCCGTCTACAAAGTCGTGGATGGCCAAATCGTGTACGAGGAATTCTTCTACAACATGTAGAGAACGAATCCGTACAAGCTGCCCTTTTCCAGAATGGCCGGCAGCAGAAGACGGGCTTCCTGGCTGAATTGCTCCTAAGGTCGGGCATTCCGAGCAAATCGGATGCCCGGCTGGTGCGGTGGGCCGGCGGGCTCGTCTGTCCTTCCGAAAATTTGATTCCGCGTGAACGCGGCGCGCCGGATCGTGCTGATTATCTTTTCGACATACCCACGCTGCCAAGTTGTCGTGAACACCTGATTGGATATAGCCGCGACCCTTCCATTAACGGTATGCGTACTAGACCTCATTCGAGGCTAACAACGGCTGAATACTAGACCTTCTTAGCAACTACGATCCGCGCTCCTCCTTGTGTCATTCCAAATCGATCGATTCCACAATCTAGGCCGTCGGTTTTTTCGTTGCACATGGTCCCCTTACTCTACGAGCCGTCGGAACATTAGGGACTCCAGTTAGGGGTACTATCCCCATAGCTCGCTTGCGTCTAAGTATGGTCTCTTTCGCCTATCCCGTTAGTGATATCAGTCTGGTCGCCTCAGTACGTAAACCCACAACAATCCCTGCTTGTTAGTTGACTGTGACGCGTTAATTATTACAGTATTGTTTCCAGGCCAACGACGTTTACGGTTGCATTCGGTCACGCTGCGAAGTTGAAGTGGGACCGATTAAAAGGGGATGTGCGCAACTGAACGATCCTGGTTAGCTAGCAAATGTATCAAAGAATGGCGGAAGCCTGTCTCCTCTCCTCGAACTCGCGGACAGTTCTCGCCTAGATAGAACATGCCTAACTATGTACAATACACAGTGTCCGTCGACCGTCTCTTCATGGTTCGCAGTTCGAGTAAAACACAATCATGAAAAGACTGTGTCCGAGCTACTCCAGTTTCAGGGTTACGAAGAGTTTCTACCTACTTATCGCGTTCGTCGCCGGGGGACCCAGAGATGGCACGAAAGAGACGTTGCATTGTTCGATGGATATGTGTTTTGTCGATTTGATCGTTCCTCGTGGGCAAGAATTATCAATACGCCAGGCGTTATCGATGTGGTACGGGCTGGCCGGACGTTGGCCCCGGTCGATGACCAAGAGATAGAGGCCCTTCAAATAGTCCAGCGTTCTAGAGCGGAAATGGCTCCGTGTCCGCACTTGCATGTTGGTCAAACCGTTAGCATCACCGGCGGCCCGCTGGCTGTTCGGCCGGGAACAATCGTCAACTTCAAAAATTCGGCGAGATTAGCGCTTCGGGTCACTCTATTGCAGCGGTCGGTACTTGTCGAGATCGATCGCGAGTGGATCTCCTATGACTCACTGCATACGGTCGGATCACTTGCCGCCGAAACGCATTAAGGTAGGCGGGAACCCAAACTCGGCCTGGCGATAAATCATCTGCCCGAAAGCACTGGAGATGGCGGCCGCCTTGTAAGGAGTTGATTATCTGTTATGAAACACAGAACTAACCAGACCATGTGCGGCCTTGTCCTTTGCTTCTGGCTGACAGGTGTTTGCGCGGCCCAATCTCAGCCGCAATTTAGTTCACATGAAAACCGATACCGTCTCCAAAGCAGCGATGTGATCGAGCTGCTGTTTAATTTTACGCCTGAGTATAACCAAGTGGTGACGATAGAACCGGATGGGTTCATTTCCTTGAAGGATCTAGGTCAGCTTAAGGTCGGTGGCTTAACACTGCAAGAGGCAACCAAAACTATTACCGACCGATATTCCACTACGCTTCACGATCCGAGTATTACGATCACGCTCAAAGAATTTTCGAAGCCATCGTTCGTTATAGCTGGGGAAATCGCGAAGCCCGGAAAATACGAGTTACATGGCGACGTCACGTTAACGGATGCGATTGCGATGGCCGGAGGCTTCGTTTTGGGGGCAAGGCAATCAGAAGTCCTTCTGTTTAGACGTGCGACGTCCGACGCCGTCGAAGTAAAGAAATGTAACGTAAAACACATGCTCAGCAAGGGGCAAGTGAATGAGGACCCAATCCTTCGACCTGGCGACTCCATATTTATATCGAAGTCGGCAGTCGGAAAACTGGATACCTTCATGAAAGTAACCAGACTGGGCCTTTACTTTCCTGTGCCTTAATGGGCCGCGCACGCCTGTCACGTTCCTTCGTACTGTTATGCAATCACCTGACGATATAGACGAATTATTACAGCTTCAGGGGGCCATGGTTCAATATCCCTTCGAAGCAAGACCGGGGCGGTGGCCCGAGGGCAACAGGGGCAGCGTCCTACAGCATGTCCTTGGCCTGTGGCGTCGACGCAGGGCGATCATTACATTGCTGTTCTTGCTTGTCATGGCCGGCACACTGGCGCGGGCGTTTCTTACGGCGCGGGTCTATGAGGCCGTTCTAAAGATATTTATAAAACGCGCACGAATCGAGACGGTGGCGATGGACGGAAGCGGTTCGGCGGAGGGTGGCAACGAAACCAATGAGTCCGACGTTCGATCTGAGATGGAAATACTTCGCAGCCGAGACCTGCTTGAGAGAGTGGTCGTTCAGTGCCAATTGGCGTCGCCGCAGAGGGGCGTTCCGGCCATGGATCGGCGCTCGGTGGCTTTGGCCGTCCAAAAACTCGAGAAAGATCTCCTCATCTTGCCAGTGGCGAAAACGAACATTGTTGCAATCAAGTACGTATCTGGAAATCCGAACCAAAGCGCCGAGGTTCTGAAAGTCCTGGCTGCCCTGTACATCGAAAAGCATACCGCGATGCATCGAAGTCATGAAACCTCGCAATTTTTCGCCGACCAAGCGAACCGTTATCATGCGGACCTGGTTTCGGCACAGAAGAGGCTTTCGGAGTTCGAGCAGCGTTATGGCGTATCTTTGCTCGAAGAACGAAAGGAACTGACCCTTAAGCGAATTGGTGAACTTGAAGCGGCCATTCAACAGCTAAGCGCCCAGGCCGAGGATGCAAACAATCAAAGAAAGGTATTCGACACAGAGATACAGTCGCTACCTGCAACGATTCCGACCCAAAGCCGGACGGCACGCAACGAGGCCTTACTGGAACAGTTGAAGGCCACGCTTCTGGAGCTTGAGAACAAGCGTGTTCAGTTGTTAACGAAGTTCGAGCCCGGGTATCGGCTGGTAACCGAAGTGGACCAGCAGATTCGAGCAACCAAGAGCGCTATAGAGCGCGAGGAGAGGCCCGCGATAGTCGATCGGACGGATGCGCCCAACCCACTTCGCCAATCGATAGAAGCCCAGCTGTCGCAGACGCAGTCTCGAGTCGCGGGATTGCTGGCGCAACGCGCGAGCTTCATGAAAGACCTCGCGGAGTCTCGAATGCAAGAGAAGACGTTCGAACAGGTTACGGCGGAGTACAACGATTTACAGCGGCAGAAGACGATTAGCGAGAACGATTTCCTGCTTTATCAGAAGAAAACGGAGGAAGCGCACATCGCCGATGCTCTGGACCAGCATAAGTTTCTGAACGTTTCGATTCTTGAAGATCCGGTTCCGCCAGTGCTCCCGGTCAGCCGGCACTCGGCTTTTGTTCTGCTCCTCGGGTTTATTCTCGCTGTACTGATGTCCTTCGGAGTGGCCTTGGCGGTGGACTCCTTCGATTCGGTAATCCGAACTCCAACTGAATTGACACTCCAAACGGGTCTGCCGGTATTGGCGTCGGTGTCGGTGAGCCAGTTGATCTCGAAAGGCGGCGATGAGGACAAAAGGCTCAACAAACTCGGAGGCAGGGGGACTTCCACCCTCGATATGAACGGGGCGTGAGCAAGCAACGTAGAAACAGCTGGCGACTCTCTATGAAGGATTTCAAGAAGTGAATCGCAGTATGGGAAAGCGAGTGGTAAACGAGGAATTGCACGATAATTCCCTGGCTCCAGACGAGTTACACGCCGATAGTGCGTCGAAACAGCGGTCATTCTACGATCTCGCGAATGCCGAGGAGCGCAAGTGGCAGGTCCTGGTTAGGTCTCTATTCCCGAGCAAAGGCGCGCGCAGATTGATTGGTATTTGTTCGCTCAATGGCGCCGAATCGACTAACGCCTTGGCTGCCAATTTGAGCCTCAATGCGGCTAAGTATCTCGGAACTCCGGTTTTAATCGTAGAAGCACACCGAAGCCAATCTTCCTTGGCGGAATCGCTGGGCGCCGTATCGACACCGGGTCTGGGCGATTTGCTGATGCCGCCGGCCGAAGAAGCATATCAGTGTATCCACAGGACTCGTTACTCGAAATTATGGATAATGCCCTCTGGACGCGAGCTTCCGATATCAAATCACGGTCAATTGGACGTGTACTACCGCCGACTGTACGGGATGCTTCCGCCAGTTTTTCACAACATAGTTGTGGCGCTACCGCCCATTAACAGCGCGGCGTATATTGAATTTCCTTGCTCGACTCTGGATCGCATCGTGCTGACAGTGCGGCCCGATTCTGTCGCCAGCCGCAGTCTGCGAAAGGTCATTGACCGGCTGAGCGCGGCTAATGCGACTGTTGCCGGAGTCATTTGGGTAAACGGCCAATAGGCCAAAATGCAGGCTGAAATTCGACTTAGTTACCGCCGAGGAATCACATTACGCAGATGTTCCAGCCATCAGCAAACAGTTCGTGGCTACTCTTCGATAGAGTATGTGCGGCGATCGCCCTAATCGTACTTTCGCCACTCTTATTCGCGGCGGCGATAGCCGTTCTCGTCGAAGATGGGCGACCAATACTCTTTCGTCAAAGACGCATCGGGTATCGGGGAAGACCGTTCGACCTGTGGAAGTTCCGGTCAATGCGAAGACAGAATGGCGGGCCCGCGATTACAGCGGCCGGCGACCGTCGAATTCTAAGAACGGGAAGATATCTAAGAAAGTACAAAATAGATGAGCTTCCACAGCTATGGAATGTAGTGAAGGGGCAAATGAATTTGGTGGGACCGCGACCGGAAGTGCCGCCGTTCGTAGATTGCACGATGTCGATTTGGCAGCGTGTATTAGCGGTGCCGCCCGGGATAACGGATCTGGCAACACTCGTCTTTAGAAATGAAGAGCAACTTCTGGCAGGCGCCCACAATCCTGAACAATTTTACAGAGAGCAAGTGCTGCCTGTGAAGCTGCAGCTCAATCTAAAGTACCTGGCATACCGTTGTTTTACCACAGACATGAAGCTCATCTTCACAACAGCTTGGTATTGTCTATTCCCAGCTAAGTTCAGTGCGAACCGAGTATTGCTT
>JBAUZG010000078.1:0-31162 GCA_049585195.1 Bryobacteraceae bacterium | reverse complement strand
ACTTCAGCGAGTGCACGACAAGGTGGAACGCAACGCGTTGATCGAGGAAGTGGCTGGACGTTTCAACTTGGATGTCCAATTGATTCGCGATCAGTTCCGCCAGTCGAGCGCGAACCTGGCAACCATCAAGCGTGTCGTCGAAATCTCTTCTTCATTACCCCCCAACGAACGTTTGCTGCTTAGCTCGATGCTGCACAGCGACGATGCCCGCCAGGCGGCATTGCATTATTTCGAGCGATCCGGCATTCCAGCAACTCTACAGGCCAAAGGCGTGTTTCAAATTATGTTGACCATGAAGACCAGCGGTTCCGATTTTTCTTTGGCCGCTGTTCTGGCTCGTTTAGAGGAGCGGGAACAAAAAATAGTTTCGGAACTGGCGTTTCAACCGATGAGCGTGGCCCCGGACGAAGCGGCGGCTCAGGCGATCCATTGCTTACGCGCCATGGAAGGCAAAACTGTGCAGACTGAACGGGCCGAGCTTAAGAAACGGATCCGAGCTGCGGAAGTTGCGGGCAACTTACAAGAGGCCCTGAAACTGACGGGCGAATTGAAGAAGATGGACGCGAGAGTAGGCGGGTAGTGACTCCGCGCGGCGCGCTGATTGGTGTACCATAGGTCCGATGCAGTGTGTTGGGCATACTGCTTGAATGTCGGGGTCGGAGGTTCGCCCGTAGACGGCCGGCGGGCGCGTACGATGGGATAAGAAGCAGTCCATGCAGGACGGAAACGGCAAAACTTTCACACTGTATGACGCCGTCAACGACGCCGTCCAGGACGAGCTGTCTCAGGCCGACGATCTCGGTGACATTTTCACCGATCTCGAGAACGCCGGAGCGGAGTTGCTCGAAGGCTCCAAGGAATTCGAAAAGAAAGACGAAGATTCCGACGATCTTTCCGAGCTGGACCTTTCCGCGGGTCTCGATAAGAGCAACGATTCGGTTCGCGTGTACCTCCGCGAAATGGGCACGGTGCCGTTGCTCACACGCGAGGGTGAGATCGAGCTTGCCAAGCGGATCGAACGCGGACAGAAGGCGGTCCGAAAAGCTCTGTCGCGGTCCAGCCTCGTCATTCGCACTCTAATCGATTTGCGGCCTGAAATCGATTCGGACACGATCCCGATTCTGGACGTTTTGCAAGCTCCGGATTTGACCGCGCTGCCTGAAGAAGAATTGCACACTGAACCGCTTCGCCAGCAGCTCATCCTTACCTTGCAGGAAATCGAGCGGTTGTTCAAGAAGTCCCAAACGCTGCGGCACAAGCTGACGGGGCTCATCCGGACGTCGAAGCCGCGGCAGTACCGCAAAATACAAAAGGAATATGCGCGATTGCTCGTGCAGATTTCCTGGCTGGTGCGCGAAATGCAGTTCACTGGCAGTTTCCAACGCAAACTGAGTGATGCTCTGCATCGGGCTGTGGATGAGCTGAGGCCTTTGGAGTTCGAGATCGCCCGCCTGCAAAGACGGCTCGAGCAATCGACGGCGCGCGAGTCCCCCGATGCCACGCCAATTCGAAGAGATTTGAAGGCCCTGAGCGCGAGAATCCAGGAACTAGAGAACGAGTGCGGAGCTTCGGCCGCTGAGCTTCGCCGTACCCTTCAGGTTGTCGAGCGAGGCGAATATGAAGCCGAGCAAGCCAAGAAACGGCTGATTGAAGCGAACCTCCGGTTAGTGGTATCGGTGGCGAAGCGCTACACCAACCGCGGATTGCAATTTCTAGACCTCATCCAGGAGGGCAACATTGGCCTGATGCGAGCGGTCGAAAAATTCGACTACAAGCGCGGCTATAAGTTTTCCACCTATGCGACATGGTGGGTGCGCCAGGCCGTGACGCGAGCAATTGCCGATCAGGCGCGAACCATCAGGATTCCGGTGCACATGATCGAGACGATCAATAAGCTGATCCGCCTGCAGCGAAGCATGCAGCAGGAATTCGGGCGCGAACCGACCACGGAAGAATTGGCTTCGCGGATGGAAATGAGTCCAGCCAAGGTGCGGCGCGTTTTGCGAATTGCACAAGAGCCGATCTCGCTCCAAACACCCGTCGGCGAAGAAGAGGAATCGAACCTCGGCGATTTTCTCGTCGACAGCCGCATGATTTCGCCCTCGGATGCCGTGATCAACCTAAACCTTCGGGAACAGACAGCTGAGGTATTAAAGACCCTCAGCCCCCGCGAGGAAAAAATCGTCAAGATGCGTTTCGGGCTGCAAGATGGCAGCGAACACACGCTCGAAGAAGTTGGACAGCATTTCGCGGTTACGCGGGAGCGCATCCGCCAGATTGAAGCCAAGGCCTTGAGGAAACTTCGGCACCCCAGCCGGAGTCACCGTCTGCGCAATTTCCTCGAAAACACCCACCCGTAACGAACTTAGGCCGGCAGGCCCGGCCAGGCTGTAGGGGCGAGGCCTGCCTAGGCCTGCCCTCGCTACGAATGGGTCTTCACCTGCTTGTGTTTGCCCTTGGTTGGGGCCTTCACAGCCTTAATTCCGGGCAGTTCCGGGTCCTTAAACGTCAGCATATAGGGATCCTTCGAAAAAGAATCGCCGACTCCCGAAAACTGGATCTTGTCCCCGACCTTGACCGCGGCCGCCGGAAGCGCTTCCTCAAAGACCAGCGTCGCGTCGGGCTTGGTTGGATCGAGAACACCGAGTACGATCTTCTTCGGCCGGTCCGGTGGATCGAGCGAAATCACCGTTCCTGAAAAATCCTTGATACCGTTAGCCCCGCCCGGAATCTCAGCATCTTTAACGTTGTTGGTGAAGAACGATTCACCCTGGTCGCCGGTCAAGCTCTGCTGCAGGCTGTACCACAATCCAAGAGACGGATCGGCCTGAATTTTGGCCTGGAGCTGGGCTGCCTGCTGGTTCGCCGTGTCCGCCGCGCTCACAATCTTGAAGCCGTCCGGGGGAAGCGGCGTCGCCTTGGCCTGTGCCAGCACCTGGTCCGCGCCGTCGTCAGAGCCGTGATATTGATCGTAAATTTTCTTGAAGTAACTCTGAACCTGAGGGCGACTTCCGGCCGGTAACGCGCCTTGCCCGTCGTAAGCAGCCGCTCTCGCGAATGACCACAAAGCCTCTGGATAAAGCGCCGTATTCTTTTCGGCCAAAATGGTTTGGCCAAGCTGATAAGAAATGTTGGCGTTATTCGGATTCGCCTTCAAATAAGCCTCATACTCCTTCTGCGCCGTCGGGTAGTCCTTCTTGGCCGACGCTGCCCAACCTAATGCCGCATGCGCTAGCGCGTCGATGGTGGGCTTCGCTTTGTCCCAATCGGCTTGCGATGTAGTGGCGGGTTTCTCAGCCTGGAGCAGACCATTTCCGGCCTGTTCGGCATCCGCAGTTTGTTGAGGGGTCGGACTGCCGCCGCCCGCTTCCGGCGCATTAATCGCCAGCCAATATAGGGCGGTGAAATTCTTCGAATCTGTCTGAAGAACCTGCTTACAGTAATCGATGGTCTTCTGCCGAACGCTGGGGTCCTGCTGGCTCAGCGGTCCCAGTGTGCCCAGGTAAGCCTGCTGCCGAAGACTTTCAAAATCCGTCTTAGGGTACTTCTGCGTCCACTGGTCCAGCAGATCGAGGCGCTTCTTGGGATCTTTCTCGTGAGCAATCGAATTGTAGAGATCGTATTCGGCTCGATCCTTCCAGTTCGGCTTCTGACCTTGTGCAGGCTGTTGGCCGGCGGCCGGAGCCTGCGCGTAACTGGAGGATACGAACACGGGACACGTTAAGGCAACCGCCAAAGCGGCAGAACCCGCAGCCGATTTCGTTGCTCTCAGTAAATGAAACTCCACAACTACCTCCCCGGAAGGAAAATTCTTCTAATGATATTGCTGCTTGCTTTTGCCGCCGCCAAAGCCGCGGACGCTTAACGTGTCGGATCGGTCACGAAACCGAAGTGCCCATCCGTCTGCTGCAAAAGCGGAGTATAGCCGAATCAATTCAAAACCCGCAACTTTCTATCACTTTAGATGCGTTTCTTTCGAGACTTGTTCCCTTTCCAGGGTCGGCCGCGAAAGAAGATCGCGCCGTTACGCATGCTATCATCCTCGGTTTCATGCATTCGGTCGATCTTTTCGTGATCGCTATCTACCTCTGCGGCATCACGTGGTTCGGCTCCCGATTCAAGCAGTCGCAAAGAACGCTGAAAGACTATTTTCTTGGCGGCCGCAATACGCCATGGTGGGCCATTGCCTTTTCAATTGTTTCGGCCGAGACCAGCACACTTACCGTAATCGGCACGCCGGCGCTCTCGTTTCGTGGCAATTTCGGTTTCCTTCAAGTAGTACTCGGTTATCTGCTTGCGCGAATCGTAATTTCTACTCTCTTTCTTCCGCAATATTTCCGGGGCGAGCTGTTCACCGCCTACGAGCTCATCGAACGGCGATTCGGCCCGCGCCTTCGAAAATTTACAGCGGGAACATTCCTGCTCTTACGGACGCTCGCCGAGGGCGTCCGCGTGTTCGCTATTTCTCTCGTGATTTCCATTATTCTTCACGCCAACGAAATCCCCTCCATTCTCGCTATTGTCTGCCTTACGCTCTTCTATACGTTCGAAGGCGGAATGACCGCCGTCATCTGGACCGATGTCGTTCAAATGCTCCTTTATATTGGCGGAGCTCTTCTCAGTTTTCTAATCATCTTCCACCAGATTCCAGGCGGGTGGGCTCACGTCTTCCGGATTGCGGGTCCGGCTCATCTGTTCGGCCCAGGCAAATTCCAGATTTTCGACTTCTCTTTCGCGTGGGACCGGAATTTCTTTCAAACCACTTACAGCTTCTGGGCCGGCGTTATCGGCGGCTGTCTGCTTACCACGTCCAGCCACGGCACCGAACAACTGATGGTGCAGCGTCTGCTGGCCGCGCGCTCCGAGCGCGAAAGCCGGTTGGCTCTGTTTGCAAGCTGGTTCGTGATTCTCTTTCAATTCGCGCTCTTTCTTCTGATCGGCACGCTTCTTTATGTCCATTACATCGATATCGGCCGGCCGGCTCCCGCCATCATCGATCGTATTTATCCCGAGTTCATCTGGAACAATTTGCCGCCCGGCGTGGCAGGGTTGGTTATGGCTGCCATTCTAGCGGCGGCCATGTCGAATCTGAGCGCGGCGCTTAACGCGCTCGCCTCAACGGCGGTTATGGATTTTGTGAAACCGCTAAGCCGGTCGCTACATAGCGAAGCATACTACCTCAGATTCGCGCGCCTGGCCACCATCGCCTGGGGAGCCGTTTTGTTCGGCGTCGGGCTGCTGGCCCAATACTATAGCCACAGCGTGCTTGAAGCCGGCCTCACGATCGCTTCCTTACTGTATGGCGGCTTGCTTGGTGTATTCCTGTTGGGCTTGCTGACGAAACGCCCGGGCGAAACAGCCGCAATCGCCGGTATGATTGCCGGACTGGCCGCGACTCTGGCGCTGCACAACTATGTGGCGTATACCTGGTACATACTCGTCGGTTCCGTTGTGACTATTGTTGTTGGCATCGTGACCGGCACCTTCGTTTCAAAAAGGGCTCCGTCGCCAGTTGCTCCCTACTAGACGAATTTCCCCCATGGCCGCTTACACGTGAAAACACAAAAATTGACGACGGACCAGCCGAGTTTGCCGGCTCAGCCCAGCCTCCAGCGCGTTCTCGGACTGTGGAGCGCCGTCTCAATCGTCATCGGTACCGTGATTGGAAGCGGCATCTTCCTCGTCCCCAAGCGAATGATTGTCGAAGTCGGCTCCACAAGGGCCCTGTTTTCGGTCTGGGTCGTCGGCGGTTTGCTCAGCTTGTTCGGGGCGCTAAGCTATGCTGAGCTCGCTGCCGCAATGCCCGAGGCTGGCGGAGAATATGTCTTCCTTCGTGAAGCCTACAGCCCATTCTGGGGATATCTCTATAGCTGGACTCAGCTCGCCGTCGCAAAAAGCGGGTCCATCGCCACGCTGGGTTCCGGCTTCTATCTTTATCTCTCCGTCTTTGCTCCCTCGCTCGATAAGACCGTCCTGGCGATTCCCTATCCTATTGGACCCGGTGGAGGACCGCTCGAAATCCACTTCGGCCAGATCGCGGCTATCGTCATCATCATTCTTCTTTGCGCAGTCAATTATGTGGGAGTCGAAGCCGGCGGAAACCTTCAGGTCTTAGTCACGGTCGTCAAGATGGTCCTCATTTGCGGCGTCATTCTTGCCGGTATCTTTTCCAAAAACGGCAGCCTCGGCCATTTTCACGAAACCGCTGGAATCGGCAATGGCTATTCCGGTTTTTTCGCGGCCTTGGTTGGGGCATTGTGGGCCTACGACGGCTGGAATAACGTCAGCATGGTCTCCTCCGAGATTCGCGAGCCGCAAAAAAATCTGCCTCGCGCGCTTATTTTCGGAACCGCGGCAGTAATGGCAACGTACGTCGCAATCAATATCGCTTATTTTTATGTGTTGAGCCCCGCTCAAGTCGCCCATACAGATCAGGTAGCGGCGGGAATGATGGCTCACCTCTACGGGCCGGCTGCCGCCAGGGCGGTTACCATCGCGGTCTTGATTTCGATTCTCGCGGCGTTGAATGGATCGATTTTATCGGGCGCCCGCGTGCCATACGCAATGGCGCGCGACGGGTATTTCTTCCACCCCCTCGCCCGTGTGCACCCCGCTTATAAAACTCCGGGCATTTCGATGATTGTGCTGTGCGCCTGGTCGTGTGTGCTCATTTTGAGCGGTTGGTACGAGCAGCTTTACAATTTTGTGATTTTCGGCAGCTGGATTCTGTATGCAATGACCGCCGCTTCCGTCTTTGTGCTGCGTCGAAAGAAGCCCGGCATGACTCGCCCATACCGCGTCCTCGGCTATCCCATCGTGCCCGGCTTGTTCGTGCTGGTCGCTATCCTGCTCCTCGCGAGCACGCTGATGCACTCGCCGAGGGAGTCGCTAATGGGCTTGGCCTTTATGGCGATTGGCGTACCTATTTACTTTCACTTCCGCCGTCAACGCGCCTTCCAAACCTGATGGAAACGGTGGAGGTTTTAAGCTGGCCAGCTTTCTCCAAACCGATCGCCATCATGCAATTTGTTCCATAATGGCGCTGTTAATCCGGCAAAATTTACACCTTTAATCGCAGTTACTTTGATTTCGGCGCAGAAGTCCGCGGGTTTGCTTTGCACCTGTAAAATCGGGGCTATCGAGCCGAATTTATGGTCTAATAGGCGGAACGGAGTGGAAGAAAGCGGCATGGTACTCCTAGAACCGCTAATTTTTAGAAAGACAAGTATTTTTCTTGAATTCAGCAACGTGTGGAAGTACACTTCGGATTAAAATGCAATATAGCCGGAGACGGCGTGCATTAATTTGGTGGATTTGACTTAATTTTCCGCGGGGAGGAACTAAATTTTGGACGTAGATAAAATGCTCGCTGAATTGCGCATGGAGCGCGAGCAGATCGAGGAAGCGATTCTTACGCTCGAACGGCTGGCTCGGGGACGCGGCCGACGGCGGGGACGGCCGCCCGCTTGGCTGAAAGAAGCTCAGGCGGTCATAGCAGAGGAAGTGGCTAAGGGTGACACGGTACCGCCAGCGCCAAAGCGTCGGGGTAGGCCGGTTGGCTCGACTAAGTCAAAGCAAGCCGCTGCCAGCGGGGAATTGAGTTAACAGATTCCGAGGAACTCGAGTACCTGGCCAACAAGCTAGCACTTGGTTTGGCAACAGGCTAATTCTGCTTAATACAGCAGAAACCGTTTGCGCCGCTCCAGAAATTCTGGAAGCTCCTTCGCTATATCCGCGTCAACCTGCTGCGCGTTATTTCCGGCCTTGATCCGCTCAATCACTGCCTGACTTCCGATCAGCCACTTACAAGCATCGAAACTGATCTTGCCTGGATAGAGTTTTTGTAGTGCCGTCGCGACTTCCAGTCCCAGCCGCACGCTGTCGAACGACTGCCGGTCCGTAACTACGAACCGGATACCCTCCACCTGCTTCCCTGCAAAATGCGACGAAACCGGCTCAAACCGCGTCGGATAAACGCGAACTCCCGGGATGAAGCGGCTATTCAGTTCCTTCGCAAACGCCCGCCCATCCATCCAATCTGCTCCGATCTGCTCAAAAGGCGTATCCGTCCCCCTGCCTACCGAATAATTGGTGGCGGCTTCCAGCATGGCGATGCCTGGGTACAAAAGCGCCTCGTCCAGACTGCGCATGTTCGGCGAGGGGTTCACCCAAACCAGGCCGCTCGAGTCAAACCAATCGCCACGCTGCCAATTCGTCATTTTCACCACATGTAGTTCGGCGCCCCAATGCTGTTCGGCATTCGCCATGGTGGCCAGCTCTCCAAAGGTCATCCCATGCCTGACCGGAAGCGAATAACATCCGGTGAAGGAAAACAGATTGGAATCGAGCATTGGTCCTTCCACATGTGTTCCTGTGATCGGGTTAGGGCGATCGAGCACAAAGAACGGCTTGTGTGCTTTAGCTGCTCCTTCGACCGCGTATAGGAGTGTGCACGAATACGTGTAGAAGCGCGCTCCTACATCCTGAATGTCGTAGACAAGCGCATCAACATCTTTCATTTTATCGGGGGTGAGGCGCCTTTGATTCGGCTGAAACAGACTCACGATCGGCAAGCCCGTAGCCGCGTCGCGGCTGTTCGACACATTGGCGTCTGCTGTACCCGCTATCCCGTGCTCGGGTGAATACAAAGTTGTGACCTTAATGCCTGCCGTCAACATGAGATCCACATTGCGCTTTCCTTCACGGTCGAGGCCGGTCTGGTTTGTGATCAATCCGATTCGTTTGCCGCGGAGAGGAGCGAAGCCTTCTCTCTCCAAAACATCCAGGCCGGTGAGGGTTTCGGCATTTCGCGCCACGGCGCGATGAACGCCTGCCATCGCCATCGTTTCGTTGTAGCTCGTTAAGCTGACTCCTGGCGTATCCACGCCGAACGAGCCGGCAACCAGAGTTGCAATCCTCGAGCGAAGCGAACTCAGCGATTTGCCCGCGTGCGGGTGTACAACGTTAGTGAGTAGTACGACGTAGCTGTTCGTCGTTGGATCGATCCATATCGAGGTTCCTGTGTAGCCGGTGTGGCCGAACGAGCCGAGCGGATAGAGTTCGCCGCGATTGCTCGAATAGGGCGAATCGACATCCCAACCGAGCGCCCGCAAAATAGGCTGATCCGGAGGACCGCCAGGCTCAGTGAATTTACGAATCGTTAGAGGGTTGAAGATCTGTATCGTGGTGCCTGCGCCGGCATCCGTAAGCGAACCTTTGTTCAACCACATCTGGCAATACTTCGCGAGATCGTCCGCCGTGGTGAATAAGCCGGCATCGCCAGCTACTCCGCCCATGTACCGGGCAGTCGGATCGTCAACTACTCCCCGTAACGGCCTGCCCGTGTCCTCGGCAATCTCCGTTGGCGCGATTCGCGCCCGCAGTGATGCTGGAGGGAGAAACTGCGACTCGTCCATGCCCAAGGGCTTGTAAATCTCTTCCCGGGCATAGACATTCAACATCTGGCCGCTCACGCGGTGAACGATTTCTCCAAGAAGAATGAAATTTATGTCGCTGTAAGTGAAGTGAGTTCCTGGCGGCGTAACCGGCATTTCGCGCAGAGCCCGGTTGACGCCCGTTTCATAGCCGCTCCATCTGGGCTTTAGATCCAGATCGGGGCGCAAGCCCGAAAAATGTGTCATCAGATTCCGGATGGTGATGCTGCTGTGTCCGTCCTCGAATTCGGGAAGATACTTTGTGACCGGGTCGTCGAGCCGGATTCTGCCCTCCTCGAAAAGCTTCATGATAGAGGGCGTGGTTGCAACTACTTTCGTCAACGATGCTGCGTCGAATATCGTGTCGGCTGTCATCGGCTCTTTTTCCGGTATGAGCGCGCGATAACCGTACGCTTTTCTGTAAATCACCTGGCCGTTGTGTCCAACCACGAGAACAGCGCCTGGAATCAGCCCTTCTTTTACCGCATCGCTGATGGCCTGATCGATCCATGGAGCGGCATCATACGCTGCAACGGTCCGGTCCTGGCATAATGCAACGCTGGTGAATAGGCATGGCATCACCAGCTTGAAAATGCGACGGTTGATCATCAATTATCCTTGCAATTTGGCCGCAATGGAATCGAGTAGCTTCGCGAGTTCGACGTCGTTCTTCGTAATGCCGCCGGAATCGTGCGTCGTTAGATCCACCGTCACCCGGTTGTAGACATTGAACCACTCCGGGTGATGGTTCATCTTCTCGATAGCCATAGCCGACGTGGCCATGAAGCCGAATGCATGCACGAAATCCGGGAAGCGGTATTCGCGATGAAGCTTCTCATTCACCACTTTCCAATCTCTCAGAGCGTCCAGGGCGAGGGCGATCTCGTCCCCGCTTAGTTTTGAAAGCCGCATGCCGATATTGTATGAATGAGCGGAGAAAGCTCACGCGGCGGTTAGGGAAATATGGCCACATTTGGACTCACTGAATATGAAGACGCGAAGCCGGAGGTGCGTGAAATCTACGACGACATCATGGCTACGCGCAAGACGGCGTACGTAAACAATTTCTGGAAAGCGCTCGCTCACGATCCGGTTACGCTGCGGCGTACCTGGGAGAGCATCAAGCAGGTGATGTCGCCTGGCGAACTGGATCCGCTTACGAAAGAGATGATCTACATCGCCGTAAGCGTTACCAACCAATGTGGCTACTGCATTGCCTCTCACATCGCATCCGCGCGCAACAAAGGAATGACAGATGGAATGTTTGCCGAGCTGATGGCGGTAATCGGCATGGCCAACGAGACCAATCGCCTGGCAAGCGGTTACCAGGTGGAGATCGATGCAGTATTTGCGGAACCTTTAGCCTTCGACAGAGACCAGGAAGAAGCCTGAAGCGTGATTGTCCATTTCGAGTCTCGTCTTACGACTATCTAGTGAGCAAGGGAGAAAAACGGAGAGGCTTGTGGCCCTTTACATATTTGCCCGGTTCGAACCCAGGCCCGGAAAACAGCAGCGTTTGCTTGACGAACTAAAGCTTCTTCTCGAGCCTACGCGCGCAGAGCCGGGCTGCATTCGAATCCATCTGTATGAATCAGTGCGCGATCCGCCCGTCTTCTTTATTCACTCCGAGTGGACCGGCGAAGCGGCATTCGATGCACATGCGGAACTGCCTCACATGAAGCGCTTTCTCGGGCTCGTAGAGGAGCTTATAACTCATTCTCTCGAAGCGGTCCGCACGAAACAGATCGGTTGAGACATCTAGCGAAAATCGCGTACATTCAGAACAAGTGCCCTAGTTTTTCTTTCTTGGTTCGAAGGTACTCCGCGGTCGTCTCGAGTGGTGGAACAACAATGGGGGCGCGTTCTACTACCGTGATGCCCGCCGCCTCGAGAGCGGAGATCTTCTCGGGATTGTTCGAGAGCAATCGCACCTGGTCTACCCCAAACCATTTCAAAATGGCTGCGGGAAGAGCGTAGTCCCGCAGATCCGCTTTAAATCCGAGCCGCTCATTTGCTTCGACGGTGTCCAGACCTCGATCTTGTAACTCGTAGGCCCTGAGCTTGTTCATCAAGCCGATGCCCCTGCCTTCCTGGTTTTCATAAATCACCAGGCCACGGCCCTCATGAACAATCTGATCGAGCGCTAATTCGAGCTGCGCGCGACAGTCGCAGCGGAGACTGTGAAATACGTCGCCGGTGAGGCATTGCGAATGAATGCGCACGAGCACCGGGCCGAGCGCAGGCGATACGTCTCCGAATCGCAGGGCTACCGCTTCCTCGGTTTCATTTGCGCTCATCCCTTCGAAACCGTAAATGCGAAAATGTCCAAAACGGTTTGGGAAGTCTGCTTCGGCGACGTTGCTCAGCTTAATTTCCGACAAACGATCCTCACTTCATCGCCGGGCGGCGGTCCTCCGGAGCGAAGCGCGCGTACTTAGGTTGTGCGGCTTAACTTCTATTATAGAGTTTGCAGAGAAACCGCCGCCGGTAGCGTCGCTAACGGCGCCGATTTGAGTAGTTCAGATGCTTGAAGAGCAACATTTGGTCGCGCTGCTGGTGAAGCTCGCTGTTGCGGCTTCGGTTGCGAGCATTCTGATGCGATTCCGGCATATTCGCCGGATTTTGCTTCACGATCGCCGCACGGTCGCCGAACGCATTCAAATTGCCTTGATCTTCTCGCTGATTTTCGGAGCGGGGGAAACAGCCCGCATTCTGGGCAAGGGCCAATACCAAGCCATCGACTTGGCTCTTGAGAGCGCGTTCATCGCCGGACTGATCGCCGGCTATGTCAGCGGATTGGTTACGGGCATTTGCGTCTCCGTACCCGCCATGATCGCGGGCGAGTACATGTCGATGCCATTGTTTTCCGCCGCTGGCGTGCTCGGCGGACTGATGCGCGACCTCGCCGCCGATAAAGAAGACGTCTGGTATTTCTCGGCGTTTATCGACTTGAATGTGTACCGGGTTGTTCGCGAAGCCATCGAGCGCAAGAAAACCGTCTTCGAGCGGCGTACGATAGAGCGTTCGGTGTTCAACATTCTTTGCAATCTGACAGTTCTGTTGACTGAGTTCTTCCGTATCTTTATTGCCAGCCAATTTCCGGGTCGCGCCGCGTTTTCCATTTCCAAGGGATGGCCCGGCTCGAGCTTGGTGCATTACATCGTACTCTCGATAACAACCCTGTTCTCGGTCTCCATACCCATCCGCATATGGGCCAGTGTGAGGACGGAGGAGAAACTCGAGGCGCAACAGACGCACTTGGTTGAGGCGCGCCTCGCAGCGCTCACCAACCAGATCAACCCACACTTTCTCTTCAACACGCTCAGTTCCGTGGCAACCCTCATCCGAGTCGATCCGGATAAAGCGCGCGCTGTGATTTATAAGCTGTCGAATATTTTGCGGCGGCTGCTAAGGAAGACGGAAAACTTCTCGCCCTTGCGGGACGAGATCCATTTTATCGACGACTATCTCGCCATCGAGATGGTGCGCTTTGGCGACAAACTCCGTTTTGAAAAACACGTGAGCGAAGCCGCGCTCGACCGCCTCGTGCCTAGCATGATTTTGCAGCCCATCATTGAGAACTCAATTAAACATGGCCTTGCGAAGAAGATCGAAGGCGGTGTGATCCGGCTCAGCGCGTGGCTGGACGGACCTGTTTTGCACATTCAAGTGGAAGACGATGGCTTAGGCATTGAGGAGTCGAAGCTAAAAAGCCTACTCGAGCGCGGCATCGGCGTCAGCAACGTGAACGAGCGGCTGCGGGTGTTATTTGAATCGAACTACAGCTTCTCGGTAGATAGCGCGCCAGGACGCGGCACGCGGACGCTCATACAACTTCCGGAAGTAGCCGCCTCGACACGTCCGGAGCCGAGCGCCGCGGCATCGGCGTAGCGGAAAATGAGACCGGGAGGTTGTGAAACACCGTTCCCTCACGGTCGCGGCTCGGTTAGGCCTTCGTATCGAAATACGTCACACCAGCCAAAACGCCGCGCATGTACGACATGCTCCGCTGCATGCCGGGCATCGGGTCATTTTCCTTGATTTCGTATTCGAGATTCGAGCATCCCCGGTAGCCCATCTTCACCAATTGCTGAAACATGGCGGGGAACGGCATCTTCCCATCGCCGCAATCGCATTGGCTGTCCTTGGCGTGAAAGTCTTTGAGATCTTTCACATGCATGTCGAGAAGCCGCGGCCCTGCTTCCGCAATCGATTCCACCACGTCCACACCCGTTCTGGCCGTGTGTCCCACGTCGATGCACAATCCGCATCGCGGGTCCATGTCCTTCACGATGGCAAGGGCGCTCTGGGGAGTGGGGAAGTTCTTATCCTCAGGTCCGTGGTTGTGCACGGCGATTTTTATGTTGTATTCTTCGACGAATTTTCCCAGCTTCGGAAGAACATCGCGCGCGGGCATCACCACCAGCAGCGGCATCCCGGCACGCTTGCCATATTCGAACGCCTGTCGAATTTGAGTTTCGTCATATTTAGGCAAGCTGATTGTTCCACCGCCCACGATAATCAAGCCTGCGTCCTCGAATTCCTTGCGAGCCTGATCGATTTGCTCGGGGGTACTATCAAGCGGCAGGTGAAACGATTTGATGTTGATGTATGGCGTCCCGAGCTCTTTGGTCATTTGAATGGCCTGGGCGCGTGAAAACTTCCGAAATGAGTAGGACGCGACGCCCAGCTTGATGTCCGCCCTTTCGATTTTGTAGTCTTGAGCCGAAAGCGGCCGGGCGAGCGATAACGCTCCTGCGGCGCCGGCCACCGATGCCGCCCATTCGCGTCGAGTCACCATCAGATTGCCTCCAATTCTTCTTCGAGTAGTTGTTTCTGATACAGATCGGAATAGAATCCGCCCTGCCGCAAAAGTTCGTCGTGTCTGCCTTCTTCTACGATGGCGCCGTGATTCAGTACCACAATCCTATCCGCTCCCTTGACAGTCGAAACTCGATGGGAGACGAGAATGGTCGTGCGATCGCGCATCAGAGAGGTTAGGCTGTTCAAGATTCGTTCTTCCGTCATCGTATCAACGCTCGCCAGTGCATCGTCGAGAATCAGAATCTTAGGATCGCGCAAGATGGCGCGGGCGATCGCTGTTCGCTGCTTTTGGCCGCCGGAAAGCGTCAATCCACGTTCGCCAATCATCGTATCGAGGCCGTCCGGAAAGCCGCCGATATCGGGTCCTAATCCTGCTGCTTCAGCGGCCCATTCAATTTGACTTCGCGAAGTCTCCGTAACTCCCCATGCGATGTTGTCCGCGAGCGTAGCGCTGAAGAGAAATGTTTCCTGCGGAACGAAGCCGATGTTCCGCCGCAAATCCTCGGGGTCGAATCGGCGCACATCCACGCCGCCCAGTTCAACCCGGCCTTCGGTAGGGTCAAACAGCCGTGGTATCAGGCTGACGAGAGTGGTCTTCCCGCTGCCCGTATGTCCAACGACTGCGACTGTTTCGCCCTCGCGAACGTTCAGGTCGATTCCGTCCAAAGCTCGCCGGCCCTGGAAATCGACGGTCGCGTTCAGGAACGCCAGCTCGGCCCGGATATGCGACGCCGGCATGGGATTCTTGGGAGCGCGAATCGAAGGCGTTTGCCGCATCATATCGTTAATCCGGTTCAGCGAAGCGGTCCCGCGCTGCATCAGGTTCACTACCCAACCGAAGGCGATCATGGGCCAGATCAGCATGCCCATGTACGTGTTGAACATCACGAAACTTCCCAGCGTGATCCGGTGTTCGAGCAACCGCACGCCACCCGCCCAAAGAACCAGGAGAAACGTCACGCCAATCAGCCCCTGCAAGGCCGGCATAAACAGCCCCTGAATCTTCGCAAGTCCGATGTTCTCGCGAATGTAATCGCGATTGAGCTTCTCGAAATGAGCCACTTCGGCCTCTTCCTGCGCATAGGCTCGAACGATTCGTACGCCGGCAAGATTTTCCTGAACGCGGCTGCTGATGTCCGAGAACATGCTCTGAATGTGTTCGAACCGTGTATGAATCTGGCGGCCAAAGAGGATAACGGCAAGCGAGACAACCGGGGCGGGCACGAGCGATATCAGCGTGAGACCGGCATCGGTCTTTAGCATCACGGCCACTGCCATAATCAGAGTGATGGACGTTTCCGTCCAGTACATGATGCCCGGCCCAAGCATCATGCGAACGGCATTTAAGTCGTTGGTAGCGCGAGCCATGATGTCCCCGGTGCGAAATTTCGAATAGAAATCCTGCGATAGCTCGACAAGGCGTGCGTAGAAATCGTTCCGCAGATCGTATTCGATATCGCGCGAGATACCGATGATAATGACCCGCATCCAGTATTGAAATATTCCTTTGATAGCGGAAACTGCAATCAGAACGGCTGCAAGCTCCAGAACAACGGCAATTCGAAAGCCAGCAGTCAGCCGGTCAACTCCGCCCTTCAAAATAAGAGGAAGCGAAGCGGCCAGAGCATCCTTGAAAATGAGCGAACTCATCCCGAGCGCCAACCCGCGCCGGTATTTCCAAAGGTAGGGCCAAAGAGACGAAAGAGACTTCAGCATCCTTATTCCACTCTACTTTCGCCGAAACGAACGGATGCAGATTTCCAGATGCCACGCCTGCATCGGCTTAATTGCCCACCCAAGCGGAAAAGGTCTTTAGCCATTCATACAGAAAGATTCGCTGGCCCCCTCGTGTTTTCCACCAGCCATTCGGGGTGAAATACCTGTCGGGAGCCGCGACTGTAACAATCGTCAGAAACGGAGCGGCCTTTTTCATGAGAGCGCCTGCCCGTCGCGTGTGGTAATTATTTGTGACCAAAAGAACCGATCGAATGCCCCGGCGCCGGAGTTCCCGCGCAATCAGGCACGTTTCGTCGCGGGTTGAATCCGTATCGCCCTCGAATGGGCGAAAATATCTCGCTGGGTATCCCTTCGCCACCGCGAACGCGATGTTCAGATCGGCTTCGTTCGCCAATAGGACGGGAGTTCCACTGACTAACGCATATGGCGCCCAACCAGCTTTTACCAGTTCGCCGGCTTTCAAAACGCGGTTGCCGTACTGATCTCCCGCCAGCACAACAACTATGTCGGATTTCCGGGGAGCCTGATCCAGCACCAAGTCGTCGCCTGCCGCCGTTAGGATTTGAATGTGGAAGGTTAAAAGTGCTGCTGCAATAGCAAGAGCAGCAAGGGAAACGACAACACCGGGACGTTTCCAAATACGGCCAGGACTTCCTTTCATTCCTGGCTAAGGCATCCTCGGGTCAAGTTAAGGCTTTTCTGAATCTGATGACCGGGAATCAAGGCGCCCGACGGATTTGAGCTGTCGGTAAAGCCGTTCGATCTCTTCTTCGTCTTCCTGGCTAATCATGCGGACCGGCTGGTCGGCAGCTGGGTGATTGCCCCGCAGGATACCCATCGACGACCAGGTCCAGTAATCCTTGTACGAAACGCCATCAAATGTAGCCAGCGTGGAACTGCGCCTGATCTGATAGAGGAGTTTGCTGATTTTCTCTGGTTCTCCAGGAAAAATCAAAAGCTTCTTCCGGCTGTTTGTAAGCTTCAGCCGTAAAACTAGCGGGGAAACGAGGTGGGTTGAGTTCACTTCGCGGATTTCGCGCCAAGCGATGGTCCGTCCTCCCACCACAAGTTGGGACTCTTCGGTTACAATTTGGGGCCGGGAGGCTAGAAGGAAGAGGCAGGCTGACGTAACGCAGCAAAAAAATGCGGGGATGAAAGCGAATGGAGCGCGCAAGCCGCAAACGATACAGACGGCGGCGCCGGCTACGCCAAACCATCCGGCACGGGCATACAGCCGTGACGGCGCGTAAACTTCCTCATTCGGCTCCATAGCTACAGGCTACTCCGCGTCTCTGATTGCGTCAATCGTTTGTCTTTATGTTTACCCGCGCAAAACGGGCCGCAATCGCCCTTTGCGCTTTGCGGGATTCTCGCTCCCATCCCATTTGTACGATCGTCCCTGATTCCGCTTCGTTACTTACGGACTATTCTGAGCAGAACCCGCCGTCCGGCTATCGGCCATGCGAATCCCCTTGCCGACGTAGGCGATGCCGCTCGAGATTGTAAACAAGGCCGTGACATAGAAACAAACCAACCGGACGTTCTGGATTAACCGCAACGGTGCAACCAAGGACACCAGAACAACGAGAACCGTCATGATCTGAAAAACCGTGCTAATTTTCCCGATTCCGAGCGGAGTGAACTCCTTTCTCCCGCGCAATTTCCACAGCAAAACCACCCCGGCCACGATGACGACATCCCGCCCCAGCACCAGCATCACGAGCGCTGACGGGATTGCGCCGATCGTCCCGAGAGTAACAAACGCGGCGACTAGCAACACCTTGTCGGCCGCGGGATCGAGATAGGTTCCGAGCCGGCTAACGTTTCCGAGCCGCCGCGCAAGATATCCATCGGCCCAATCGGAGAGGCCGATCGGAACCGTAAGAAATAACGCCAGTTCGAAACGTTTTGAGTAGATTAGCCAGACAACCAGTGGCGCGGCAAGCAGGCGAAGTGCGGAAAACAGATTGGGGAGTTGGCCCAAAGCGGGGATAGACGGCGTTAAGGAACGGGTCAAATGGCTAATAGAAGGCTCGTTTTATATCGCGCGGCGTGCCGGCTGCTTCGCTAGGCAGCTTTCCCGTATGTCACTATCTCATAGAGACTCGAATCCGACATCAGGCGATTCACAAGCTGAACATGCATCGCATGGCCAGCCTTCTCCGCAATTAGTTCACCGAGCAGCGGTCTCCCGATCAACGCCAGATCTCCAATCAGGTCCAGCGCTTTATGACGGCAGGGCTCGTCCGCGAAACGAAGTCCGCCCGGATTGGCAACCGCCGCGCGCGTGAAGCAAACCGCGTTGTCCACTGACGCCCCGCGGATCAGCCCCATGTCGCGCATTGAGTCCAGTTCGTATTCGAAACCGAAAGTCCGCGCCGGGGCAATCTCTTTCGCATAAGTCTCGGGTGTCACTTCCAGTTTGAGCTGCTGCTCGCCGACTAGCGGGTGATCGTAAAACACATGGCACGACAATTCGAAGCGATCCGAGGGCAGGATTGCCACGCTCTTGCCATTTGTCTCTACACGGACAGGCTTGGTCAGCCGTAAGTAACGCCTTTGCCGCCGCGTGTATTCGATGCCGGCTTCCTGCAATAGCTCTATAAATGGAGCGCCGCTGCCGTCTAGAATGGGTACCTCGAGATTATCCAGCTCGACCGTCGCGTTGTCGATACCCATGCTGTAGAAAACGCTCAGCAGATGCTCGGTCGTTGAGATCAGCACGCTGTTTCGCATCAAACTCGTCGCGTAGCTGACCCGCGCGACATATTGCCAGCTTGCGGGTACACGGTAATCGTTCAGGTCTGTCCGTACGAATACAATTCCTGTTCCGGCCGGTGCCGGCGCGATCCGCATTCGGACCGTTGCGCCGCTGTGAAGGCCTACGCCACTAACCTCCGTCGGCCGGCGCACCGAAGTTTCATAGCGCATAGAAGAGAACATTGCCAGAATACCAGTCGTGCGTGGAAATTGTAAGTAATTGATTGTAAGGGAGATAGAGTCCGTATTGTGAGGCAAAAAAGCCACAGTTTACAGGCTGCGCACGGGCGCCGCGTGGCTTTTTTGCCTCACAAAGCCGGATTGATTCGCCCTCGAACAGCCCGCCGTGGCGAATGTGGTTCCGGAAGCCTGTCTTCGAGTTCCAGGCTCAGGGAGTACGTTTTTCGCAGCATGGCCTTAATCTTTCGAACCAAAAAGCCCGATACATACAACGAGGCTCAGGCCCGCCGTACGAATGCCGGACGGCCGAATCGCCCACTCTAAGAGAGCTGAAAGGATAGGCATGCAATCAACGATCACTGCGCCGGAGCAAGACGGGCCGGCTCTTGGCAAAAAGGACCGGACCGGTAAATACCTCATTTTCCAGCTTGGCCGCGAGGAATTCGGAACTCGCGTTCTCACGGTGCGAGAAATCATGGGTATTCAGGACATCACAGCCGTCCCGCATACTCCCACCTATGTGAAAGGCGTCATCAATCTTCGAGGTAAGGTAATTCCCGTCATTGACCTGCGGCTCAAGTTCGGATTGCCCGAAGCGGAATACACCCCCCGCACCTGCATCATCGTAGTCCAGGTTCAGCATGAGAACAGCCAGGTGCTCATGGGAACTATCGTGGACGGTGTTGCCGAAGTTTTGAATCTGGGCACGGCCGATATCGAAGATACTCCCGATTTCGGTCATGGTGTCGCAACCCCCTACCTTCTTGGAATGGCAAAGACAAAAGGCAAAGTGAAGATCCTTCTCGATATCGACCAGGTCTTGAACACGCAGGAACTCCAGGGTTTAAACGCTTTGGTGCGGTAGAAAGCAAAGCGGGAGCCCAGGCCGGAGCCAGACGACATGTCTCAAACAACTTCTGAAGCGCAGCCCAAGGTTCAACTGCGTGCCCAGATCAACAGTATGGCGACCCAGCTCGTTGTTGGGGGCGCCGGGGGCAATCTTGCGGAAGCGCTTAAGCAATTGAGTGAACTTGCCGGCAAAGATGGCTTCATGGAGACTGCCAGCGTTGCTTCAAATCTGGCGAACAGCATCCAAGGCGGAGCCTCTAAGGATCCGGCTGCGCTCGAAAATACCGTTAGGCAGGGATTAACGATCCTGCAAGAGGTTCTCGAGTCGGAGAACGCCAAAGCGGCTTCGACGCGTCAGATTGCGGAACATTCGCCCTTCGCTTCTAGCAACCCTCTTGCGCAGGATCCTGAGCTGGTAGCCGACTTCATCATGGAATCCAGAGAGCATCTTTCGTCGATCGAAGGTCAGATGCTCACTTTGGAACAAGATCCGGGTGCAACAGACACGATCCACTCCGTCTTTCGAGGTTTCCACACAATTAAGGGACTTGCCGGCTTCCTCGAATTCAGCACGATCCAGAAAGTTGCTCACGAGGTTGAAACGCTTCTCGATCTTGCTCGCAACGCCAAACTGACCATCACAACGGGCGTCGTCGATGTAGTTCTTGAAAGCGCAGACTATTTAAAGCAGGCAATGGATGGCGTGGAAGCCGCAATAGCGGGTGAACGGTCTAGGCCGCTGGCTAAACCCGATAGTCTTTTAAGCCGCATCCAAAAAGCATCTTCTGGAGACAGTTCGCAGGCGGCTATTGAATCAGCTCCCGTTCCGTCAACGAAGTTGGTAAGCGCCCCGTCACAACCCGGAAATCGGCCCAGAACGGAGAAACCGCCCGTGACGCAAACCGAGCCAGCGCCAGGGGTTAGCTCCACGATCGCGAGCGAAACGCGCTCGTCCGGCAAATCGGCCAAAGCTGCTGATAACTTCTCCGTCAGAGTCGAGACCATAAAACTCGATTCCCTCATGGATATGGTCGGCGAGCTGGTGATCGCTCAGTCGCTAATTCGCAACAATCCGTCCCTGATGGCTCTGCAGAATCCACGGCTCCTGGCCGATCTCTCGCAACTTGCGCGGATCACTGCCGACGTGCAAAGAACGACGATGGGCATGCGGATGATACCCATGGGACAGCTTTTTCAGCGCACGGCGAGAATGGTCCGGGACCTGTCCCGTAAGACAGGCAAGATTGTTGAACTCGAAACCAACGGCGAGGAAACGGAAGTCGACAAAAATATCGCCGAAGAACTTTCCGATCCGATGCTTCACATGGTGCGAAACGCAATTGACCATGGCATCGAGTCACCCGCGGAACGGGAAGCGGCCGGGAAATCATCGACAGCCCGGATTCGGCTGGCTGCCTATCATCAAGCGGGCCAGATCGTGGTCGAAATTTCCGACGACGGAAGAGGCCTCGATAAGGCAAAAATCCTAAAGAAAGCACAACAACGTGGCCTTGTTCAGGACGGGCCGCAGCTTTCGGAAAACGACATCTTCCATCTGATTTTCGAGCCTGGCTTTTCAACGGCCGATCAAATCAGCGATATCTCTGGGCGGGGAGTCGGAATGGATGTGGTTCGCAAGAACGTTCAGAAGCTTCGCGGCCGCATCGACATTCAATCGACCGCCGGAAAAGGCACGAAGTTTCTTCTCAATCTGCCGCTCACTCTTGCCATCATCGAGGGGCTCGTTGTGGCCGTCGGCGGCCACCGCTATATCGTCCCGATCTTTGACGTGAAGGAAATGATCAGGCCCACGGAAGACCTCCTTTCCTCTGTTCAGGGACGCGACGAGATGGCTCTAATCAGGGGCCGGCTGCTACCAATCGTTCGTCTGTATCAACGCTTTGGCGTGAAGGCCCGCAGCGAAAACATCTGCGACGGCCTCCTGGTTGTCGCCGACTGCGAGGGAAAACAGTTTTGCCTGCTAGTCGACGATTTGATCGGTAAGCAGGAGGTCGTAATCAAGAGCTTGGGCGAAATGCTCAAGAACATCACTGGAATCGCCGGATGCGCCATTCTCGGCGATGGAAGAGTCGGCCTCATTCTCGATCTCCATGGAATTTATAGGGGGAAGCGCAAGTGACCAGCGAATCGGAACTCGCCCCGGCGTTTGTTCCGCGCTTGAGCGCCCGCGAATTCGATCAGATACGCCGCCTGGCTTACGATCAGTTCGGTCTGGAATTACGCGAAGGCAAAGAACAACTGGTTTCGGCGAGACTGGCCAAGCTGATGCGTGCGTTGAAGCTAAGCTCGTTCCAGCAATACTACGATTACCTTCTTGCCGATCGGAGCGGCGAAGCCTTGACCGCGATGATCGACGCCCTCACCACGAACCATACGAGTTTCTTTCGGGAGCCGGCTCATTTCGATTTCCTTCGGTCCACTGTTCTGCCTCAGCTACAGAACCGCGATCAGATTGCCATCTGGAGCGCCGCATGCTCGACCGGCGAGGAACCCTATTCCATCGCGTTCTGCCTTTTGCAATATCTTGCCCGGCGGTCCTCACCGTCGATTCGAATTCTAGCCACCGATATTTCGACTCGCGTACTGGCAGGCGCGCAAAGAGCGGCTTACCCGGAAGAGCGTTTCGCCGGCTTCCCTATCCAAGAACTTCGCCCGTTCCTCATGCGAGGAACAGAGAATTGGAAGGGCTGGTATCTGGTAAAGAAGCAAGTCCGCGACCTGATGGAGTTCCGCCGCCTTAATCTGATGGATACGTTCTCGCAAGTGGGTTTGTTTCCAGTCATTTTCTGCCGTAATGTCATGATTTACTTCGATAAAGTCACGCAGGAATCGCTGGTTAACCGGCTCGCCGACCACCTCGAACCTGGAGGCTACCTTTTAATCGGACACGCGGAGAGCTTAAATCGAATCAACCATCCGCTTCAGTACGTTCAGCCGGCTGTTTATAGGAAGGCCGGAAATGGGGCGGGTTCCTCGCGAGCGGGCAGGCTTCCGAAATGAGTCTCTCTGTGGTGGGCGTGGCTGACTGCCAGGTCAGCAATGACGAGAATGCTGTGCTTGTCACTTATGCGCTTGGATCCTGCATTGGGTTGTTGATCCATGATCCGGTCGCGAAAGTAGGCGGCCTGCTTCACTACATGCTGCCCGAGTCGTCGCTCGATCTCGAGAAAGCGGACCGGAATCCGTATATGTTTGCCGACACGGGAATTCCACGGCTGTTTCATAGTGCCTACCGGCTAGGCGCCGAGAAACGCCGCTTGGTGGTTACCGCTGTCGGAGGTGCGCAAGTCCTCGATCGGGAAGGAACCTTTAACATCGGCCAACGCAATCATATGGCGCTCAGAAAAATACTCTGGAAAGCCGGTGTTTTGCTGCAAGCCGAGGATGTCGGGGGTAACGCCTCGAGGACGGTTCGCTTGGAAGTTAACACAGGAAAGGTGTTGTTGCGAAGAGCGGAGGAGCCTGAACAGGAACTTTTGAAGAACGCTCCCGCAAAGAAAGGAGTGAGTGAATGTCATTCACAATCATGATTGTCGATGACTCGCCGGCGATGCGCGCATTTGTGCGCCGTATCCTGGACATGTCAGGCTTGGAGATCAACTGCTGTATTGAGGCCGGCGACGGGCAGGAGGCCTTGGAACTCCTGCGCGCGCATCGACCCGATGTCATTCTATCCGACATAAACATGCCGAGAATGGATGGCGAGCAATTCGTCCGGTCTCTTGAAGCCGATCCCGAGCTTCGGTCGATCCCGGTGGTCGTCGTATCCACGGATCGAACTGAGAACCGCGTTCAACAGATGATTGAGCTCGGAGCGCGCGGCTATGTAACAAAGCCGTTCCGGCCGGAAACGTTGCGAGAAGAGTTGGAAAGAGTTTTGGAGACCGTCCATGAACACAGTTGATTTGACCGGAGCCTTGGCCGAGTCTGCTTCCGAGGTCCTCGAAACCATGTACTTTACCGGCGTTGCCGGATCGACGGATCGGGAGCCGCCGGCAGGCGATGACTGGGTCTGCACTCGCCTGGATTTTCGAGGCACGCGTTCGGGGTCTGTCGGTGTTCGCGCTCCGCTTCAAACGGCCCGCGTCCTCGCTGAAAGTTTCCTCGGAGCGGAACCGGAGACAATCACCGAGTCGCAGTGCGTTGAAGTTCTCGGCGAAATGACAAACATGATTTGCGGGAACGTGCTGAGCCGCTTGGCTCGAGAAGAACGGTTCGCGCTCTCTCATCCCGAGCCCGAGCCGGCGGACTGGAACGGGCAGTGGCGCAATCACACTGTGGCTTCGATTTTTCAGCTCGACGACGGCGCTCTGGCTCTGTGGCTTGATTGGGAGACCGCTTGACGATCAACGGCCGGAAGATCCGGGTTCTGATTGTCGACGATTCGGCAATCGTGCGCAAAATCCTGACTGAAGCGATCTCCGCCGAAACTGATCTCGAGGTCGTTGGCACAGCGCCCGATCCCTTCATTGCGCGCGATAAAGTACTCGCTCTCAAGCCGGACGTTCTCACCTTGGACATCGAGATGCCTCGCATGGATGGGCTGACCTTCTTGAAAAAGTTGATGCACTATCATCCGCTTCCTGTAATCGTAATCAGCTCGCTCGGTCAGAGCTCCTGCGAAGCAACTCTTCAGGCGCTCCAGTCGGGTGCCGTGGAAGTGCTCGCCAAGCCCGCCGGCCCTTATTCGGTTGGCGATTTGCGAATGAGTTTGGCTGCCAAGGTACGCGCAGCCGCCGCGTCGCGCATCTCGAGAGAGATCGAGACACTGCCCCAAAATGACGCCGCTCCTGAGCCGCCTTCAAGAAACTTCGATCAATCGACCATCATCGCGATTGGCGCCTCGACCGGCGGAACGGAAGCGATTCACAAGGTTTTAACAAGAATGCCTGCCGGTAGCCCCGCCATTGTCATCACTCAACACATCCCGCCTGTCTTCTCGGCCGCATTTGCAAAGCGCCTCAATGATGCCTGCGCGATTGAAGTGAAAGAGGCTGCCGACGGAGATACCCTCCACCCTGGGTTGGCTCTACTCGCGCCCGGCAACTTCCATTTGGTGGTCCGCAGAACGGGAGATTCGTATCGCGTCGAAGTAAAAGACGGGCCTCTTGTGTGTTACCAACGCCCCTCCGTCGACGTAATGTTCACCTCGGTCGCGAACGCAACTAAGGGTAAAGCGGTCGGAGCCCTTTTGACGGGAATGGGATCGGATGGAGCGCAGGGCCTTCTCGAAATGAAAAAAGCGGGTGCAACCACAGTCGTTCAGGACGAGGCAAGTTGCGTTGTTTTCGGCATGCCCAAAGAGGCAATTCGGCTCGGTGCGGCCGATCATGTCTTGCCGCTGGGCCAAATGGCTTCGGCGATTCTCACGAAAGCGGCCCGGGTTTGACGCGCCAAGGGCCGGCTCGTCTAACAACCGGCAATCGCCAAACCTATCCAGCGGTTCACTAATCTGAGTGTTACCGAGCGGAATTCGCTACACTAATTCGCTACACTATAGGTATTCCCACCTTGGGAGGCGAGAGCGTTCGTTGCCTCCGGCTGGTTTACCAATCATGATTTCCGTAAGCAATGTAAGTATGCGGTACGGCGGGAAGATCCTGTTCGAGGACGTTACTACAACGTTTCAGGCCGGCCGCCGGTATGGATTAACGGGCCCTAATGGCGCCGGAAAAACCACTTTCATGAAGTTGCTCTCGGGCGAGCTTGAACCGCAGAAGGGTGCGATCGTCCGGCCGAAGAAAGTCGGCGTTCTGCGACAGGATCAATTTGAATTCGACAAGTTTCGCGTGATCGACACAGTAGTGATGGGCAATCAGCCACTATGGCGGGCGCTCGAAGAACGGGAACAGCTTTACGCGAAGCCGGAGCTGACTGATGCCGACGGCATGAGGCTGGGCGAACTGGAAGGCATCGTGGCGGAAGAGGACGGCTACACGGCTGAGAGCGATGCGGCAGTCCTACTGGATGGCCTCGATATCCGCGAGAACCTGCACGACCGCAAGATGGGTGAGCTCCAGGGCGGCCAAAAGGTCCGGGTCTTACTGGCGCAAGCGTTGTTTGGCCATCCACAAGCATTGCTGCTCGATGAGCCCACAAATTATCTTGACCTTGAATCCATTCACTGGCTGCAGGACTTTTTGGTGCGGTATGAGGGCGCGCTGATCGTGATTTCGCACGACCGGCACTTTTTAAATAGCGTCTCGACGCACACTGCCGATATCGATTATCAAACCATCATCACCTACACCGGCGGTTACGACGACATGGTCCTGCAGAAGACGCAGATCCGGGCGCGAATTGAATCTGAGAATGCGCAAAGGGAGAAAAAAATCGCGCAGCTCAACGAATTTATCGCCCGTTTTTCGGCGGGCACTCGAGCCAGTCAAGTAACTTCCCGCAAAAAGGAAGTCGAGCGTCTCCAGACGCAGGACCTAGCCCGCTCGAACATACAGCGGCCCTACATCCGCTTCGATCAAAAGCGTCCATCAGGCCGTCACGCGCTTGAATTCAAGAACGTGGTGAAGGGTTATGACGGCTTCGAAGTCATCACCGGCTTCACGGCTGCTGTTCATCGCGGCCAAAAGGTGGCGATTATGGGCCGGAACGGCGCGGGCAAGACGACCCTGCTCAAGGCGTTACTCGCGAATGCTCCCGGCGTAACCGACGCCGACGTAGGAATCGATTCCGGCGAAGTCGAGTGGGGCCACGAAGCCCAAGTCGGCTATTTCGCGCAGGATCATCGGAGCAGCATCCCGAACGGCACGACGGTAGAAGAGTGGCTGCACTCGCACGATCCCCAGGCCAGCCGCGAAGAGATCCGCGGACTGCTCGGTCAGATGCTCTTCCGCGGCGAGGAAGGGCTGAAGCCCACCGATGCCCTCTCGGGAGGAGAAGCGGCTCGGCTGATTTTTTGCAAATTGATGCTGCAGAAGCCCAATATCCTGGTTTTTGACGAGCCCACAAATCATCTTGACCTCGAATCGATCAATGCGCTGAACATCGCTTTACAAAAATATGAAGGCACCGTGCTACTGGTCACGCACGATGAAGACCTGATTGACGAAGTCGCCAGCCGCATCTGGCATTTTCACGATCGAACAATCGAAGACTTTGTCGGGCCGTACGAAGAGTACATGGCTGCCGCGCAGCGTTAAATCAACTGCAGCAACTCGGATATATTTCTGATAACGGTCCAGGCCCCGGACGCCGCCGCTAGCCGAACTTCGTCACCGGACCGCTTACTTGCGTGCGCGGCTCGGCCAAACAGTTGAATCCACAAGCTTCGTTTCCGAGCCACGACCGCGAGGGAGTGGTTGTGACGAAGTTCGCCTAGCGGAGCCTCGTTGACGATCAGCACGGGCGAGCACCCAGCGCGAGCGCCCGCTTCGCAGTCGCTAGACTTGTCTCCCACCATGTAGCTCCGCTCGAGGTCGATATCCAGCTCCCTGGCAGCTTGTAACAGCATTCCGGGCTCGGGCTTGCGGCAATCGCAATTGGCGGCGGGCGCATGGGGACACTCGTAGACTCCGTCGAGAGCGATTCCCCGCCCTTCCAAGAGCTCGCGGAAGCGGCCGGCTACGGCCTGAGCTTCATCTTTTGTGATGAGCCCGCGGCTAATACCGGACTGATTACTGACCACAACCAGCAGAAATCCGCGCCGGCGCAACTCGGCGAGCGTCTCCACCACGCCCGGCAGTAACTCGACATCGGATGGATTTCGTATGTACCCGCAATCGACAATCAGCGTTCCGTCGCGATCGAAGAAAAACGCTCTACGCGGAGAGTTGCCCAATCAACCTGATTCTAATGGGCTGCCCCTCCGAGCGCCCTCCGGATGGCGGCCACATTATTCTGTGCTTGGGTTTGCAAAGGGCTCTTGATGGCCGCCGATTGTTGCGAATACTTCAAGGCCTGCTGAATCAGTGCCCGGTTCTTGGTCGACTTGCCGAGCTGGTAATCGGAGAGCCCGAGGTGGAACAGGCACATGCCGAGCACCTCCTGATTGTCTTTAACCAGCGGCAAAGCCTGACGCAGCGCTTTATCGGCGTCCGAATATTGATGTAGATTGCTCGAGCTCACGCCATCAATCCAATAAGCGAGTCCCAGCGTCGTTGCCTTTTTCTTGTCCCAATCCGCGTCGCTCATTCCATCGGGCTTGGGCTTGGACTGCATCACCTGGATCAACTTGCCGGCGTACGAGGCAGCCTTCTGATCCTGCTTCGCCTGCATGTTAAACCCGGCGGCAACGAGCAACGCATCTTCGCTGTTCGGATCGCGTTGAAGCTGGCGCTCCGCGGCCTCGCCGGCCTTATCGGCTTGGCCGGATTGCCGCAACGCATTCAAGTACCTTCCGTAGGCCTGGCTCAAATAAGGGCTCTGCGGATTGCGTTGCTCGAGCGATTCCACTAGAGTCACGATTTGCTTAGGGTCTGTCGTCTTGAGCGATGCGGCGTACACCGCGTACTCTGTATATGTATCGACCTGCTTCGCATAATCGATCCGGGCTTTCGCGCCCGAATCGGATGGACTTGCCGACTGTTCCACGCCCCGCGCAATTTTCGATGTATCGCCTGACCATTTGGCGATGCCGTCGATGTCCCCCTTGGCTTCAGCCGCTTTCAGATTGTTGTACGACGCTTCCAGATTGTTGGGATCGACGGCGAGCGCCGCCTGGCCCGCGGCAATGACTTTGTCGTATTGTTGAGCCTGCAGATCGAGCGCCTGGAGTTGCGTGTCGGCCCAGGCGGATATCGGCTGCTTGGAAAAGTTTGTTGCGAACTCTTCCAGCATGGCTCGCTTCTTGGCCGGGTCCGTTTCATGCTCGATGGCCGCCATCTGCTTTCCTTCGGGGCTGGCTGTATCGACGGAAAGCTGTCCAGCGAATACAGGTGATAGCACCAGGCACAGCGTAGTCGCTCGCAACCAGAATTTACGCAAGAATGGTTTCATAGCTCCACCCCGTTAGGCGGAACTGTATCACAATTCTTCGTTCCTCGGGTTCGCGCTGGTTAGAAAGGGCGTCGCCGAAATTACCGGCTTAATGAGAAGTGCTTAAGGCAAACAGGTTCTGCTCGCCAGCTATGCCAAGAGCTTAAATGCGACGGCAAAGTAAGACAGATAAAGAGTAACGAATGGAACAAACATTCGTTTCCACATTGCTCTCGCGAGAACAAAACCCGCCTCAGGCTGCTTCGGCGCAGACTTCTGGCGCTCTCCTGGCATGACAAATCTCCTTGTATTGACTGGCGCCAAGCGCGACCGCTGTTTAGTCGCTTAGCGCCACACCTTCTTAAGCGACAAAAGGATGTCGATTCCTCATCGCGTGTGAGCAATTTGAGGGCCGCAAGCGAAAACACAAAGACCCACTTGGCGGTGGTGCTATATGGTAAAATAAAAAGTACGGAGGCGGGGTTGTGGCGATCTTGACTGAAAGCTACGGTTTGACGACCGCGGAAGCGCCGTTCATCGAGCAGGCCCGATCGCACGGGCAGCTTTTTATCGAGCAGCCCTACGAGCTCTATACGGAAGAGAACCACGCGACGTGGCGCACTCTCTATTCCCGACTGCGGCCACGGTGGAAGCGATACGCCAACGATGCCTTTCTTCGCGGCATACACGCGTTGTCGCTCGACCCTTTGCGAGTGCCAAAGCTAGGCGACGTGAACCGGTTCCTCTCGCCGCTAACCGGGTTCGAAGCCAAGGCAGTCAGTGGCTATGTTCCGGCATATGTCTTCTTCGATTGCTTGCGGAACCGGCAATTCCCAACCACGATCACCATCCGGCGGCGAGATAAGCTCGACTATCTGCCTGAACCCGATATTTTCCACGACATCGCGGGGCACGTGCCGATGCATACCGACCCGGCGTTCGCGGGCACGCTGGTGCGTTTTGGCGAATGCGCCAGGAGAGCGCCGGACGTGGCCGGTGGAATCAGCGATCCTCACGAACGCATCCACGCTCTTTCGAGCATCATTCGCGCAATGGCGCGCTTCTTCTGGTTCACCATTGAATTCGGGCTTATGAAATCCGCCGCCGGTCTCAAGGCCTACGGCAGCGGGCTTCTGTCGAGCTTTGGCGAACTCGAGCACGCCATCGAGTCCGATGAGGTCCAGCGGCATCCCCTGCAGCTAGAGTGGGCGATTAACCAATGTTTCGAGATCGATCACTACCAGCCGCTGCTATTCACAGTTGAATCGTTCGAGCAACTGTACGATTTCGTCGGGCAACTGGACCGCTGGCTGCAAGAGGGCCTGCTGAACAACGTGGCGCCTGGCGAACCCACCGTGAACGAAAGCGACCTGCAGAGCTTCCTAATGGCCGTGGAATAGCCACTTCCCCTCGCAAAATCCCAAAACCACTCCCTCGCTGTCGTGGCGCGGAAGACGCGCGTCGATCTGAAGGCATTCGTACCGCCGCGCGCGGCAGCAAGCGGTTGTGCTGCGCATTTTGCGACGGAAAGCAGCGCGTTTCTATGGACATTCCAAAGGAATGTGATATGCTGCTATGCAATGGCCAAAGGAAAAACTCCCGACCCGAAGAGGTCTGAAGTTCTGCAAGGCACCCTCGACCTGATGATCCTCAAGACCCTGGATGTCATGGGTCCGCTTCACGGTTACGGCATCGCACGGAGAATCGAGCAACTGAGCGAGGATGTCTTGCAATTGAACGAGGGCACCGTCTACACGTCTCTATTACGCCTGCAGCAGCAGGGCTGGATTTCCTCTAGCTGGGGCGCCTCGGAAAACAACCGCAGGGCGAAGTTCTATTCGATTACGAAGGCCGGACGCAGGCAGCTGGCTGAGGAGACCGAGAACTGGGAGCGCATCTCGGGCGTGATCGGGAGAGTGCTGCAGGCAGAGAGCGTGAAATGAGTCGCTTTTGGCATTTTCTTAAAGAGCAGCTTGCCCGGACACGAGGCTCACTGGGTCGCCATACATTTGAGCGGGAGTTCGATGCGGAAGTGGAAGCTCATCTCGCCTTGCTTACGGAGCGCTTTGTGCGCCGGGGCCTGGGCCCGGATGAAGCGAGGTACGAGGCCAGAAAGCAATTTGGAGGAGTCACGCAAATGAAGAATGAGTTTCGGGATCGCAGCAGATTCCGCCCTCTGGAGGCGGTGTTCGAAGACAGTACCTACGTCTTCCGGCAGTTTCGAAAGTCGCCGCTCTTCGCGGTTGCCTCGATACTGACGCTTGCTCTGGGCATTGGGGCCAATACGGCCATCTTCACGTTGGTCGATCAACTGATCTTGCGCCTGCTGCCCATCAGAGATCCTCAACAAGTGGTGATGCTCGCCGGCCAGGGACAGTTTTATGGCGACAACATGGGTTACAACCCCATGTCGTACACGATGTACC
>JBAUZG010000077.1:0-24991 GCA_049585195.1 Bryobacteraceae bacterium | reverse complement strand
GCGATTCGAACGGTCTTACGCTCTCCGCTATCGAGATCGACAATGGCCAACTGGTATGGTGCTTCATCAACGAAGGCCGCCGGCGGCATCCAAATGACTGTCTCGGAATAGACCGTTCCGGCTTTTGCTTCAGAAGACTGTTCCATTAGTTCGCCTCGTTCGCCGCCAGGATACTGACCACGCATGTTGCGCCCGATCCTCCGAGGTTTTGCGCGAGTCCTATTCTGTGCCTGGGAACTTGGCAGGCTCCCGCATCACCTCGCAACTGAGCGACCACGTCGCAAATCTGTGCGACGCCCGTTGCCCCCACCGGGTGTCCTTTCGACTTCAGTCCTCCGGTGCTGTTGATCGGGATCTTGCCGCTAATCGCGGTGCACCCGGCCGCTGCGAAACGTCCTCCATCGCCCTTGGCTACGAAGCCAAGATCTTCAGAAGCGATAATTTCAGCAATCGTAAAGCAATCGTGAAGCTCTGCAAAGTCGATTCCGCCGGGCCCAATACCCGCCATGTCATACGCTTGGCGGGCCGCAGCAACTACGGCAGGAAAGGTCGTGATGTCGCTCTTTTGGTCGAGCGCTACATGATCGGAGGTTTGCACAACAGTGAGGATTCTAGCCATGGGACGGGAAAACTCGCGCACTCGTTCGAGCGGAACGAGAATGAGGGCGGCGGCGCCGTCGCTTACCAATGAGCAATCGAAAATCGTAAGCGGTTCGGCAATCGGCTTTCCCGAAAGGGCCTGTTCTAGCGTGATCACTTTTCGCATGTGCGCGAGGGGATTTCTCGCTCCGTTGGCGTGATTTTTCACGGCAACGGCTGCTAAATGCTCGCGGGTAGTGCCAAATTCATGCATATGGCGGCGGGCAATCATGGCAAACAGCGAAGGAAATGTAGCACCAGCGGCTCCCTCGCTCGACATGTCTCCGGCGCCCGCCAGGATTTCAGCGACTTTGGGATTGGGCTGCGAAGTCATCTTCTCGACGCCGGCGACGAGCGCGATGTCGTACAATCCTGTGCCTACCGCCTGCCAAGCGTGAAAGAACGCGGAACCTCCGGAAGCGCAAGCGTTTTCCAAGCGGGTGCAAGGAATGCCTTTAAGACCGGCGGCGGACGCCACCAATGGGGCTAGATGGTTTTGGCCGGTAAAGCATGGGCCTGCGAAATTGCCCAGGTAAAACGCTTCTACACGGCCGGGCGCGAGGTCGGCGTCAGCGAGCGCGTGGCGAATGGCCTCGACGGCGAGGCTTACAATGCCACGATCGGCAAAGGCTCCAAACGCTGTTTTTCCGGCTCCTATAACACCCACCGGTCTCATATAGACTAAGGATAGCGCCGCTGTGGTCGGTGGTCTGTCCCTAGATGTTGAAGGGTATCGGGATGGCTTGGCTCTGCACGTTTACTCGCTTTTCGCGTCACCCATTTGTAGTAATATGCTCTGCGAAGCGAGTGCATCGGTTTGCAATCAGTTGCTTGAGTCCCTGGCTACTGCCGCCCTTGGGGAGGCTGCTGTGAGCGAATATCCCCGGCGCATTTCGGGCGAGGAACTGGACGCAAGCGCGCGCGACGCGCAAACGCAGTTCATACAAGAGAACTTAAGGCGCATCTTTCTTCTGATCTACCGGATTGTGGGGAACGTGGACGATGCGCAAGATCTCACACAGGAAACGTTCATCAAAGCGCTTCAGCGAAAGTCACAGCTAAAAAACCTGGACAAAGCAGAGCACTGGTTATCGCGCATCGCCAGTAACACGGCAATCGATTATTTAAGGCGGAAAAAGAAGCTCGCTTTCGCCGAACTCGCAGATCTGCCCGATTTGGGAGTAGCGGCAAAAGATGCGAGTCCCGAACAATTGTTGCTGCGAGGAGAGCGGAGGCTTCAACTTGACGGTGGACTTGCGCAATTGACGGGGCGGGAGCGGATGGCGCTTTTGCTGCGGGATGTGGAAGGCATGCCTTCTGGCGAAGTGGCTCGCGAGATGAATTGTTCGATGGCGACGGTGCGCTCGCACATTGCAAATGCGCGAGTTAAGTTCCGGCGATATCTGGAATCGAGGAAAGCATGATGGAGCCGCAACGAAGCGATCACCCAAGTTTAGAGGATTTGGCGCTCCTGGTAGGCGGCGAGATGCCCTACGTCCGCCGGTGGCAGATGCAGGACCATGTACGTCACTGTGCGAGCTGTGAGCACGAGCTCGAGCAGTTTCAGGCCGCTCATGCCGAGTTACGGAGACTGGCCGAAGCCGAGATGCTAACCGGGTATGAAGCGATCAGTGACTGGAGCAGGCTCGAGCGAGAAATGGCAGGCAACATCAGCGTGGGTGTCGCGGCTGGACGTGCAATTGGCAAGGTAGGCCATTATCGGTTGCATAGCTGGCGTGTTGCAGCGCTTGCGGGCATACTGGCACTGGTCTTCGCCGCCGGCTGGATGCTGAACATCCCCGGTGAGGACACAGGACGTCTTCTGGGCGTGTTTCGGACGGTGTGGTCAGGGCCCCGAGTTGCCGCGGGCACCATCCTGACAACAACTCCACATGGAGTATCAGTGCGCTCGCAAGGAGCGATGCTAACGGTCCTGCATCCGGCATCGGCTGACGTGACAGCCTCGTTTACCAGCAACTCGTCGGTGGCGATGCGCTATGTCGATGAGGAAACCGGCCAGGTGACGATCACGAATGTGTATGGGGAGTAGCCGGCAGATAGTAGCCGCCGCTTTGCTTTCGCTGGTGAGTGCCTGCTTATCTCCGGCTGACGACGGCACGAACACGCCGTGGCTGAAGGTTGATTTCCCGAACGATTCGCCGCTCGGGGTTATATCGTACAGCCTGGGAAATTCGACAGAATCAGTTCGGGGCATCTCGCTGGCGCTCGGCTTGCACACGTCTTTAGTTCTCCGAAATATCGGCAATAAACGGGTACGAGGTCTGACGCTGCGCGTAGAAGCGCAAGATCTGACTCCAGCCGGGAAGGCCTCCGTTACCGCTCCGAGCCTAGATATTTCGCCCGGCGAGATCTTTCCTGTGCGTCTCGATCTCGAGTTGTTGCGGCCTTTCAATGCCGCAAAAAGTGGAGGAGCGCTGGTCGAGGTCTCGCTCGACTGCGTTTTATTTGACGATTTGACGGCGTATGGACCGGACAAATTGCACTCCCGCCGGAGCCTGACTGTATACGAATTGGAAGCACGCCGCGACCGCCGATATTTTCGGGGCCTGGTTGACAGCGGGCAATTTGCAAAGCTTCAACAAGAAATGGATTTTGGGTTACCCGATCCACGGCCGGCCCAGCTTGGCTTTGAGTTATTGAACGATATTCGTGTGAACACCCGTCCGAGCCGCGCTGTGGCAGTGGCATTTGTCGCATTCCCCGATTCGCCTGTCCAGATGCTGAACGGAGCGGCTCACGTCTACAGGAACGAAATTCAGTCGCCTGAGATGAATCTGCAGAACCGCTCGCAAAGAACAACACAAAGCATAGAAGTCGGCTGGATTCTGCGCGATGAAGGCGGCCGGGACTATATGGCGGGTTCCTTGCCCGCGGACGTTGCAATCCCGCCGGTGCGGCAGGCCAAAATTCAGCAGACGGGCATTCTCAGGTTCTCGCATCCATCGGGCCGCCCGATGCTGGTTGACGGCGTAATGGCGTTCATCAGCAATGTGGAATTTTCGGGCGGAGATCTTTGGATTCCAAGCCGCACCGACATCTGGAACGTGGATCTCGATCCTTCGCTGAAGCGGGCGATGGGGAGTTCGCCCGAGCAGCAGCGGTTGGTTGAGATTTATCGTCGCAAGGGCATGAACGCTCTTGAGGCCGACCTGAAGAAGTCGAAGGATTGACTTCAAAGCTGAGGGTCGAAACGGAGTGTTCGCATTTTGCGTGGAGCGGCCTTTCCAGGCTGCAAAGTCGGCTTTCGAGCCGACTTATTCGTGCCGTTGATCTGAAAGGCGAGGCATATGCCGCCACGAATGGCAGCATGGCAGGCCTGGAGGCCCGCTCCACCGTCGAATCCTAGTAGCCTGCGACTTGAGTCGCCGCGACTTCTATAGTAGGCAGACCCAACCTCTTTCTTGCCTCGTCGAGAATTGCCGCGGTCTGGCTTGCGCCGCAGCGCGACACGCCTAGCTCTCGCACTTTCAAAAGTGTATCGAGGTCTCGAATACCGCCGGCGGCTTTCACCTGTACGGAAGCCGGCGAATGCTGGCGCATCAGCCGCAGATCGTCAAGCGTGGCGCCGCCCGTGCCGTAGCCTGTCGATGTTTTTACCCAGTCGACGCCGATCTCACCACAGATCTCGCAGAGCCGAATCTTTTGGTTGTTACCGAGATAGCAATTTTCGAAGATGACCTTGATTTTTTGACCTGCTGCGTGTGCGACATCCGTCACGGCTCGAATATCCTGTTTCACGAAATCCCACGCGCCGCTGAGCACCTGGCTGATATTGACCACCATGTCGAGCTCTTCGCCGCCATCGGCCAGGGCCTGTCTCGCTTCTGCGGCTTTGATGGCGGTTGAATGGCCGCCGTGTGGAAAGCCGAGGGTCGTGCTGGACTTGACGGTGCTGCCTTTGAGGAGCGACGAGCAGCGGCGGAGATAATACGGCATGATACAAACGCTAGCCACGTCGTAGGCGAGGGCAAGGCGGATTCCGTCTTCCAATTGATCGGCTTTTAAGGTTGGATTCAGCAGCGAATGATCGATCATTTTCGCTACATCGGCGTAATTGAATTCCATAACGCTCCTAGTTTGTATTAGACCGCAGCCGTGTTTGACGCCTGGTACTGATCGAGGGCCAGGGCGACGCCTCCCAGCACGCCGGCTCGATTTGAAAGGGAGGACACTTCGATGCGGGCAGTATCGGCGGGAAACATGTGGACACGGGCGTCCACCTCTTCGCGAATTGTGTTGAGCAGAAGATCGCCCATTGCGGCCACGCCGCCCGTGAGTACGACGAGTTCAGGGTGAATGATGGTCACTACGTTGGCGATCGCAATGCCCAGGTACGCCGCGGCTTTCCGTATTGCCTCCCGGACCATGGCATCGCCGCGTCGGCAGGCTTCTGTCATCTCCTTTGGCGTTACGCGACCGGGATCGCCGCCCGTCAGGTCGTAAAGCATGGGGGCAAGTCCACTTTTCAATAAGCGAACGCCTTCCGCGGTAATCGCGGGTCCGCTGGCCAGCGCTTCGACGCAGCCTCGATTACCGCAGCCGCACATGGGACCATCGGGCAGTATGGTCTGGTGGCCTAGCTCGCCGGCGGCTCCTAAGAGCCCCAGGCGCAGTTTTCCATCTACCACGAGACCGCCGCCGATGCCCGTGCCCAAGGTGAGATAAACCATCGTGTTGACGCCCCGGCCCAGCCCAAACCTGAGCTCACCGAGAGTTGCGATACGGGCGTCGTTCAATAGCGCGACAGGGCATTTTACTTGGTCTTCGAGAGCGCTGCGAGCAGGTACATTCCGCCAATTTGTTGGAAGATTCGGCATGAAGAGCGTTAGTCCGCGCTGGAGGTCAATGAGGCCTGGCAGGCCGACTCCGACAGCAGCCAAACGGCCGTCGACCTCTTCCGCGAGTTCGAGCACCGCTTGCCCGATGCGGGCAAGAATGGGGACCGGTCCTTCGTAGGACAACGTTGGGACGCTGGTTTCAGCCAGGATTCGGCCTTCACCGTCGGAGACGGCTGCGGCAATATTGGTGCCGCCCAGATCCGCGCCGCCATACACAAGAGCGTGAGACATAACTAATTCAGCAACGCAAGAAGCGCAGCCTCACGGAGAGTAGCATAGGATTTCGGGGTTGGCAGGCGAATGTGTTAAACCAGTGGGCGCGTGGCTAATGCTGCTCGTTCCCGGGAAAATCTCGCTTCGCTCGTAAGCGACTTTCAACGGCACGCGAACGAAATCGCGGTTGTATCGCGACGGGGCCTAAGACACAGCTGCTTCTCTTATGGGGACTTGGCACTCATTGCGGGCCGGTTTGCGGCTCTGCTCTTTAAAAGCGGCATTGGCAAAGGGGAGCGAGTGTTGCTTTGGGCTCCGAACAGCGGGGAGTGGGTTGGCGCGTTTTTCGGATGCGTTTTGCGGGGCGTTCTTCCAGTTCCACTCGACAATGCCGGTGCGCCGGAGTTTGTAGAGCGCGTCGTGCGGGATGTCGGTCCGAAGCTAGTAGTAACGACGGCGGCGCATGCTCGCGAAATTCAAACACAGTCACAGATGCTTGTAGTCGAGGAATTACGCGAGCGCCTTCCAGGAACTCCGCTATTCGAGGCGGAACGGCTCACGGCCGGCGATTCTCTGCAAATCATCTTCACTTCTGGAACAACAGGGGAACCGAAGGGAATCGTTCACACGCACGGAAACGTGTTGGCGAGCCTTCGTCCGATTGAGGAGGAAATTGGGAAATACCGGAAGTACGAACGGATTTTTCATCCACTCCGATTTCTTCATACACTGCCTCTTAGCCACGTTTTCGGCCAATTCATGGGGCTGTGGATACCGCCGCTGATTGCGGCTGAAGTGCATTTTGAAGACCGGCTGTTGGCATCGGATCTGGTTGAGTTGATTCGCAGCAAACGCATTTCCGTGCTCGCGGGCGTGCCACGGGTGCTCGACTTGATGCGCGAGCATCTCCACCAACGCTATCCCGGTGTGGAGCAGCGGCGTGAACGCGCCCGAGGCGCAAGCGCACTGAAGCGCTGGTGGATGTTTCGAGATATTCACCGTCATTTTGGTTTTAAATTTTGGGCGCTGATCTGCGGTGGAGCTGCATTGGGCGCCGAGTTGGAGGAGTTTTGGAATTCGCTCGGATTTGTGGTCGTGCAGGGTTACGGAATGACCGAGACGACGGCCCTCGTGAGCCTCAACCATCCATTCCACGCATCCAGCGGCACTCTTGGACAGATACTGCCTGGACGCGAAGTAAAGCTCGGTGAAGACGGCGAGGTTCTGGTCCGCGGCGAAACAATTTCACAGGCGGTCTGGCGCAATGGACGATTGCAACCGCTTGAAGAGGCCTGGCTGGCCACCGGAGACTTGGCCGAATTGGACGCCTCTGGCAATTTACGTTTTCGCGGCCGGAAGAAAGAAACGATTGTAACGGCCGCCGGTTTAAATATCTATCCGGATGATCTGGAAGCGGCGCTCGCAAAACAGGCGGAGGTGAAAGCGGCAGCAGTGGTTGAGACGGAAGGGCAGTATGGGCCGGAACCGCTGGCCGTGATGGTTTTGAGGAATGGCAGCGCAGCCGAGGTTGTCGCCAGAGCGAACGCATCACTGGCCGAATATCAACGGATGCAGCGATGGGTTGTGTGGCCCGAACCGGATCTTCCCAGAACGTCGACAGGTAAAGTGATGCGGCGCGAAGTGGCTCGGATCGTCAATACGAATCTGGACACGCGCTCGGTAAAGGGTTCCCTTGCAGCGATTCTGAGAAGGATTAGGAATTCATCCACGGGCGAGAGCGAAACCGACCAAGAGCTAAACCTCGACAGCCTGGCGCGAGTGGAACTGCAGGCCAGTCTTGAAGAGCAATTTGGCGTGACAATCGATGATGCCGCGATGCAAGGAATACGCACGGTGGACGATCTGCGCGCGGCGATCGAGCATCCAACGCCTTCGCGAACTTTCGAGACGGGGACGGCGACGCCTGCCACTGTAGAGGATCAACATATTTATCCACTCTGGCCATGGACGCCCGTTGCAAAGTTAATAAGAGATGTGTTCCTGGATCTCGTGATGAGAGGGTTCGTCTATGTGTTGGCGAAGCCTAGAGTGCGATTCGAGACACGCGCCCTGCCGAAGACGCCAATGCTCATTTACGGCAATCACGTTACGGCCATGGACGCGCCTCTGATTCAATATGCACTGCCCGGCGCGATGCGGCGATCGACGGCGATTGCGATGTCGGGCGAGATTCTTCTGGCTTGGAGACGGCGCCGATACTACCGGTACAGAATTTTGAATTGGATTTCTCCGCTCGAGTATTTGGTTGTCACGGGTTTGTTTAATGTTTTCCCGTTGCCCCAGAAGAGCGGCTTCCGCCGGAGCTTTTCTCACGCGGCGCGTGCGATGGATCGCGGCTACAGCGTCATCGTCTTCCCGGAAGGAATCCGCGCCGAGGACGAGACGATACAACCGTTCATGAGCGGGGCCGGACTGCTTTGGTCGGAGCTACGATGCCCTGCCCTGCCCGTTTATCTGGCCGGTCTTGGCGAATTGAAACGCACCGGGGAACGCTGGTTCCGTTCGAAAAAGCTCGCCATTCACATTGGAAGCCCGATTCCGTGGCAGCAGCACCGTACGCCAGAGCAAGGAACCAAGGTGCTCGAAGAGGAACTGCGGCGGCTGGCTTCGCAAGGAAAACCTATAATCGAGACATGAACCGCAGAGAATGGCTTATCGCGCGGCAGAACGATTCGATTCGCACGCAGATTCACTACGCCCGTAAAAGCATCAGTACGGGCGAGATGGAGTATGTGGGCCGCCGCGAAAATCTGAGTCCGGAGCTGATTCGCAGTGAAGTTGCGCGGGGCCGCATGATTATCCCGGCCAATATCAATCACCGTGCCCTCGAACCCATGTGTATTGGCGTGGCGTCCCGGTGCAAGATCAACGCGAACATCGGCAACTCGTCCACAACGTCAAACATCAACGAAGAACTCGAAAAATTGCGGCACTCGGTGAAGTTCGGCGCGGACACGGTGATGGATTTGTCAACCGGCGGCGACATCCCCACCATCCGCAAGGCCATTATCAACGAGTCGCCCGTTCCCATTGGAACGGTGCCGATTTATGAGGCGCTCAGCCGCATTCGCCGCGTTCAGGATCTGAATATCGGCATCATGTTGGAGGTGATTGAGGAGCAAGCCGAGCAAGGCGTGGATTACATGACCATCCACGCCGGTGTCCTTGTGCAGTACATTCCCCTCACAACCAAGCGGATTACGGGCATTGTGAGCCGCGGCGGAGCGATTCTGGCCGAGTGGATGGTGAAGAATCACAAACAAAATCTGTTGTATGAACATTTCGATGAGATTTGTAAAATATTTCAGAAGTACGATGTGAGTTTTTCTTTGGGAGATGGTCTACGTCCCGGTTGTTTGGCCGATGCGAGCGATGCGGCGCAGTTCGCCGAGCTAGAGACGCTGGGAGAGCTCACCAGGAAGGCTTGGGCGTATGACGTTCAGGTGATGATCGAGGGGCCCGGGCACATACCCATGGATCAGATCCAAATGCAAGTCGAGAAAGAGAACCAGATTTGCGATGAGGCTCCGTTTTACACGCTAGGTCCGCTCGTGACGGACATCGCACCCGGCTACGATCACATTACTTCGGCCATTGGCGCGGCGATGATCGGATGGCATGGCGCTTCGATGCTGTGCTATGTCACGCCCAAAGAGCATCTGGGTTTGCCAAACCGGGAGGACGTGAAGCAGGGCATTATCGCTTATAAGATCGCGGCTCATGCCGCGGATGTGGCCCGCGGGCGTCCCGGCGCGCGCAATCGCGATGATGAGTTATCGCGGGCCCGTTATGCTTTCGATTGGAACCGGCAATTCGAATTGTCGCTCGACCCGGAAACCGCGCGAGCGTTTCATGACGAGACGCTTCCTGAGGAAGGCTTCAAGGAAGCGGCGTTCTGTTCGATGTGCGGGCCTAAGTTCTGTTCGATGAATCATTCCGCGAAGACCGAGGAGTTCAGCGAAGAGGACGCGGCGGCGGTGCTGGCTGCGGCCGCAAACGGCAGACTGGTCAATCTTCCTTGACGCTGCGATTGATTGAAGTGATGACGAAGTTTCGGCCGGACGATCGCGTTCTCAGTCTCGTAATCCCGCCGGCGGCTGAAACTGCTGCGATTGCACGCGCTTTGATAGCAGGCTGTTTTGTAGGCATTGGCGATTCGGACGAGGTTGAAGGGGCTCGCCGGGAATTTGCTGAGTTTAGTAATGTGACGTTTCTAAATGCCACTCCGGACCAGATACCTTGGCATGGCTCCTTTTTTACAAAGGTGATCGTTCCCTGGAATTTTCGGGCGCTCATGCCGGGCGTTCAGAATGAATTGATGCGCGTTCTGGCGCCTGGCGGTGAGATTGTCTCGAACACCGAGGATGTGTGAGCGAAATACGGAAATGCCAGGGATTCACGGCGCAAACGGATTGACCACACGGACTCCTCCTTGGACGCCACCGTGCTGAAGGTCTTCGCTGTATAGCACGACGGCGCCTACGGACCGTGCCGCGTGTACGAGCAGGGCATCCCAAAACGAAACTTGCGTAAGCCGATGTAGCTCAATTGCCGCGATCACGTCGTTGACGCCAAGGCGAACGACTTTGGCGCGAGCGACGATCTCGACCTTCCGTTGAGCCGCGTCAGGAGCCAGCCTGAGCTTGCGTGTCGCGGCAACAAAGTACTCCTGGAGAACTTGCATCGACACGACTGCTGTCCCCTGGCGAAGATGCTCTGCAAAAAGGGTGATTGCCCGTTCTCGCTTTTTTGGGGATGCGACATCGTCGGCGTACACTAACACGTTTGTGTCAAAGAAGGCGAACCCGCTCATCGCCGTTCGTGCAGTTCGTCGCGGTTAAACTTCCACCGGCGCGAGTTGCCATTCGACATTCGGGAGAGCCGCTCGAATTCGTCTGCGTCGGCGCTCGGGTCGCTCTTCCCGGCAAACTGCTTGAGGTACTCGCGGATCAGTTGGTTTACGCTCGTCCCCATTGCTTCAGCACGCCGCCTAGCCTCTTGGATGACTTCATCGCAAATCGACAAGGTAACGTTCATGGAACAATTTTACGTGTGCACGGGTTATGTGTCGAGGCGGGGGTAGTTTAACCGCCCGTCGATGGCTGCGCTACGAATGGCCAGCAACCGATGAGGTCGGTTCCAAGGCAGTCTCGCCCCCGTTGAACTCCCGGTCTGCTTCCTGGCGTTTGCCAACCAGACGCAGAGCGGCCGCTGTTACGTGCTCCGCTGTGAAGCCGAAATTTCGCAGAATTTCATCGCCGGGAGCGGAGGCGCCATAGTGGTCGATGCCGATGACCGTCCCTTCGTCGGTGGCGAAGCGCTGCCAACCTTGTCGGGCCGCGGCTTCAATGGTCACGCGCTTTCGGATTGATTCCGGCAGAACACTTTCCCGATATCCCTCGTCCTGGGCATCGAACAAGTTCCAACTCGGCATGCTGACAACCCGCGCCTTCACTCCATAATTCTTCAAGCGTTCTTGCGCTTTGACGCAGAGCGCCGTTTCCGAACCGGAACCGATTAGAATCACCTCTGGCGAGCCACCGGCAGCGTCCGAAAGGATATACGCGCCTCTCGACACGCCTGGATTCTTCGCGTTGCTCCGATCGAGATGAGGAACGGCTTGTCTGGTAAGTGCCAAAAGCGAGGGGCCGTCGTGCTGAATGGCAACCGTCCATGCTTCGGCGGTTTCGGTGGCGTCAGCTGGCCGGATGACATTCAAACCCGGTATGGCCCGCAAACCAGCCAATTGCTCGACCGGCTCGTGAGTAGGGCCATCCTCCCCAACACCGACGCTGTCATGCGTGAAAACGTAAAAGACTTTCAGTTTGCTGAGCGCACCCAGGCGGATAGATGGCTTCATGTAATCGGAGAAGATCAGGAACGTAGCGCTGAACGGAAGAACACCGCCGTGCGCCGCCATGCCATTCACTGCGGCGCCCATGGCATGCTCTCGCACGCCGAACGCTACATTTCTGCCGGCGTAGCCCCATAGGCCGCCGACGGCTCCCTGTATGGCCGGGCCGCCAAATTCAGGAGGCTGAAAATCCCCCTCGCCCTTGAGGGCTGTGATGGTGGACGGATTCAGATCGGCCGAACCGCCAATGATGTTACCGACGTGTTTCGAGAGTGCGTTCAGAACCTGGCCGCCCGCGGCGCGGGTGGCAATCGGTTTGTCGCCCGGTTTCCATTTCGGCAAATCAGCGTTCCAATTTTGAGGCAACTTTCCCCCGATAAACTGCTCAAACTCCGCGGCTTCCTTCGGGAAGTCTTTCTTATAAGCGTCGAATCTCTTCTGCCATTCCTGTTGCGCCTTCGCTCCCTTACCGACGGCTTGCCGGAAAAAATCCACCGCCGCGCCGGGCAAATAGAACTTATCCATCGTGGGCCAGCCAAGCGCTTTTTTGGCCGCTTGCAACTCGTCTTCGCCTAGCGGATTTCCATGCGCCTCGAAGGTATCCTGCTTCTTTGGACTACCGTAACCAATGTGCGTGCGCACGAGAATCAGGGATGGCTTGCGGTCTTCATCCTGCGCTTTCTGAATCGCCCTCGCAACCTCTTCGGTATCGTTTCCCTCGGCTATATGCTGCGTGTGCCACCCGTATGCTTCGAACCGGCGGCCAACGTCTTCGGTGAAGGTGAGATCGGTCCCACCAGCCAGCGAAATATGGTTTTGGTCGTAAAGGTAAATCAACTTTCCGAGCCTCAAATGTCCGGCGAGCGACGCCGCCTCTTGCGTCACTCCTTCCATCAAATCTCCGTCACCACAGATGGCGTATGTGTAATGATCGATAATCGTGTGACCGGGACGGTTGAATCGAGCCGCCAGCCATGCTTCGGCAATCGCTATGCCGACGCCATTGCCGAACCCTTGCCCCAAAGGGCCAGTTGCGACCTCAACTCCCACGGTGTGTCCTCGTTCGGGGTGTCCGGGCGTCTTGCTGCCCCACTTCCTAAATCGTTTCAACTCCTCTAGCGGAAGATCGTATCCAGTCAGGTGAAGCAGGCTGTAGAGCAGCATGGAACCGTGACCTGCGGATAACACAAAACGATCACGATTGATCCAATGCGGGTCTTTCGGGTTGTGCTTCAAATAACGCGTCCACAAAGTGTAAGCCATGGCTGCTGCGCCCATTGGCAGGCCGGGATGACCGGAGTTTGCGTTTTGGACGGCATCGGCTGACAATATTCGAATTGTGTTGATGCAGAGATCTTCTAGTACTCGCGCTTCGATAGTTGGCAAAGTTCTCTCCTCACTTACAATGTCTCAGAACTGGTTTTAAGTCGCGCAAAAACCGGTCTCTCGCGATCGCGGCTCGGTTATCTTCGTTGCAGCTCGGTATCTTCTCAGCGATTTGGGTGAGGTTGTTGGGCGCCGAAGCGGATTGCGGTTGCTGTATTCTTCTCGAAAGTAACTTCTCTTCCTCGCGCGACGAGGTTGGTGTAAGCGGACCAAGCCAATCCGTAGAAGCCGAGTGCCGACCCCACAAAACGAGGGCCCCAGGCTGCTGCCGTCCCGAAAAGGCCAAATCCGGAAAAGCCGCCCGTGCCACGGCCAGAGTAGTTTGCATGCCCCGCAGTTCCCTGCTTGCCAGCGTCGTTATCTAGTGTGCTCGCCGCGACAAGGCCCGCGATAGCAGGCCGCAAGAAGCGCGTCTTCGATTCGGTTGCTTTCGCGGTTCCTTCCTCGTCAACGTTCACCGGGCCCGAATCCGATTCGGCTTTGGCAAGTTGTGCCTGAGTTTCGTGAGGCTCCGGAGCGCTTGCGACAGCCAACTCCGGCGGCTCGACTTCTTCGAATGTAAACCGGAGTTGTCCGCCGCGGTGAAACATGCGCGCCGGCCGCGCCATGGTAACTTTGCCGTGCACCTCGGTACCCTCGGGCAAAATCAGCTTCCGGTCAGCAGAAAATAACGGCTGGGACAGGATGCCCTTGACCGGGTCGCCGACTTTCGAATCCGAAGAGCTTAGAGCCGACAAGAGACGGACAGAAGCCGTCTGATCGGCCGCCGGTTGCTTGCCGACTTGAGCCAGAGTAGCTTGAGGGATGTCGACCTTGCCAAAGTCGACTGACTTATCGAGCACTGCATCGAAACGTGTTCTCGACCGATACCACTGCGGATGATAGGGGAGCTTTGTCCAGAAAAAATTCTCGAGCCATTCGCGTCTGTTCTGCCCGCGAACCAGATCGAGTACACCTTGTGTCCTGGCGCTCACCTGGTTCTGTGCCTGCTGTTTGGCAAGCGCTTTCAACTTCGCCGCTTTCGAGTTTGAGCTCGGCGGCGGAGGGGGCGGCTTGTTGTTCTTGGGTGGCTTGGGAGGAACATAAATGCTCAATAAACCGGCGGAGGGCTGCGTGTCGATCGCAATCGCGTGTCCGTCAGGTAAAACGATTCTCGAGAAAGACACTTTTGCAATCTTCAGAGGTGTAAAGTCTCCGCGAATCATTGCCATTGCGCGTTGACCTTTGGGAATTGGAGTCAATTCGGCGAGTTGGCCCTCGACTGTGGCCCCCGCAGGAATCACGATCCTGTCGAAAGCCCACACGGGTTCCGCGAGCTTCGCGTCGACCGCAGAATTCTTCCGGTAGGACACGCGTTTTGTAATGTACAACCGCAGCGGCGTTCCCGCATCGACAACCAAATCTACGGGAACCTGGGCATTAGTAGGAGCAGGCTGATGCGCGAGGAGCGCAATTGGTAGGGCCAGAACGGATGCGAACCGGCGAAGGCTCAAGAGGATGAGAGGTAATATAGAGCCACGCCTTGGCATTCCAGCGCCCTTCAAATCTGACGCTCGGCTTATTCGAGGCGTGTCAAAAATTAACGACTATTTACTCAACACTATCAATTTGAACGAGCCGGGCAGTATGGTGGGCCGTGGCCGCGGATTTGTCGCGCTTGCGGCCGATGTTGGGCCGAAACTCGCCGTCGCGAGATAAATCTTGTGCGTCGTCGTATCGAGCGCCATCGTTCGCGCGCCTCGCGCGGTGTTTACCGTCTCGGCAACGGAATAGCTATCTTTTCCGCTTTCACTCACAACGGTAAGCGTTCCATCTCGTCCATTCGAGGAGAATGCGAGCTTTGTCCCCGCATCGAATACCGCTGCATCAGGCCCTTCGCCTATTGGCGGCGTGGCAACCACCTTGCCGGAATCGGCATCCACAACTGCCATCATCTTGTTGTCGCAGACTGCAAACAACCGACGGTTCGCCGTGTCGATTGCGAGCCCCGAGGGCGAATCGCAGGGCGAGACAGACCAGGTGGCCTCCACCTTCAGGGTGGTTGAATTAATGCGCACAATCTCGCTCTTGTCCTCAATGTTGTCGTAAACACTTCCCTTGCCGTCGCTGACCGGAAACTCAGGCTTGCCATCGAGCTTGATCGTTCCCGCTACAGTCCCGCTCGCTGCGTCAATGGCAGTCGCATCCTGGCTGCGCCCGTTGAATGCGAACACGCGCTTTGAAACCGGATCGTAAACAATTCCATCGGGGTTCGTTCCCGCAGCCACCTTTTTCTGAACGGACAGATCCTTCAGGCTGAACATGACCACGTCGTTGGCACGGCCGTCGCTAATAAACCCGGCGCCAAGATCGTCAGCGATCGCTATGCCGTGGATGCCTTGCATCCCGGAAATGCGCCCTACGGGCTTTTCAGAATCGAGGTCGACGACAACCACTTCGGTGCCGTGAGACACATAGAGCCGCCGGTTGCTGGAATCAGCGCTGAGGTAGTCCCAGCCACCCGTCCCTCCGATCTGTATTGAGCCGGCGACTTTGTATCCTTGCGCCAAGCCGGACACCGCAAGCACGAGAAGCAGAGGAGCGAAAGAAGAGTTGACTTTCATCACAGAGGTCCAAAGGGAAATGAGCCATGTCAAGTTTATTCCCGGATTCTGAAAAATCGCTGAAATTCTGTTAGTATGTTAGCCGAGGGCTAGCATTTAGGCTAGCTGCCGAACAGCCTGCAACCACGCCGACGACGCCTTCACGTCCAAGAAGCCGCGTTAAGTTCCCGAGCCGAACCAGCAGTATTCTCAGTTCCCGCCGGCCGCAAGTTTGCGTTGCGTACCGCGCTTAACCGTAAATCCTTGAGTAACGGCCTTGGCATATGCAGTGTGAGGGGAACCGCCCGCCCAGAAGAGACAGACCATCCCCCAGGGCTCTTCGAAACGAATCTTACTCGCTTTCACCATGGCCGCCAGCTTCTTTTGAAGCGCATCTCGCTTACTCTTGAATTGCTCGTTTTGGAACAGCGTCGCAGGATTGGACTTGCCCACGAATGCTCGTATATCCTGCACGAGCGCTCCTGTCTGCACCATGGCGTCCGCCCAAGAGATAATGTCGAGAACGTCTCCAATTAGATATTCGACACGAGGATCACCTGCGCTGAGGCCGACAAGGACACCCAGCTCGGCGGTCGCGCCGATCTTCAAAGCCTTCGGCCAAAGAGCGTCATCCACGATCTGATAACGCAGGCGGTCGTTCGGATTATTGCGCGGCTCGAGGAGTGCACGCAGCGCTTGCCGGCCAATTTCAAGGTAATACTGCCTCTGGCGAAGATTACCGTTCTCATCAAAAAACATTGAAGCGCAGTCGGCATCGCCAAAAGACGTTCTCAAGACGCACGTCGACCGGCCCCCACCCACAAATTTCGCTATCAGGGCCTCTTTATCTTGTTGCGTGACAAGGTTCAGTGCCATGAACCAACTCAGATAATCGGTCACAGTCTGCGTCTTTGTGTTCTGAACCAGAGCGAAATGCACCTGCTCGCAGCTCAAATTCGGAATTTCGACGGCCTTTCCGGCCCGATAGGTGGTTGTCGCCAGCACCGATTCGAACATCGCTTTCCGCATCGCCTCAGCGCGTTCCAGCGGGTCCACAAGCGCAGAAATCTTATTTCCGGTCACAGTCTCCTTAATGGTGACATCCCCCGTCGCCTCGTCGGTCAGCGTCTCGCTGTTACGGATCAACTCCGAAACATTCGCATAATTCAAGATTCCGAGTAAGTTGATCTTAAGCGCAGCGCCACGTTTGCACGTTTCCCAAAGCACACTGTTCAACATCTTTAATCCGGGAGCAAGAACACCACCGGGTTGCATTTCGCTTTCCATCGCCGTGAGCAGGCCTAGGTCGCCAGCCAGAGCGCGATCAACGGCTAAGCTCGCCTCCGGGGCCAACCGTGCTGGCTGGACCTCATACTGGAACGCCGCCTGGTTATCTGTTTCAGTGGAGAGAACCGCGTCGATGCAGGCCTGAAGGCTACGGTCTAACCCATTCTTGATCGCCTCTGTAAGGGTCTGGATCTCGGATGGTTGTAGGTCGGCAAGCGCCGCGCTTAAGTCCTTCGCTGGATCCGTGCTAATGCCACCAAGGACCGATGCGATCAGGTCCGTGTCACCCAAATTCGCGGTAACGCCTGCCGACGCCGAAAACTCCGCCGTAAATGTGGTTCCGCGCTCCGGCGAAATGCTCAGCTCGATTGTCTCTGTATCCCGTCTACGAACCCGCACCTGGTACGATCCGGAAATGGTGAAGCTTGCCGAAAGGCCTGCGGCGGGGCCCGCATTTACCGCAATCGTCCCGGCTCCGAGCGGCAGCCCTACCGACGCAAGCGGATTTGGAAACGCCGTGACGTTCACACCACCGGATACTTTCAGGCTGCCGTGTCCCGAGACAGTGGCTATATCGTTAACCCCGAGCAACTTCAGGTCGGAAAGATCTCCAGGGATGACGTACGATGAGATGGTCTCGCCCAATGCGTTTCCCAGCGAAGGCTCGCCGATACCTCTCGGAAACGCTTTGAGGTATTCCAGCTTGACGCCGCTGGTTTTATCGAACCCGAAGGTCAGGTCTCCATTGCTGCCGCTAACGCCGAGATCGACCGACCCGTTGAACCCAACCGACAAGTAACTCGTATTAGGCGGCACCTTGGCAGGAACATGAAATGGATCGTCCTCAAACAGGTCCGTGCCCGGAGTGGCATTAACGCGAACGATAGTCTCAACGTCTGGCGTGAAATCGATTTCTGGCTTCGTGTTCCCAAGCTGAAACTCATGCTGCGCCTTGGCCTCGAACTGAATGGGCTCCTCGGCGGCTTTGCTGAGAATCGTGTCTTTTCGCGCCAGGAAATCAGGAAGCACCGCCAGGTGCAGCAGTTCAGTCTTCAGATATTTGATTAGTGAAGAAGGATGCGTAAGATCGATCTTTATCGTGTCGATAGGCTGGTCGAGTTGATCGGTAACCACTATGTCGGGCATGAAAGTAGCCTTGTTAGAAGAGTTCCAAGCCTATCTCAGTAAATGTCCTGAATGATGCTGAACGATTCTTGCAAGTACATTACCACGCTTGAGTGCGAGATAAAACTTATCTGATTGTTTCAATCTCACTCTCAATTTGGTTTTCGCCAGTTGATATTGGCCGAGAAGACATTGTTGCCTGCCGTCGCCTCGCGACGTAGTTTGGCATACGTTTAGTAAGCGGGCAGCTTAGCGGGAGCAAGTTCCGGGTAAATCAGGAGTCAGCCGCCTTACTAATCTTTCAATTGCCCATAAAAAAATTATCTAAATAGGACTGGAATGTTGATTGCATGCTTGTTGTTCCAGTTTTCGTCCTGAAATAATGTTCCAACGAGGGTGGAAGGTTTTATGGCCCTGCTGGGTATCTCTCGATTGTTGACTCCCGCTATCCTTATAGCCGCTGCTTTGGCGTCTACGAACCGTTCGCACGCACAGGTTACTTCGAATGCTTCCGGAAGCGAGGTTTCGGAGGAGGCGGATGCCCTCAAGGCCTGTGCCCAAGCTGTTGTTAATGGTCTTCGAAAGGTTGCTCCCACACGCGATGTCCGCTTTGAAGGAAAAGTGTCCGAAGCAAACGCTCTGTGCCGGGGCGGTCAGCGAGCTCTTCAATTCCGCAACACCCCGTGGGTCGATTGGTCGAATTATTGGGGAACGGGCGATGCGTCTTCCATCCCGTCAGGCTTCATTTCGAGCCACGTAGTCGCTCAGCGAGGCGTTTCCGGAGCGCTTCTTGACCTGGAATACCAACGCGTCGAGCTCATCAAGTTTAATCTGTTCGATAACAATGGCACCTTTCAGCAGTTTGTTAGCGGCCGCGATGGCGTTGGTGGACCGGCCCTAAAGACCTGGCCCGAAATGCGGCTCAAACCCGACGATCCTAACTACAAAGATGTCGGCGGCGATGGAAACCAGGAATGCAAGGGCGCGCTCATTCGCGGTCGCACCGTGAACGGGATTTGCAACGATATTCTAAATCCCGGAATGGGTTCGAGCGGCCAGTTGTTCGCCCGCAATGTGGAATTCGAAAGCACTTTCCCGGAATCCACGCAGAGCGTCTATACAAGGAATCGTCACGGCGATCGCCTCGGGCTCCTACAGCCCGATCCACAAGTAATCAGCCGTAGGCTTTTTACGCGTGTCCAATCCGATCCCGCCGCCTGCCAGGCCGGCTTTGGCTTGCCGAACTACTCGAAGGCAGCCAATTGCGACTACAAGAAGGCGCCATTTTTTAACGTCTTGGCGGCCTACTGGATCCAGTTCATGACACACGATTGGTTCTCGCACATGGAAGAAGGTCACAACGCAAGGAAATTCATGAAGGTGGGCTGCGAAAGCCAGCTGGTAAACAACGTGCCAACTCCGCTAACGCCCGAGCAGATCAAGCAGCTCGGGTGCCGGCCGGAAGACAGCATCGATAAAGCTTACGTTGCCCAAAATTCTCCTCCGGGCACGTTCTCGCAGGATGGTCATCAGTATCTCGACCGTGCTCCAAAAACCATGCGCAACAACAATACCGCTTGGTGGGATGCCTCTCAAATCTATGGCTACGACTCCATCTCTGTTCGCCGTGTGAAGCGCAACCCTATGGATCCAGCCAAACTTTTGCTCGAGCCCGTCTCCGGGCAAAGCGGCCCCGGATACTTGCCCGTCCTTGCACCGGGCGATCCCATGAACCCCGAATGGGCGGGTCAGGAATCGGCCGCATTCCCCGATAACTGGACTGTCGGCATGAGTTTCCTCCACAACCTGTTTGTTCGCGAGCACAACTCGTTTGTCGACGAGTTCCAGCGAATCGCAGCGCAATCGCCAAACGCCGACTCTGGTCTTCGCAACCCGGCCGATCCCAAGACGATCATTCGGTATAAAGATGTCACCCCGGACGAGTTATTTAACGCCGCGCGGCTTGTGGTAGCGGCTGAGATCGCTAAGATTCACACTACTGAGTGGACGCCACAGCTTCTCTATGGCGAACCTCTCTACAAAGGTATGAACGCCAACTGGAATGGGCTCCTCGGACAAGGAGATCCCGATGTCTCCAAGGCCCTCAATAACGTCATCGTGAACAGTTTCGGCAAATCGAAAGACGTCGAAAAGAGTACCGAATGGTATTCTGTGTTCGCTTCCGGACCAGGCATTTTCGGACTCGGCAGCAAAGTGCACGGATACGACATCACCAAGGCGCGCTACACCGACGGCGGCGTGAACCATTTCGGATCGCCCTTTAACTTCCCCGAGGAATTCGTCAGTGTGTACCGGCTTCATCCGTTGGTGCCCGATCTGCTGGAATATCGGGACCTCGATAAAGATCCCAACAAAATCGTCTCCAAAATTCCGGTCATCAGCACCTTTGAATCACACGCTACCGAGTTCATGCACACACGCGGCATGCCAAATTGGGGTCTGACGCTCGGCCGCCAGCGGCTTGGTCTCCTGGAACTGCACAACTCGCCCCTGTTCCTCCAGAATCTAAAACTTCCGCGGCTCGATACCGCGACCGGGCAAATTGACGTTCTGGCGCTCGACATCATCCGTGATCGCGAACACGGCCTTCCACGCTTCAACGAATTCCGCCGGCAATATGGTCTGCGCCAGCTCACCGGCTTCGATGATTTTATAGACCCTTCGCTCCCGGCCGGCTCATCTGCTCGAAGCGAGCAGGAGGAGACAGTTAAAACCCTGCGTGAGGTCTACGGGCGGCACGTCTGCGATGCGTCAAAGATCATCACCGATGCGCAGCTTAACGCGGACAAAACCCCGATCAACGACTGCCTGGGCCATCCCAACGGAACCCTCATCGATAACATTGAAGACGTCGATACAGTCGTTGGGTATCTGGCTGAACCCGTGCGCCCGCACGGCTTCGCCATCTCCGAGACGCAGTTTGTCGTATTCATTCTGAACGCATCGCGCCGCCTCTTCAGTGACCGCTTTTTCACATCGAGTTTTCGTCCGGAGTTCTACACGCGCCTCGGCATCGACTGGGTCAACAATAATGGTCCAGGCCCAGCCCAGATCGAAAAGGGCATGCCGAATGGACACAAACAGCCGGTATCGCCACTGAAACGTGTTCTTGTGCGAAATATTCCCGAACTTGCCGCCGAGCTTGACCCTGTGGTCAACGCCTTCGATCCGTGGGCTAGAGATCGAGGGGAGTACTACAGCTTAGACTGGAAACCTCGGGCCGGAGCTGAGTCCGATGACTCCTTCTTACCGCCGTCTGCAACCGCCACTTCCCGCCCTCAATAACGACATCAACCCTAGGACATCAAACATGGCCGAATTAACCGTCACAAACTGGTTCGGAGATCTTGTTTCGCATCCAAAGGTGATTGTGGATGCAAATACCGTAGATGACATCGTCGCGGTGATGAAAGATTCTGTGAAGTACCCTTCGCCGGTTCGCGCGGTCGGGTCGAATCACTCCACTGCACCGTGCGGCGTGGCCGACGGCGGCACGCTCATTCGGATGAAGATGAACCGTATTCTCGACATCAGTTCCGACACGATCACCGTCGAAGCGGGCGCTCTTCACATCGATATGGCGCGGCAACTCGAGCAGCGTAAGCTTCAGTTCTATGTGAACACCGAAATCGGCAGTCTCACTGCCGGCAGCGCCTCCTGCGCGGGTACCAAGGACGCTTCGATGCCCGGCGAGTACGGTCAGGTTGGCTCTTACGTCATAGGCGTAAAAATGGTCCTGCCTAGCGGGGAGTTTCTCGAAGTGACAGAGGCAAAACAGCCGGATCTTATGCAAAAAGTCCGTTCCAGTTACGGCACTTTTGGCGTCATCTACGAAGTTACCTATCGCATTCGGCCGCTTCTCGCATTAGCCGTTCATCACAAGACATTCAGTTTGGCTGAATTTACGAACACTCTCCCTGAGCTGATCGCTCTGAATTACTCGATGATGTATTACATCTTTCCCTTCGACGATAAAATTACTATCGAGTTCCGCAAGTACAATCCGACCGCTTCGGGCGATCCAGATCGCATCGCGTGGGCTCTCCGCAATCACATCTGGGGCACGTCGGGGCCTAAGCTGGGCCAGAGCGTCGAAGAGAACTTTTCGGTGCCCGCCATCCGCTACGGCATTATCGATAAATTCAACGCTCTTTGGCGTTTTCAACTCGAAAACCTGGTGGTCAGCGACAACACCATCCCTGCCGACCAAATCATTCAATATCCCCCGGTTTCGAACGACAGCCGATACACCTTTAGCTTGTTCGCTTTCCCGGAGAAGCAGTACCCGCAAACGCTGTCTGAGTTCTTCGAGTTTTGCCGCAATTATTATGCTCAAAAAGGCTACCGCTCTAATCTGCTCTACGTCGGTTATCGAATTCTGAAGGATCAGCAGGCTTGGCTTTCCTATTCCTGGGATGGCAATGTCATGACCATAGATCCCGTTTCGACGGGCAATCCGGGATGGAAAGAGTTTCTTGCCGCCTACAACGATTTCTGCATCTCTCGCAACGGCGTGCCGCTTCTAAATCAGACTTTTGGAGTAACTCCTGCCATCGCGCAGAAAGCCTTTGGCGATCGGCTTAAAGCCCTGAACAAAACGCGTCAAAGCTACGACCCAAACGGACGCCTGCTGAACGATTATTTCAAGCAATTGCTGACCGCGGAATTATCCGCACTAAAAGCAACTTCGACGGAGGTATAAGGTAATGCAAAAACGTATAGTCCTTTGTACGGACGGTACCTGGGACAAAGAGTCAAACCACACAAACGTGTATCGCCTTTCCCAGGCGCTCGCTGTCAGCGCGGAGCAGATCGGCTTCTATGATGACGGCGTGGGGGCGGACGGGCTGCCCATCGACCGGCTTGCCGGCGGGGCATTCGGCCTGGGGCTCTTCAATAAGATCAAGCAAGGCTACACGCAAGTTGCCCACGTTTACGAAGCGGGCGACGAACTCTTTCTGTTCGGCTTCAGCCGCGGCGCGTACACCGCGCGAAGCATTGCCGGTATGATCGCGATCTGCGGTCTGCCGACTAAGAACTTTGATAACGACCTTGTGGATATCGCATTTCAAGCGTATAGGCAGAAGGACCAACGGCCAGCTCTGCTGGCGGAATTGAACAAAAATTACGCGATATACGACGCCAAGATCACGATGGTCGGAGTATGGGACACAGTAGGCTCGCTCGGCATTCCGGCGATTTTCGGTGGCGTCGGTCCAGTCGTTTACGGTTTTCTCGACACTTCCCTTCATCCTGACGTCCTGAACGCCTACCATGCTCTAGCCATTGACGAGCGGCGGGCTGAGTTCCCTCCGACCCTCTGGACTACTTCATCGACGAGCAGCCAGAAAGTTGAGCAGGTTTGGTTTTGCGGTGTTCACAGCGATGTTGGCGGCGGCGAACCTCCAGACCAGTCGGCTAGTTCGGCGCTATCGGACATCACGCTTGCCTGGATGATGGACAAAGCCTGCGCCTTAGGGCTCGAACTCGATGGCGATGTTGAGAAGCAGTATTTGTTGCCGCTTGATCCCAAGTACTCGCTCGACACGCTTCACTCGTCGTGGAACCCGCTCTGGGGCTTTCCACGAGCGCGTTTGATTGCCGACGACGCTTCGATTGCCGATAGCGTGGTGGTCCGCTGCGAGCATCACGATGGCTGGCAGCCCAAGAATTTGAAATTGGTCGGCGGTGTCCCTTCCGCCAATTATGGGATCGTGCACGTGGTTAGTCCCCCAGCAACGGCAGCCGCGGCCGTTGCGGTGAAAACGATCGCTGCCGCGTGAGGCGAGATCATAGATAGGCCTGCGGCGGTACGTCGTCGCCCAACTTCCGTTTGGCGCGGCGTGCCCGTCCGCGCCTGTAACGTTTCGGGAGAAATAAATCATGATCCTCCGGTCCGGTATGTCTGGGGACTCCGTAAAGCGTGTTCAAGAATTGCTGAGCGCTCGCAAGCTCTATACCGGGCCTATTGATTCGTTGTTTGGTGGTGGGCTGGAATCCGCCGTAAAGAGCTATCAGAAACAGCAAAGCATCTCTCCGACAGGACTTGTAGATGCGACAACTTGGACGCAGATGTTCCCCGGAGAATCTGCGCCTGTATCGACGTTCGTGAAAAGTTCGCTACTTGATCGTTGTCTGGCACTCACTGGTACGTTTGAAACTTCTAAGTATCCACCAGATAGCTTCTTGGGCTTGACTGGTGATTTTGACGGCATGGGCATTAGCTTCGGTGTGTGTCAGTGGAACATCGGTCAGGGCACTCTGCAGCCCCTGTTGCAACAGATGTTTGAGGAGCATGCAGATGTGGCTCAAAGCATTTTTCATGAGCACTTTGACACAGTGACAGCTCTTCGGTCTGCCCCAATAACGGACCAGCTTGCCTTCACTCGCTCGATCCAAACCAAGGGACAAGTGAATGAGCCCTGGAAGGGAATGCTGCTTACACTTGGCCGTACGCCGGAGTTCCAGCGTGTTCAAGCGAATCATGCCTCGAGCTTTTATGACCAGGCTCTACAGCTCTGCGGTGAATATGGATTAACCTCCGAACGTGCCGTGGCTCTCATGTTTGATATCGTCACTCAGAACCATTCGATTGGCCCCGTCGTGAAGGCGGCGATACTCGCCGACTTCTCGCAACTTGGTCCTAATGACCCGGATAACGAACTCGCCAAAATGCGTATCGTCGCCAACCGACGTGCAGCCGCTGCTAAGCCGGAATACAGAGATGACGTGCGAGTGCGCAAACTAACGATTGCCAATGGCGCCGGTTCCGTCCACGGCCTGGCATACGACCTCGCAGACATGTATTGCATCACTCTGAATCCATTTGCAGCCGTGTCGGCCGCCGCTTCCTGAAAGGCGGCTACCGATGCCGACCGCATTGAACATTTCGACGTGGATTCCCGATAGAACGCAAATCAGCTCTTTTACCTGACATATCGCGCCAGACCAGCTGCGAAGTAAGTCAGCACAGATTGCTGTTCCTGCATCCGCTAAAATAAGTC
>JBAUZG010000076.1:0-3574 GCA_049585195.1 Bryobacteraceae bacterium | reverse complement strand
GGCTATCTAAGAGCGGGTTTGCGGGAGGTGGATGAGGAAGCCAGCCGCACGGGAGTCCCTGAAGTTCCCTGTCGCACCTTCCGGGCCGTCCCGATCGATGAACCGGTTGCTTATCGCATACCCATGGTTGCGAACGCCAGACGATTCAAGGTGGGCCACTGTGTACGGCTGTTCGTCACCAGCGACGATCAGAATCCGGAAATCCCTGCGATGCTAGGCTTTCGCCACGCCAGTGTCGGCACCAGCTGTCTGAACAAGATCAAGTCCTCATCCCGTCTGATGCTGCCGGTTTTAACCCCCTTAGGATAACTCGATTTATACATCGGTCGACACAGAGCTTCCCGACAGTCCAGATATCTCGCTCTGGGACAGCCGTCCCTTAAGCGGATTACTCGTGAGTAACAGCCGTGTGTTTACTGATCGCGGTTCACTCGCTGCAAAGTGGGTTCTCGTCCATTGAGAAAACCGACTGTCCGGCCCGCGGTTAGTCTCAGCTCAGTCGGCGATATCCGGTTTCGCGAGGACAGGAGAATCGGAATACTTTCCGGTTATGCTGACAATCCGATAGTTATCGTCTAGCGGCCCTGAATGGCAATGTTAGCTGCGGCCCCGTTTACGACAAGCGGGTTGCATGGCACGTGGACGGAAATCTGCAGGGCGACGCTCGGGCTGTCCTCAACGCATAGAAACGGGCAAAGGCATGATTGTCGGTTGCGGATAGTCAATCCCGCAACGCCCGGGCCGGATCGGTCCGGGTTGCACGCCAAGCGGGCAAAAGGCAGGCTGCCAACGCGGCGGCCATCATCTGATTTCGATACTCTGAACTGGCCCACTTCGATACTCTGATTTGGCCCCTCTAAAAACATAAACTGGCTATTCTGTTTTGGGTCTAGTTGGCCCGGAATGGAGGCCGGTGAGGAGGGAGAGCAAGGTGGAACTGTTCGAGCAGATCCGGCGCGAGTACGAACATGGCGTCGGAACGATTAAGGGAGTGGCGCGGAAGTTGGGGGTGCATCGTCGTATGGTGCGGGAAGCGATTGCGAACGCGATACCGCCGGCGAGGAAGAGGCCGGTTCGCGAGCGGCCGAAGCTGGGCCCAGCGACTGAGTTCATCGATGGCATTCTGGAATCCGACCAGAAGGCGCCGCGCAAGCAGCGGCACACGGCGCATCGGATCTGGGTGCGGCTGCGGAAAGAGATGCCGGAGATCGAAGTCGTCGAGAGCACAGTGCGACGATACGTGCGCCAGCGGAAGCGGGAGGTGGGGCTGAAGGGCGGCGAGACCTTCGTCCCTCAGAGTTACCGCTGGGGCCACGAAGCCCAGGTGGACTGGTATGAAGCGTGGGCGGAGCTGGACGGCGAACGACAGAAGCTGTTTGTGTTCTGCATGCGATCGATGGCCAGCGGCGGCGCATTTCACCGGATCTACCCGCATGCCACGCAGCAAGCATTTTTAGAAGCGCATGAGCTGGCCTTCCGTTATTTCGGGGGCACATTCGAACTGCTGCGCTATGACAACTTATCGAGTGCCGTGAAGAAGATCCTACGCGGACAGCGGCGGGAGGAGAACGAACGGTTCATTGCTTTCCGCTCGCACTGGGGATTCCAAAGCGATTTCTGCAATCCGGCACGGGGCAACGAAAAGGGCGGTGTGGAGGGCGAACAGGGCTACTTTCGGCGGAACCATCTGGTACCGCTACCGCAGGCGCGCGATCTGGAACACCTGAACGAACTGCTGCGCGAAGGCAGTACGGAAGAAGAGCAACGCGTGATTGCGGGCCGTGTACAGTCTATCGGCGCAGCCATGACGATCGAACGTGAGCATCTCCGACCGCTGGCCGAAGAAGGATTCGATCTGGCGGCGCTATCGTTTCCGATCGTCAACAGCAGCGGCACGGTCAACGTGTTGACGAACTTCTACTCGACGCCGCTAACGCCGGGGACCAGGGTGGAAGCAAAAGCTTACGCAGCCTATGTGGAGATTTGGCGCGAAGGCCGGTGCGTGGCTCGGCATGAGCGCTGTTTCAGCCGGCAGCAGAAGGTACTGAACCTCGAGCATTACTTAGATGTGCTGGCCAAGAAACCGGGAGCACTGGCGGGATCGATGCCGCTGGAGCAGTCGCGCGCGCAAGGTCGGTGGCCGGAAAGCTTCGACCGCTTCTGGGAGAAGCTGCAGCAACGGCGTGGCCGACAGGATGGCACGCGGGCCATGATTGAGGTTCTACTGCTAGGCCGCCAACACGGTTACGACGCGATGCGGCGGGCCATCGAACAGGCTCTGACGCTCGGTGGGTCGGATGTGGCTGTGATCCGCTATCTGCTGGAGATGGAGCGGATCGAGCAACGCACTCCCGTGCTGGCACTCGAGGTGGGGTGGCTCGACCGGTACGAGAGGCCACTGCCGAACTTACAGGACTACGACCGGCTGCTGGCGGCGCGGGGCACAGCGGAGAGAATCCAATGAGCACCAAAACAGCGCTGGAGGAAGCTTCTATCAAGCAGTGGTGCAAACGGCTGCATCTGCCGACGATGGCCGGCCAATGCGCGCGGTTGGCCGAGCAAGCGGTGAAGGAGAAACAGAGCCATCTTACTTATCTGGATGCATTGCTGGAAGCCGAAGTGGAAGAACGGGAGCGGAATGTAGTCAAACGACGATTGAAAGAAGCTCACTTCCCAAAAGTGAAGACCCTGGAGGAATTCGACTTTGAAGCCGCTTCGCATATCTCCTCGGCACGGCTCCGCAAGTTGGCTGAAGGCGAGTACGTGAGCCGGACTGAGCCAGTGATTTTCATTGGTGAGACTGGGACCGGGAAGACTCATCTAGCTACCGCACTAGGGGTAGCGGCTTGTCAGCAACGCCGGCGCGTGCGGTTCGCCACAGCCGCCGAACTGGTGAACGAGCTCAACGAAGCACGACAAAAGACAGAGGTTAGTCGGGCGGTTAACCGTTGGAGCCGTTACGAGCTGATCGTGCTGGATGAGATGTGTTACGTGGCGACGCCCGATGCAGCCGCCGAGTTGCTGTTTCAGGTGATTGCCAGGCGGGCGGAGCGGGCGGCAGTGATCATTACGACGAATTTACCGTTTTCCGAATGGACAACGATGATTCCCAACGCGCGGCTCTGCAAGGCGATGGTGGATCGCTTAACGGATCGCGCTCACATTATTGAGACTGGAAACGAGAGCTATCGATTCCGCAGAACGCTGGCTAAAAGCAAGGGAGCAAAGGCATGAATGGTGTGAAGCACAACAGTGCTCCAATCCACTCGAGTGGCCGTGATGGAGGAAGCTCAGAAGCTGTGAAAGTATCAAAATCGTCAAAAAGTCAGTTTTCCACAGTTGGGCGCCTCGCCAGACGCGCTACAACGAATTTTCGCGAGCCGTCTAATGATGTTGTATCCCCTCAAAGTGGGGTGCAGCAGCCAATATTCTGATCCGCACTCTCGATAGCGGCGGCCTTCGCTTCGCCCTTAACGCGCCGCCAAAACGCGGCGCAGGGCTCCGCTCCGGCCACCGCCACCGAGAGCCGCAAAGAGCTGGTAAACATTTTGGCCCTACAGGGGGGCCAAATGAA
>JBAUZG010000075.1:0-2597 GCA_049585195.1 Bryobacteraceae bacterium | reverse complement strand
GATCGATACTGTGGCTTCTGGAATTTCGATGGCTCGATCGAGCTGCGAGGCTTCTTCCAAGTAACGATATGCTTGGCGCTCTGATAAATCGAACTCTCGTGAAAGGCGACGCACTGCCTCGGACAGCGCGACGCCACGCCGCAGCAGGCCACGAGCCGTGTTTATTTGGCGAGCTTTTTCTGCCTTGGTGGAGCGCGCCATTCGCCATAAATATATTACCTTTTACGACGTAGATCAAGCAACACATACCTTTCTCGCCACCGTCGCCGTGAAATGCTCCGCCGAAAATCTGACTATTGCCGACATCGAGAGTAAGAAGCATAATCAAACGTGATCAGACGCCACAAGATGTTTATGAATCGGCACGTTGTCGATCAGACGCACACCATCAAGAAAAGCCGCGGCGAAACGCCTTCCCCAGCGCTCCTTGACGTACTCGACAGTAAAACCTTCTGCCTCAAGAATTGCCGACGTTTCCTCCACGTTTGCCGCGCTACATAAAGTTCTGAACAGAGATGCTGCTTTCGCTCTGCCTTCAGCGGATAACAGCATGTTTCTGGAGCTTTCTGCCAGCCCCGATTCCTCTCGCACCGTCGGGCAAGAGACGATCTTCGTGGGGACGAAAAACTCGTGCACCATATCTGGTGCGTAGGGCATTCGTGGAGTCAGTGTCGCTGGCGATCATAGGAGGAGTTTTGGGTATCGGGCCGGCCTATGCCGGGACAAGGCTGATTTTGCATCTGGCGTTCCAGGTCGGCGGTGGCTCGCTGGCAGAGAAGTCGCTGGTGGTTGCGCACGCGGCGATGTCGCTCGTATTGCTGTCGGCAGCGGCTTTGCTGGGCCAGAGCCTACGAAATCTGGAGCACCAGAATTTCGGGTTCGAAACTCGAGGCATGTATATCGCGTGGGTCAGTCCACTGCTGGGCAATTACAAGCCTGAGCAAATGGAGCCAATGTTCCGACAAATTGATGATCGCCTGCTCCGCGCTGCGGGTGCGCGAATGGTGGCGCCGGCGCTGTATGCACTTATGACGGGTGACAGTTGGAACGAGGGAATTCGCATTGAGGGACGGCCGAAGCCCGGAGCTAAAGAAGACACAGGCGCGGGCTGGGCCCGGGTGATGCCAGGGTTCTTCGACACCATAGGCGCGAAGATTGTGCTCGGCCGGCCCATCACAAAGGAGGACACTGCGGCGACATGGAAAGTAGCGGCGATCAATGAAGCGTTTGCGAGGAGGTTCTTCAAAAACCAGAACCGATCGGCCGGCATTTCGGGTCCGACAAAATCAAGTATTCCGCGATTTACGAAATCGTGGCCCGGGGCAACCCGCCGGGCATGGAAGATCGTGTGCGCAAGGCATTGGCCAGTGTCGATCCAAACCTGGTGCTCTATGGGGTTGACCCGTACTCGAAAGTCTTGAGCGCGGATTTCCAGCAGGAAAACATGATCGCGACACTGACAATGCTGTTTGGCGTGATTGGGCAGGTGCTCGCCGCGGTGGGGTTGTATGGAGTGATGGCATACACGGTGGAACAGCGAACAAGTGAGATTGGCTTACGGATGGCGCTGGGAGCCGATCGCGGAGGCGTGGTCAGGATGGTCCTGGGCGGCGCTTTTTCCCAGGTAGGGATCGGACTTGCGCTTGGAGTTCCGTCGGCGATTGCGGCCGGCAGGCTGATGACAGATCAACTATTTGGAGTGAAGCCCTGGGATCCAAGCATGCTGGCGCTTGCCACGCTGCTACTGTGCTCCGTAGCATTGCTGTGGATTCCCGCTGTGCGCGCGGCAGCCGTAGAGCCGATGGTAGCGCTGCGGAACGAGTAATACAGGATCAGGTGCGCTCAGCTGGGATACTTGGATCGACAAGACCCGGAGAGCATAGGGATATCTCTTCCCCGATCTGGTGCGAGTAGGGTCACGAGAACCGTGATCAGGAAATTGACGCAGAGCCCAATGAAGCCAGCACTCCAGCCAAACCACGGGTCACGTTTGCTGAGGAATAGGAACGCGGCAATCCCGATTCCGGCAATTATGCCGGCAAAAACTCCTCGCGCGGTGGCGCTTTTCCAATACAGGCCAAGCACGACGCCAGGAAAAAGCTGCGTTACTCCGGCGTATCCGAGCAAAAGAAGCGAGACGAGCGTGGCGGAGCTGTAGATCGCAAAATATACACTGACCAGACTGAGCACGACAACCATCACCCGCGCCAGTTTCGAAACCTGATCGTCGCTCATCCAGGGCGCGAACAACGGGCGGAAAAGGTTCTTGGCGAACAGCGTCGCTGCGGTGAGGGTAAAAATCGCGGCAGGAACCATCGCAGTAAGTGCTCCCGCCCCGCCAACGACGCCTAGAAACCAGGGAGGGAAGCTCTTTCGGACGATCATTAACAATGCCAAGTCGCCATTGGGCAGACCCGGCAGAACCAAAACAGCGGCTAAGCCTGCGAAGAAGACAAAAACGATCGTCGTGGTGTATAAGGGCATCACCACTGCGTTCCGACGTAGCGTAGTATCGCTTTTGGCCGTAAATGTGGTTCCGAACGCATGCGGCCACATGTAAAAGCCCAGCGAAGTCAAAAGAACGGTCGAGATGTACC
>JBAUZG010000074.1:0-6771 GCA_049585195.1 Bryobacteraceae bacterium | reverse complement strand
CTACAAAATACTACTGAACGAACCGGTCGGCGAGGTAAAGGCAAAGATCGTTGAGCGGAATGGTCAAATCCTCATGACTAAGGAATGCCCGGTACACGGGCAGTTCGAAGACGTGATGTCGATTGATCCGGCGTTCTCGCGCCACCTGGAAGAAGTGTTTCCAGGGCGCGACATTCGCGCGCACAACGACAATAAACTTCACAATCACGGCTCCAGCACTATCACTCACGGACGCGGGTCGGTCTTGACGATCGATCTAACCAATCGCTGCAATATGATGTGCGACCCCTGCTTCATGGATGCCAACCAGGTTGGCTTCGTCCATGAACTGAGTTGGGAAGACATCAAAACACTTCTAGACAACGCCATTTCGATTAAGCCGCGGCGCCAGATGTCGGTGCAATTTTCGGGCGGTGAACCGACGTTGTCGCCCTACTTTGTCGACGCGGTTCGTTACGCGCGACAGGTGGGCTACAACAGCGTTCAGGCCGCGACGAACGGCATCGAGTTCGCGAAAAGCCCGGACTTTGCCAAGCGAGCGGCCGAAGCTGGGCTTCGGTACGCGTATCTGCAGTTCGACGGCATCGGAAATGCGGCCAATTCGCACCGCGCGGTTGGCAACCTGTTCGACGTGAAGCTGCGGGCCATTGAGAATCTGCATTCCGCCGGTGTCGAAATTGTGCCCGTCATTACAATCCTGAATGGCATTAACAACGAACAGGTGGGCGCGGTCATTCGCTTCGCGCTCGACAATCCTAAGAAAATCTCGTTTCTTTCTTTCCAGCCGGTCTCGTTTACGGGCCGCGACGAAGCCATTACCGACGAGCGGCGCCATGCGCAGCGCTATACGCTGTCGCATTTAGCGCACGATGTAAAGAATCAAGTCGGCATGGGCGAGCCGGTGCGCGATTGGTTCCCCATTTCGTTCATGAGCACTTTCTCCGATTGGGCCGACCTGGTTCATGGACCCACGGCCGAGTGGGGGCAGTTGAGCTGCGGATGCCATCCCAACTGTGGCATCGGCATGGCCGTGATGATCGACAAGGAAACGAAGGAATTTCGCCCGGTCACACAGTTCCTGAACGCCGACCAGTTATCCAAAGACGTGGCCAAAGTGAACGATGCCGCGCGCGGAAGATTTCTCTCCGTGGTCGGCGTCGCGCTGGCGCTGCTGCGAAATTACAAACCGTTTGAATCGCCTACGAACTTCAAAATGGTGGATCTGCTCCAGAAGTTCGATAAATGCTTTGGAGCAACGGGCCGCGATTACGGCAAGGTTTCGGGCGACCGCACGGTAGCCGACATTGAAAAGCGACGAAAAGACCGCTGGAACTTCCTGTTCATCGCGGGAATGTGGTTCCAGGACCTATTCAATTACGATTTTCGCCGAACCGAGCAGTGCATAATTCCGTATGCTACTCAAGAGGGCGAAATCTCGTTCTGCGCCTACAACACGGGTGTGGGCTGGCGTAACATTATTGAAAAAATGCACATGACCGCCACCCTGACCAAGTGGTATGACGAGCATGGCCGCCACGAAATCTTCGCCGGCAATAAAGCCGTTCCGCTGGCGAGCAAAGACCATCGCCTCATCCTTCGCACAGAAGACGTGAATCATGGCGTACAGCACGATCTCGACGAGCTTGGCATCGCCAAAAACGCGCGTCAGGAAAAGATTCGCGCCCGCGACGCTGCGTTGCAGAAGAAGCTCGAGGACGAAAAGATGATGCAGCTGTATCGTGAACACGTTCTCGGCGAGAAGAAGCAGGACGGATTCGTTTCGCTCGACGGTTTGATGTCTTCGCTTCCCAACAAAGCCGCCGACCAGGCAGAAGCGCACGAAGAGGTGGGGGCCATGGGCGACTAGAGCTTCTTTCATCAGTTTTCTAGTCAAAGCGCCGGGCTCCAGGGTCCGGCGCTTTTTCTTTTTTACATTCTTTTTACGAGCAAGCTTCGGGAGGCATTTCCCATGAGTTCGTCCGTAGTATGAAAGGGGGACCCGGTATTTCGGCCATGACACCCTCTGCCGACAGTTCTGAGTTGGAGAACTGTTCCAAAATCGGGCAGTTTTCGCCAGACGCCATCCGCGAACAGATCGCCAGGATTGTCTCGAGCGAGATGTTTGTAAATTCAACGCGGATGCAGCGCTTTCTGAGGCTCGTCGTCGAATATGCAATTAACGGCCGGGCCAAGGAATTGAAGGAGTATCTGATTGGGGTCGACGTTTTCGATAGGGACACGTCCTTCGATCCGCGAGAGGACCCTATCGTCCGCGTGGAAGCGCGCCGGTTACGAAGCAAGCTGAAGAAATACTATGAGGGACCCGGGCGAGAGGATGAGTTGCTCATCGAGTTTCCAAAAGGCAGCTATGCGCCAAACTTTAATTGGAAATCCGCCTCTGCACAGCCCAGCCCGCGGCTGAAGTCAATCGCCGTTTTGCCGTTTCGGAATCTCGGCCCTGAGCCCGATAACGAATATTTCAGCGACGGGCTTTCAGAGGAGCTAATTCACTTGCTGACGACCATACCAGGGCTGCAGGTAGTGGCGTGGCACTCTTCAGCTCGCTTGAAGAGTAGCCAGCACGACATGGAACACATACGTCAAAAACTCAAGGTCGACACTGTGCTTCGGGGCACAGTCCGGCGGGCCCGCGATCAACTGCGGATAACGGCGCAACTGATCGACACGGCAGACGGCCGGTATCTCTGGTCTGAGCTATACGAACGCCGCATGCAGGACCTGTTCGCGATCGAAGAAGATATCGCCTGGGCGATCGTGAACACACTTCAAATCCGCATGCTTAACCGGCCAGTTTCTCCGGCGGCCAGGCAAAGAGTTTCAAATATCGAAGCGTACAATCTTTACCTGCTGGGGCGTTTCCATGCAAATCGCCGCACCTCGGAAGGCTTGGCGAAGAGCATTTCGTGCTTTGAGAAAACCATATCGCTCGATGCCGAAAACGCGCTGGCTCATGGGGCTTTGGCCGAAACCTACTGCCTTGCAGCCGATTACGGGCTCGGATATCCCGCCCAGTACGCGCCGCTGGCGAAGGCCGCTGCCAGGCGCGCGCTCGAACTTGATCCTCTGCTCGCCGAAGCTTATACGCCGCTGGGATTTCTCCGCTCCAATTACGATTGGGAGTGGAACGAAGCCGAGCGGCTGTACCGGCGCGCTATCGAGATTAATCCAGGGTACGCAACCGCCCACCACTGGTTCGGCCTCGACTTTCTCGCAAACCTGGGCCGGTGGGATGAAGCCGGGGAAGAAGTCGAGATTGCTCGACGGCTCGACCCCTTGTCGACGATCATCCTGCAGGGTAAAGGCTATTTATGCTTTCTCCGCCGGCAACCTGAAGAGGCGATTCGCTGGTACGAGGAACTGCTCGAGCTTGATCCGTTCTTTGGGCGAGCCTTCAGCTCCATTGGCCGCGCGCTTACTCAATTGGGGCGGTATGCCCAAGCCATCGAGATGTACAAAAAAGCAGAATCGCTGCTGGGCCAGGTCCCAAATGTTCTTGGAGCCTTGGGACAGACTTACGGACTTGCTGGGATGGAAGAGGCGGCACGAAGAACGCTGGCGGAACTCACGGAGTTGTCACAACGCTGTTATGTGCCCGCAACTTGCATTGCGCTGATTTACATCGGCCTGGACGAGTATGACCTGGCACTGAAAGTGTTAAACATGGGGGCCGAACGCCGCGACCTATCCCTAGCCCCGCTCAAAGTCCATCCCGCATACGATTCCGTTCGCGCTCATTCGGGATTTCAGGCGCTCCTGCGCCGCATTGGCCTCGAATAGCAGTCGCGGGCGAGGCAGGCCTCGCCCTTGCCACCTGCGTTTGGTTTCGGATTGTAGCGTGAATAGCCGCAGTGATAGGTAACAAATCAGACCGGGGACATGGGTAACAAGTTCGGCGGCTCCGAGGACTTCACCGTTTGAACCCAAAGCGGCGGTAGCCAGGATGCACGCCGGGTGTGAGACCTTGCTCGTCCGCGATCTTGCGTAGCAGTTCGGCAAGTTTCTCGCGCTCCTCTCCGGTCAATGAGGCACAGAGCGCATCCTGATGCTGGCGCGCGATCTGGCTATGCCAATCCCTACGGTCCCATCGAGGATGCCCAGCGATTCTTTCGCGCGAGTCCGGAAGCGCTTCGCTGGTCGGCGTTCCTTTTCCTCGGGTCGGCGGTGCCGCTGGGCATCTATACCGCCACTATCGTGAGCCGGCTGCACTTTCTTGGAGTCAGAGCGGCGGGGACGAATATCGCTCTGTTCGGAGGGTTCACCGCATCGGTAGCCCTGGCGGTGTCTGCCTTGTGCTCCTGGGTGCTATCGGTACCTGAAGTGAATTCCTCGGTTCCGACTCTACGCCTGATGCACTTTCTCAGCTTCCTCGCCGGGGGCGTAGCGTTCGCTATGGGGTTCGGATTGCTGGCGGCGGGAGTATCGGTGACTAGTTTCTTCGCCCGTTTGCTCTCGCGCTGGGTGATCTGGTTCGGCCTTGTTATCGCTTTGGCGGGCGAACTCTCGTCTGTCAGCCTAGTTGCCTATCCGATGGCTTTTACACTGCCGTTGACGCGATTCGGAGGTTTTCTCTGGTTGATCGCGGTAGCAGCAATGTTGCCAAAAGCGGCCGCCGAAGAAACCAATGCACAGGATTGATCATGAAGTTTAACCATATCGGCGAACCGACACTCGCGTGGCCAACGGAGCATTCGTCGACCTCGCATTAATAGTTCCGGCCTTGCTGCTGTTTCAAGATTTCTATGGCAGGGACTGGCGATCGTCCGTTCGCTGGCTGATCGGGAGCTATGCAGCGTTCGCCACTTTTGCGTACACGCAGATTCTCATTGAGAAGCGTCCGGACCTCTTTGGGAAGGTGGGGGCTTCGTCACCGGACCGCTTACTTGCGTGCGCGGCTCGGCCAAACAGCTGAATCCACAAGCTTCGTTTCCGAGCCACGACCGCCAGGGAGTGGTTGTGACGAAGTTAGGTTAGAGGAGGTTAGAGGAATTCATTAGAAGTCACACACATCTTTCAGCGGACCAGTTTGCCGGGCAACTCCTCGAAGAAGTACTTACGTGGGCGGAGGGCGAGAATAAGCACCTGCAAGCAGACGACATCACGATTGTGGTGATTGATATTGCGCATTAGCTCTAACCGGCCTTCGGGCCCGAACCGTCACGATAAGACCGGCTATCAATGCAATTACGATGGCGACATGGAAAGTGATATCTGGGCGTGTGCGGGGACCGATACCGATCGCGATCGTATAGATTCCAACGCCGGTCCCCAACAACGCAAATGCTTGAACGGCGATACCGATGCCGCGGGTCCATGCTGGGACTATCCAAGTTAACAGGAAACCCGCTAAAAGGACGATGCCGATTGCTCTCTCTGCCATCCCAGCCAAGCGGTGTTCGTATCCATGCATCAGCACGCCGAAGTGGATCAGGCAAGCAGCAATAAACGCGACGCCCTCGAGCAAAAGGAAGAGCCGAATTGATTTGCGCAGCGCAGCGACCTCAGCCACCATCACAGCACAGCCAAATTTGTGATGCTATTGATGGCGCGAGCATCAATTCACTGCGGCTTGTGTGCGCCGGCCGATCCGTTCGTGGCTCAACATTCCGCTGATAAAGATGTATTTGCCATTCAGCTTGATGTCTTCGTCTTTTCTTACGTTCCGAACGAGGAACTGCTCGCTATATTCGGGTTCTGGCAGAACCTCCGGGTAGGGCCTGTCCGGCCTTGCGGAGTCCCGCCTCGACCAATGCTTACGTCTTACGGCGCTCTTACCGCGAGATTACTCCTTCCTACTTATTCGGGCATCCTCTTCCGGAACAGACTCTTAACAGGAGACGAGCAGACTGTTCGGATCACGCCGATGAAATCTTCGAACGCGACTTGCTGCTTTTCGCGGAGATTGCTCTTATTGACCGCCCTGGCATGGCGGCCGGCCTTCCCTGCGCTTCCCCAATCACATCCCGGATGGGAACAACTTCGCCAAGCGGCGATCGCTGCCTACCAGCGTGGCGACTACAAGGGCTCAGACGAAAATCTTGCCGCCGCGTTAGAGATGGCTCAATCGAGTTCCAAGCGCGAGCCAGATCTCGCGAGCGCATGGAGCGACCTCGCCGCAACATACCAGGACATGGGCGAATATGGCGAAGCAGAGACGCTCGACCGGCAGGCACTTCAGGCGCGCCAGAAAGTTTTCGGCGCCACTTCCCAGATCACCGCGGTCAGCTTGAACAATCTTGGCTCCGTGCTATGGATTGAAGGCCGGCCCCAAGAGGCTGAACCCTTGGTTCGCCAGGCGGTTGCGATTTGGCGGCGGGGCCCATCGAAGAGCGTTGAGCTAATCAATGCTCTCAGTAATCTGGCCGGCATCTATCGAGCGGAAGCAAGGCGGCCGGAAGCCAAGCGCCTTTGCGAGGAAGCGTTGGAGCTTTCGAGAACAGCGCATATTTCCGCCGATCTTCAAGTTTCCGCCATTCTGAACAATCTTGCGCTCGTTTATCTCGACGAAGCGAGCTATGAGAAAGCCGGCCAGCTTGCCGGCCAAGCTCTAGCAATTCGAGAAAAGACTTCGGGAGCGGACAGTTCAGAAGCGGGAATGATCGTCGTGACATTGGGAAACATTCGACGGGAAGAAGGCCGGTATTCCGAAGCGGAGCTCCTTTACAAGCGGGCCTTGACCATTCACGAGAGAGTGTTAGGTCCTTCCCACCTCCAGGTCGCGATTGACTTGAACAATCTTTCCCTGGTTACGCG
>JBAUZG010000073.1:0-32825 GCA_049585195.1 Bryobacteraceae bacterium | reverse complement strand
ATTGGCCTGTTCGCCACGTGGCTGTATTTGATGTATTCGGCCTATAACGGCAGAAAAGTGATCCTGCCGCTTGTGGGTCCGCTTGCCGAGAAACAGGCATAGCCCGATGCTGCTGGTGGCGCAGAAGATCGTTTTGTGTCGTCTGCGTTGGCTGCTGGACCGGCAGGCCACAAAAGGCGATGACCTGCCCCACCAGCGCCCGTTCCATACTAAGAGGAGTGCGATTTGTTCTTTTGTGTTCGCTTCCGCTCCTGCTAGGCGTTGGGCTGAGCGCGGACGACCTCGCTCCCCGTGTTGGTGTTGTGGAGATCTACGGCGCGCGAAAGGTTTCGCTCCACAAGATTCGTGCAGCGCTCGGGGTCGAGGAGGGTTCTCCTCTACCTGCATCGAAGGGGGCCATCGAAGAGAAGCTCGATAAGATCAACGGCATTGTTGCGTCCCGATTAGAGGCGGCCTGCTGCTTGAACGGAAAAACGATCCTCTATGTGGGAATTCAGGAGAAAGGCGCGCCGCACCTTGAATTTCGGCCTGAACCGGACGGGGACATCACTCTGCCCAGCGAGATCACGGACACGTACGCCAATTTTTTGGATTCGGTGGATCAAAGTGTACGGCTGGGACAGACTGGCGAAAGCCTGAATCTGGGTTATTCGCTGATGCAGAATTCCGCGGCCCGTAAATGCCAGCGCGACTTTATTCCGTTGGTGGCCAAGTATCTGGAAGCGGTTCACCGAGTGATTAGGACGTCTCACGATTCCGACCAAAGAAGCATGGCGGCTTATGTTCTACAGTACGGACCCCGAGGTCCCCACACCAGCGCCGAAATCGTGGCCGATCTTCAATACGCGCTGCAGGACGTGGACGATACAGTGCGCGCCAACGCGATCCGCGCGCTCACAGCAATGTATGTAGGTTCGAAGCTCCACCCCGAACAACACGTTTCGATTCAGTCGACTTGGTTTGTGGAGCTACTGAATTCGATTTCCTGGAGCGACCGGCATAACGCGAGCCTGGCGCTGGTGGACATGACGGAAGACAGCGACCCGGAAACACTTCAGCTCATCCGTGAACGCGCCCTCCCCTCGGTCATCGAAATGGCTCGCTGGCGCGACCTGCGTCAAGCGCTCCCCGCTTTTATATTGGCGGGACGGCTGGCGGGTTTATCGAAACAGGAGATTGACGCTGCCTGGGTTGGTCCAGATCACGAAGCTGTTCTGAAAGCGGCGTCGAAGAAGAAGCCGAGCTGACGCCAGCGGTCCGCTTGCTTGCGCGCGCGGCTCGGTTAAGCGTTTCCGAGCCACGACCGCCAGGGAGATCCCCATGGCCCTGCGGGCCACCGAAGCTGATGAAAGACTGCAAGCCCGGAACCGAGCCGCGACCGCGAGGGAGCGGTCTTCCGCATGTTTTTCAGAGGAGTGGTTGAGATGAACCCTGACCAACGTCTTTTAGGATTGTGAATGCTCCCGGGCGGTACCAGTTTCCGCCAAATCCGGTGAAATTCCGTTGTGAGCCATGGAAATAACGGGATGCGGCGCGGGATGATTCAGGGGCTCGTTTGAACGAAGGTGCATATCGCATGTACAGCAATCGCTACAACGCCGGCAGCGTTCGCAGATATGGTTTCCGCAGGCATCAAGCGTACAGTAATTGCATATCCTCGTTGAAGGTTCTCCGCAGATCGAGCATGTGAATGAATCGTGTCCGTTCATTGCTTACGGTTCTTCCGAGTGCTACTAGGTGAAGAAGGTTCCTTGCTAATCATACCCCGGCAGCGCTGCGCTTCTTCATCTGCAATCTTGAACTCTTGTTCCCGCTCGACCGAAAGATCGCGAAGATATTCGCAGAATTTTTGCCGGTTATCGAAGTTTTGGGCGATCAAGGCCGAGAGTTGGTCAGCGGTCTTGCGCTCGCCGTACTTGCGGATACAGTCGTCAACGGAACGAGCCACCGTTTCGAGAGCCTCCATCCGGAAATAAGTATCCAAGGCAACGGAAAGGCTATCGGTCTGCTGCGAGAGGTTCTTCACAGCTCTGATGACGTCGTCCATGCGTGTCCGCACTTCCTGATATTGACTGACATAGGCGGGTGGCGCGCCGTTTTCGAGCCATTCCTGGGGATGCATCTGTTCGAGGAGAGGCTTCAACCGCTCGTTCTGGGCGTTTAGGGCAGCCAGCATCTGGCGAATATCCCACGGCGCCTGTAAGCCCGCCGGGGCTGGAGCTTGATTTACGGAAGGAGTTGTCGAGCCAGTAGCTCCTGCCTGATTCGCCTGGCAGAAAGCTGACGTTCGGGCCAACAGCAAGAGTGTCAACACACCCGTCGCGGCCCAGATCTTGGAGGGCATTCGCCCACCATTTTAGCCGCTATCGTAACGATAGTTTTCGTGGGTTTCAGAACCGCATACGGCTCGAGGGAAGAAATTGAGTTTCTGTCTGGCCGTCTTTGCCGCTCTTGTTGGAATGGCCTGGGACGGCCGATTCCAAAGTTCTCCAAATCGTGTGGAAAGCGTCGCGGCATGACGACGTGCGATCGAACCGGTGTGAGATCAATCTCTCATCAGCTTCGACGTCGATGGCATCGCCAGCCTTGACAATCACCGGCTGTGAGTTCGGAATCAAGGCATGTTGAACCGCAACTTCGCCCTGCTGGACGTCGATCCGGGTCGTGTTGTCTTCGTCGTCAACAGCGATTGCAAACGACGCAGACCCATGAGATGTAATGACAGCGCCAGGTGTTAACACGCGGGTTGGAAGGGGTTGTTCGCTTGAAACCTCAACCTGCACTTGCACGCGACCGGTTTCGATATCGAGCAAGTCCTGTGGATTACCTGGATTGTTTCTAAAGACGACGCGGGTATGAGCGAAAAGCTCGAAGGCCGTGCCGCCGGAAACCTTGAGCTGCGCATAGCCATCGGCGCCGGTGAAAATCGGTTTTGTGACCCAAATGCGTTCGGCGCGATCGACGGCCCACTCTTGCCCTTTCGCCTCGGTTGATACCTGACCAGAGGCGGAGATGACCAGGGCCGCATCTTTCTGAAGAGCGGATGAATCAATGTCAGAGGCGGTCAAACAGGGAATCGCGAGCAGAGCAGAGATAAGAGGACGAAACCAACGATGAAGCTCGAGCTTGTCACGCCGCGGCAACAAGTCCCTAGGTTATCAGAATGCGAATCGGCATAACGTGTTATCCGACCTATGGCGGCAGCGGCATTGTCGCAACTGAGCTGGGACTAGAGCTGGCGAACCGCGGCCACGAGATTCATTTCATCACCTACGCGAATCCGATCCGGCTCGATCCCGATACGCCGCGAATTTTCTATCACGAGGTAGAAGTTTCGAATTATCCTTTGTTTCAATACCCGCCGTATGCAATGGCGCTTTCATCCAGGATGGCGGACGTGGCGGATCACCACCGGCTCGATCTCTTGCACGTGCATTATGCAATGCCTCACTCGATCTCCGCATTTCTTGCCCAGCAGATGACGGTCGGCCGGCGGCTACCGTTCATTACGACTCTTCACGGTACCGACATCACGCTGGTAGGATCCGATCCAAGCTATCTGCCAATCACAAAGTTTGCCATTGAACGTAGCGATGGCGTCACGACGATCAGCGAGTTCATGAAGAAACGAACGGAAGAATTCTTCGGCATTACTCGTCAAATCGAAGTAATTCACAATTTTGTGAACTGCTCCGTTTACCGGCCCGATCCTGAAAAACAGAAAGGCGGGAAGCGAATTCTTCACATCTCCAACTTTCGACCGGTGAAGAGAATCCTCGACTGTATCCGGGCGCTTCACCGGGTTCGCCAAGAGGTGGACGCAGTCCTATATATGGCTGGCGATGGCCCCGATCGCGGTCCGGCCGAGCAGTTGTCGCGGGAACTGAAAGTGGAAGAGCATGTCAGGTTTCTGGGGAAGCAGGATCACGTGGAGCGGCTTATTCCACGTATGCATGCTCTCCATCTTCCGAGCGAAACCGAGGCTTTCGGATTGGCTGCGTTAGAGGCGATGGCCTGCGGTGTTCCTCCGGTCGCAACAAACACGGGAGGATTGCCTGATTTGATCACGCACGGGGTTGATGGGTTCATGGAGCCTGTGGGAGACATCGAGGCGCAAGCCGGCCGGTTGATTCAATTGTTAACTGACGATGCGCTAAGAGCGGGAATTTCGGCCGCGGCTCGGGAAAACGCCGAACGCCGGTTTTGCACCGAGTTGATTATTCCCCATTACGAACGTTTTTACGAACGGGTGTTGGAGGGCAATCTTTAGGTATCACGCGACTTGCTGCAACCGGCGACAAAGCTAACCGAGCCGCGACCGCGAGGGAGGGGTTTTCGATTCGGTTGGGCTCGGAGCTATTGGGGCGGCCCCATCAGCTTGATTCCAAGTTCTCTTAGCTGCCGCTCAGGCACAGTCGAGGGAGCCTCGCACATCAAATCCGTTCCCTTTGCTGTTTTGGGGAACGGAATGACCTCGCGGATTGAGGTTTCGCCGGCCAGAAGCATCACCAGGCGGTCAAGCCCGAGCGCGATCCCACCGTGCGGCGGGGCGCCATACTCGAGCGCTTCGAGCAGGAATCCGAACCGGTGCTTGGCCTCTTCTTCCGAGAAGCCGAGCGCCGCAAAAACCTTGGTCTGCAAGTCGCGGCGATGAATACGGATGGAGCCGGAACCCAGTTCGATGCCATTCAGCACGAGATCGTACGATTTTGCGCGGCAGTGCGCCGGATCGGATTCGAGTTTATCGAGGTCCTCGTCGTGTACCGAGGTGAACGGATGATGCGCTGCCATCCAGCGGTCTTCGCCTTCGTCCCACTCGAACATCGGAAAGTCAACCACCCAAAGAAACTTGAGGACTTCGGGGTCGAGGAGTTTGTGCCGGTCGTTATACTTTTGCGCAATTTGCAGACGCAGTTGTCCGCACGCGAGCAAAGCTGTCCGATCTGGGAGCGCTCCCTTCGCAGCCCCACCCCAGCCGGCCAAGACGAGTAGATCATCTTCGGCGGGCTTCACGCGTTCGCGTACTTTCGCCATTTGGTCTGGATTGTCCCGTTCAAGCCGCTTCAGATCGTCGAAGACGCGCAGCCCGCGTTCTTGGCCGAAGGCTTTTATCTCGTCCCGTTCTTTCCGGCTGAGCGTGCCGATTCGAGGGACATGAATCGCCACGAGCGGCAGACCTTCTGTCGTCAGGCCCGCGCCTAGGAACAAGTCTTCGACACGGTGAAACGGGGGAATCCGCAGGTCGGGTTTGTCGCTGCCATAGAAATTCATCGCCTGCTCGAACGTAATTCGCGGAATGTTGCTCTCAACGCCCTTGCCCGCCGCCTCGCAAACTTTGACCAGCAGCGGATCGATCACCTCGAAAATCTGTTCCTGCTGTGGGAACGACATCTCGAGATCGATTTGCGTAAACTCGGGCTGCCGGTCGGCGCGCAAATCTTCATCGCGAAAACAGCGGACTATCTGGAAGTAGCGTTCATAGCCGCTTACCATCAACAATTGCTTGAAAATTTGCGGCGATTGAGGCAAGGCATAGAAGCTGCCTGGCTGCACGCGGCTCGGTACGAGGTAATCGCGCGCTCCCTCTGGAGTCGACCGGGTCATGAAAGGCGTTTCAATCTCCAGGAATCCTTGCTCGTAGAGGGCTTGTCTCACGGCAAAAGTGATTTTCGAGCGCATGATTATATTGCGCTGCATCCTGGGGCGGCGAAGATCCACGAAACGGTATTTCAGCCGCACTTCTTCTTTCACATCTACGGCATCCTCGAGCGAAAACGGCGGAGTTCTCGACTCATTCAAAATCCAGATTCGCGAAACTGCGAGCTCAATCTCACCCGTCGCGATCGTGGTATTCACAGTCTCCTGGTCGCGCAGTCTTACCTCGCCCTCGGCCGCGATAACAAATTCAGAACTAAGTTCCTGCGCGCGGTGGTGGCTCTCCGGATTATCGCTCTCGTCAAAGACGAGCTGTGTTATTCCCTCGCGATCCCTCAGATGAAGAAAAATCAGGCCGCCCAAGTCGCGGCGGCGATGAACCCAACCCATAAGCAGCGCCTTCGTGCCTGCGTCGGCCGCACGCAAGGCTCCACAGCTATGCGTACGGCGAAGGCCGCCGAGAAAATCCAGATTCACTTCTGCCATTTCATTCTCAAATCCTTTGCGCCGCCACTAGGCTGAGGGATTCAGCCGCTGGATCAATGCTTCGCGGCTCAACGTGCTCTGTTCACCCGATGCCATGTCTTTTAGCGTGTACGATTTGCTGACGATCTCGTTGTCTCCGACAATCAGCGCGTACCGGGCGTTAAGCTTGTTGGCCAACTCGAGCATGCGTTTCAGCTTGTTCTCGGTACCAATCTCGATGCTAATGCCTTGTTTGCGCAACTCCGCCGCCAGCATGCCGCAATGCCGGAGCGCAGCTTCACCCATCGGCGCTATATACAGGTCGAGCGCCGAGGGCGCAGCTGCCTGCCGCTCTTCCACAATCATGACCAGCCGGTCTTCACCAATTGAAAAGCCGATGCCCGGCGCGGCCACCTTAGACCCCAGACTCTCGGCCAAGCCGTCATAGCGTCCTCCGCCCAGAATTGAGTTTTGCGAGCCAAGAGAACCGTGCGTAATCTCGAATGTGGTCCGCATGTAATAATCGAGACCTCGAACCAACCGGGGCTTTACCTCATAGGCGATCTGCCGGTCGCCGAGATACTCTCGTACTTTCTGAAAATGCTCCAGGCACGGCTCATCGAGATAATCGAGAATCGATGGGAGCGTTTCGATGATGGGCTGGTCTTCGGGAACCTTGCAGTCGAGCACTCGTAACGGATTTGTGATGGCGCGGCGCTGGCAGTCCACGCACATTTTGGGCGCGAGATCTTTCAATTTTTCGCGCAACGCTTTGTTGAATTTCGCCCGGCAGTGCTTGCAACCAACCGAGTTAATCAGCAGCTGAAAATCGGCGATTCCGAGTTCCTGAAGAACGGCTATCACCATTTCGATGACTTCTGCGTCGATGAAAGGCGATTCGGTTCCAATCGCTTCCGCGCCAATTTGGAAAAACTGGCGATAGCGGCCCTTTTGAGGCCGTTCACGGCGAAACATCGGACCAATGTAATAAAGCTTCTGCAAACCGGGATGCTGGTCGAGCCGGTGTTCAATGTAAGCTCGCAATACGGAAGCTGTGCTTTCGGGACGCAAAGTGAGCGAGGAACCATCCCGATCGTCGAACGTGTACATCTCCTTGCCAACAATATCTGTGTCTTCACCGACACTGCGCGCAAAAAGCGCGGTTTCTTCGAGGATCGGCGTGCGGATTTCTTGATAGTTGTAAGCCGCAAACACACGCCTGGCCGTCGCCTCTACGTGGTTCCACACAGCGCTCGATGGAGGCAGTATGTCGCGCATGCCTTTTACTGCGCGAATCACGATTGCTCTTCCTTATACATCGCAGTGTTCTTCACGTAATTAGAAACATTGATGCGAAAGCGCTCGCGCTCGTCGGGCGAAACCTCGCGTTTCACCTTGCCTGGCACGCCCATCACCACGGAGCCTGGCGGAACGTCCATACCCTCCGGGACTAATGCTCCCGCGGCGACGATCGAGCCTTTGCCGATTCGCGCGCCATTCAATACGATGGCGCCGATGCCAATCAACGCCTCATCTTCGATGACGCATCCATGCAAAACCGCACGGTGACCGACAGTCACCTGGTTACCGATGACCAGTCGAAATTCGTCCTCGTGATCGACATGCAGAACGCTATTGTCCTGAATGCTGGTCTCGCTTCCGATTCGAATCGAGTTTACGTCCCCTCGAATCGATACGTTCAGCCAGATACTCGAACGCTCTCCGATCAGAACGTCACCGATAACCTGCGCGCTTTGATCGACGTATGCGGAGGAAGAAACTTGAGGGGTTTTCCCCCGGAATGGGCGAATCATGAGAACGGGTAAGCACCGCGCACCGGCGCCATGCGCAGGCGCCGCGGGAACAGACCGAGGCGGACTTGTCCAGTACTGCCATCGTAACATTCGTTGATTTCCGAGCCGGCTGCAGCCCGATTGGCGCTCTGTTGGAGAATGAACTCATGTGTTTCCGCCAGATTGCCCTCATGTTGTCCGCTGGTGTCGTCGCGCTGGCAGCTCAAGCCGGCACAAAAGCTCCTTTTACGTTTGACGCCATGATGAAACTGGCGCGGATAGGCGACCCTCAGCTCTCGCCGGATGGAAATACGGTGGCCTTCACGGTGCAGACCGTCGATATGGCGAATAATTCGAAGCCGACGCAGATTTATGTCGTGCCGCTGAACGGCGGAGACGCGCGGCAGATTACGCACGAAGGTTCGCAGAACGCGCGGCCGCGATGGATGCCCGATTCGAAGCGCATCGTCTTCACATCGAATCGTAAAGGTGGATCGCAGATCTGGTCGATGAATGCGGATGGCGGCGATCCGGTGCAACTTACGAATGTGCCGACGGAAGCCGAGGGTGAACTTGTTTCTCCAGACGGCAAATGGCTGCTGTTTACGAGCTTGGTCTACCGGGCTTGCGCTCCCTCCGGCGCCCAGCCTGGGAACAATTACGACGAGGCCTGCAATAAGAAGAGCCTGGATGAGGAAGCCGCGAGCAAAATGCGGGCGCGCGTGTATACGCACCTTCTTTACCGGCATTGGACCGATTATCAGGGTGCCCGCCGCAGCCATTTATTGATCCAGCCGCTTTCGGGCGGCGTTCCAAAAGATCTGACTCCGGGCGAGCTCGGCGTGCCGCCGTTCTCGCTCGGAGGACCGGAAGCGTACGCGTTCTCGCCGGATTCGAGCGAGATCGCCTACGTCTCAAATACAGATCCAGATCTGGCGACGAGCACAAACTCCGATCTGTTCACGATCGGCGTGGCGGGCGGGGAAACCAAACGGATTACGAATAATCCAGCAGCGGATGAAGGGCCTCTTTATTCGCCGGATGGGAAGTACATTGCATATCGGATGCAGGTGCGGGCGGGTTATGAGAGCGACCGATGGAGGCTTGCGGTACTCGACCGGGCTACCGGCATATTTACGATCCTCACGCCGAATTTAGATCGGTGGGTGAACAGTTACGCTTGGTCCCCCGATTCGGCGTCGATCTTCTTCACTATTCAAGACCATGGGCATCAACCGTTGTTGATGGTTTCAGCCGCCGCAAATGGTCCTATCAGGACCGTTGCCCAAGGGCCCACAGCAATCGACGATGTGCAATTTACCAAAGACGGCAAGACCTTGGTCTATGACGAGCAGAGCGGGTCGAAGCCGGTTGAATTGCACAGGGTTAGCTTAGGAGGAGCGCCAAGCGGTCCGCTGACGCACTTGAACGACGCCGTTTTGACTGAGTGTCAGTTGAGCCCGCTCGAATCCATTTCGGTGGACGCTAGCGATGGAACGAAAGTCGAGAGTTTTGTCGTCAAGCCGCCCGCTTTTGACCCGTCGAAAAAGTATCCGGTTCTATTTCTGATTCATGGCGGACCGCAAGGCGAATGGGGCGAGGAATGGAGCTATCGCTGGAATGCGCAGGTTTTTGCAGGCGCGGGTTACGTGGTAGTGATGCCGAATCCGCATGGGTCGGTCGGTTACGGACAAGCATTTACCGATGCGGTTAATGGCGACTGGGGCGGAATTCCGTACGACGACATCATGAAGACGGCGGATTACGTAGAGACGTTGCCTTACGTGGACCGCGATCGGATGCTGGCCGCGGGAGCTTCCTATGGCGGGTACATGATCGATTGGATACTCGGCCACACCGACCGGTTCAAAGCGCTCGTGGTCCATGCGGGTGTTTACGATCTCGCTAGTGAAGCGGGCACTACCGAAGAGCTCTGGTTTCCGAAGTGGGAGTTTGAAGGCTTCCCGTGGGAAAACCCGCAGATGTACGCACGCTGGTCGCCCAGTAATCCCGACAACGTCAAGCACTTCAAAACGCCAACGTTGGTATCGCAGGGGGAAATCGACTATCGGGTACCTGTGGGACAAGGCCAGCAGCTCTTCACTGCCTTGCAGGAGCTGAAGATTCCATCGAAGCTCATCTTGTTCCCCGATGAAGGGCATTGGATTCTGAAACCGCAGAACAGCCGGTTCTGGTACGAACAGGTGCTTGAATGGCTGGGGAAATATGCTGGGAAATGAGAGGCTTTTGCGACCGTTGTGCCGCCGTGGTTACCTCGGGATCTTGACTTCGCCGCTCAATGGGCAAACCTTCCTGCCGGACAGCTCCTCATAGGCGCGCGCGGTAGTTTCAGATGGATTGAATTTCGCATAGCCGAACCACCCCGAGTCCAATTGACTTTCGGGAAGTAAACCAGCACTGACAATGTCGGGCCGCGGCGCGCCGGTGACCCCTATTCCGGCGATCTGGTCGTTGTTCCCGACCAGAATGATGACGGATTTTCGCGTGAGCACCGAATGAACGGAGGCCCACCCGCTTGCGGAGAAAGACGCAGATGAATCACCGGCTACTGGCTGGACTCCATCGATGAAACCCTGACACATCGTAGTGGGCGTAACTTCATACACGCTTCGAAGAGAGGCTCCAACGTCGGAGTATTCAGGAAATGGCGGCTGTATGATGTGGTTCCTGCTGACGAATCTATACCAATCGATCGGCCCGGGAAGCGGATAAAGATTGAGTATCTTTTGTGGATCGGTGCCCGCTTCCAGCGCCAGGCCGGCAACGTTCCGATTGAAAGTCGTTGCATCGTACGCCGCAAGAATACTCGCGTACGATCTCGCCTGAAACACGAAGAAAGCTATGCAAACAAGTTGGAGAACCACAAATGCAGACTGATTCCTTCGCAAATCACTCGAGATGATTACCGCCGCAATTGCGCCGAAGCACCAGAAAAGCATGGCCGGCGTCTGATACCGGCTCGATGCCGCTTGAGAATAGCCGAAATTGAGACGGCCCAAGGCAGTCATAGCGGCTGCCTGCAGACAAAGCATGGCCATCGAAAGCGATACAACATAAAGACGCTGCCGGTCGCGGTGTCGTAGTACTCCATAAAGCCATGCGGCCGCGACAAATGAGATTGCAAAAGCACCGAGAAACATTCCCCATTCGCGAGAGACGTTATCCCAACTCGCCGCCAAGTACGTTTGAATGTATGTCAGAACCTGAAAGGGTCGCCGCAGTGCGTCGCTAGGACGGGTGTGATAGCCGGGCGACTGATAACCGATTAAATACAAGCCGATGCTGAGAACGCCAAAGAATAGCAGAGGCCGGAGCAAAGCGCGCGGCAACCCGAGCATCAACACGCAAAACGGCAGGATTGCCCAGAGAATCAGTCCGCTGGCAAGGTTGCACTCGGCCAGGAACGCGGCCGCTACGCAAAGCCAAAGCAAAACGCTACGGTTGTGCGTTGTCCGCTGGTCGACTCTTTCGGCGTAAAAGGCCAGGCAGCAGATAGCCAGGAAACTGAAGAAAAATGCCATGAAAAACGCCGATTGGAAACCCCACGTAAAATTCTCGAGTTGGTTGGGATTAAATTCGCAGAACGCTAGGAAACCAACCAGCGTTCGGAATTGCCAGGAAGACAAATTGCCGAGCCTTCGGATGGCATAGATCGAAAGCCCAAACATCGTCAACTGCGTAACCCAGTTCCAGGCGTATAGGGACAGGTTGCGGCCGCTGAAGAAATAAATATCGGCCAGAGAAAAAATCTTCAGAATAGGGATTCGATGTTCATTGTGCTGCGCCCACAGCAGATGTAAGGGATAGTGGCCTCCGTTCGTCGCGAGCTCAAGACCGAAGGCCCACTGGTCGGACATCCAAACCGGCGAATAGGAACGAATCGTTACGAGAAGAGTAAAGACAATTGTCACAGCACCAACGGCGCACATTACGTAGGAGAGCAGCGTGATCGGGGCGAACCACTTGCCGTCACGCACGTTTGACAGTGGAGATTCGACAGAACGGGAGGGCATCATCCGTGATGAGCTTTCCCTCTGGAATGATCGGAATGAGCTTCAAGACCTACCGCCACCTGGACCATTGCCAATACTTTTTCCGGCGACGGTGTATCGGTTTTGGAGGCGTCAAGGAGATAAAAGGCCATATCCGGTTCGACCCACGGCCCTGTGGATGCGCTGCCTGAAGCTCCGCCTTCAGCCAAGAGCGCCCCCGTTGGGGAAGCGACCCGTATCTGCACGCGCTTAACTCCGTCAACGATCCAGAACAGTGTGGTTTGTCCCAAATGCGTTCCTACCGGCGACGATGGATTGGGCGAGGCGTAGAACTGAATCGAGGCTTTCCCGGATTGTTGAAACAGATGATCGTAGTTGAGCCGATAATCTTCCGAGCGGCGCGTCAGATTAGGGTTGTAAAAGGGATCGTCGTCTATAAACGAAAACCAGCGTTCACGCATGTAAGCGATTCTGGACAGATGGGTGATTGCCTTTTTGGAATAACTTTCATAGTGATACAGCCGCGCGAAAGGAGTGTAGACGATTCGGTAACCCTGCTCAATCATCTTCAGGCAGAGATCCACATCCTGAAAGCAGGTTGGCAGATTTTGCTCGTCGAATCCATTAACCATTTCAAAAACGTTCCGGCCCGTAAGAAGGCATGCTCCGGTGACAGCGGAGCAGTTTCGGATGAACTGAGAGAGCGAGAAATAGTGCATCTCGGGCGGTAAACCGCGAAAGGCGTGACCCGCCCACCCCATCAAGCCGACAACCACTCCCCCATGCTGCAGCGTGTTATTGGGAAATAATAGCTGGGCGCCGACAGCCCCAACCTCTTTGCGTTGCGCATGCTCGAGCATGGCCTCAATCCAATCGGGAGTGATGATTGACGTGTCGTCGTTCAGAAAGAGAAGGTACGGGGCATCCGCGCTTTGGGCTGCTTGATTGCAAAGATAGGAAAAATTAAAAGATAGATCGCGGTAATCGAGAATCTGAACGGGTTTTCCGTGTGCCTGAAGGTTCCTGATGTTTTCCTCGACCGTCCCGCTTTTAGAGTTATCGGCAACAACAATTTTGTAATTCCGGTACGTAGTGGTATTGACGATGCTTTCGATGGCCGGCACAAGCGTAGCGCTGCCTCCGGTCGGAATGACGATTGCCACTTCAGGTTTATCCAAGAGAGCGTACTTGACCCGGTAGCGGCAGGGGTTCGTTTCCGACACCTCGGCTGGAATTCCTCGCCTTTCGAGATGCTGCTTCAAGGCTCTCCGGCCGGCGTCCGATGCGGCGGGTTTGACTGAGACACCGCTAGCTGTGGACTGCGGATGAACTCGCCAGTGATAGAGGACCCGTGATATACGGTGAATTTTCTGTGTATGCTCGGACAGCCGCAGAGTCAGATCATAGTCTTGACTGCCTTCAAAGCCCGGGCGAAAGCCGCCTACGCGTTCTAATAGAGCTCGCCGGGCAACTAGAAAATGACAAACATAGTTAAGAGAAAGTAGTAAATCGGGAGACCAATCTGGCTTGAAAAACACGTTTTGATAGCTGCCGGTTTCACTAATCTTGTCTTCGTCGGAATAGAGAACATCGAGGGACGAATCGGCGTTCAATGCCTGCGCGACGCGATACAGCGCATCGGGCGAAAGCTCATCGTCGTGGTCGAGAAATCCAACGTATTCGCCTTGGCAAAGCGCCAGACCCGCATTAGATGCGTTCGCGATGCCACGATTGTCAGCGAGCGCGGAAACACGAATGCGCCTATCGCCGGCAGCAAACGATTCAAGCAGGCCTGTTAACCGGCGGTTATCTGAACCGTCGTCGACCAAGACAAGCTCCCAGTTTGGATAAGCTTGTCGTTTGACTGAGTTCACGCACCTTCGCAGATAATCCTCGGGAGTGCGGTACACCGGGGTCACGATGCTGATCTTGGGTCTAGAAGCGAGCTCTTCGTAACGGTCGACCATAGCCAGCAACTGATCTTGCGTCGGCGCGTTGAGGCTGGCCCACACCTCGTACTCCGTCCGAGGGTCAACTTCGAACGTAACTTCCACTTGCGCTCGCGCTCCCGCTTTCGATGTTGCGAATGCGCGAAGAGTATGTGTTCCAGGATCGAGCTGCGAGCTTGAAAGCGCAACCAGAAATCCGGAACGTGAGGCTTCGGCGAACTCCGGATAGATTGCTTCTAACTCCTCGCGCAAGATGCCGTAGGTTGCCGTTTTCGGATGTGCTCCGTCGAGCGAAATTTCGACGTTTTCGATGCCGCTCCGCGCTACCGCCCAGCCTCTGGCACACAAGATGGAATCGCGGAACAGCACCGACTTTTGCGCAGGTTCGTCCAAGTTCAATTGCAGACCGTCAAGCGTCTCGTCAGCCACATTTCATCGTACTTGCCTGAGGATTCAAGTGCGTCGAGGATAGACCTGGGCCTTCGATCGTTACAATTCATGTTTCATGTCATCTGTTTACCTTCCCTCACAAGTCTTTCAGCCAAAGCGCTATAGGCCGGGCGATGGGTCCGGCCATCTGCTGTTTGCGAATGACTTGATCGCCGCGTTACGCCCCCGCGTACTGGTGGAACTCGGCACAAATTTCGGCGCCTCGTATTTTGGCTTCTGTCAGGCAATTGCCGAAAGCAATGTCGAATGCAGAGCTTATGCGGTGGCTCCGTGGACGACCGATAATCAGACGGGAGCGCGCGGCGAATCCGTCTACTCGGAAGTGCGTGAATATAACGAGGCAAATTATGCCGCTTTTTCGCGCTTAATACAGGGTGAGTTCGACGATGCGGTATCTCAATTCGATGACGAGCGCATCGATCTCCTTCACATTCGCGGCCTTCGCACCTTCGAAGCGGCCTCACGTGCATTCTCTTGCTGGCTACCGAAGGTAAGGCCAGGCGGAGTCGTTCTGCTCGCCGGGACCGCCACACGGCTCGGAGATTCCGGTGTCTCGAAGCTTTGGGGCAGCTTGACGCGCCAGGGCACCACTTTTGAGTTTCCTCACGACTCGGGGCTCGGCGTTTTCGAGAAGCCTGGCTCGTCGAATCGAAGTGAATTCCTGGAGACTTTGTTCAAGGCCGATAAGCCGCTTATCGAGCACATACGGCGCTACTACTTTCTTTCGGCGGCCGAGCTCGAACTCAGATACAATCTGGCCGCCCTCTCCTCGGAACATGAAAGATTGTTGGAAGAAGCGGATATAAAGCAGACAAGGATCTATCTATTATCGGATTCGCACAGCGCGATGAAGGCTGGTCAGAGAGAATACGCGGAACTTCATCATCAGTACGAGGAACTGGAAGAGAATTACGAAAAACTTGAGGCTTTATACCGGCAGCTTACGGAAGAGCACGAGTCGCTTAAGAGAACGTTTCAGAATGTGTTGAGCTCGCATTCCTGGAAACTGACCTCGCCCCTTCGAGCTGCGATTCGAGCAGTTAAAGGCAATACAGGCTAGCGATTAGAGTCGATCGCAACCGGTCCCGAGACGCCGGAGTGCGATTCATACAGTTCAAGCCCTTGTTCCGGTTCGCCATGAAACAACATTTTGCCGTTTTCGAGTAGTACCACGCGGTCGCAAAAACTCAACACTTGCTGCGCGCTGTGGGTCACTAACAGAATCGTCTTTCCGGTGCGTCGGAACTGATTCAGCCTTTCGAAGCATTTTTGCTGGAAGGGCGCATCTCCAACCGCTAATATCTCATCTACCAGCAAAATGTCCGGATTAACCTCGGTTGCGACGGAAAATGCAAGGCGCGTATACATGCCCGAGGAGTACTGCTTCACCGGCGCGTCGATAAATTCGCCAAGCTCGGCGAATTCGATGATTGACGCCTCGCGGCTTTTCATTTCGCGTTTCGAATATCCAAGAAGCAATCCGTTCAACAGGATATTTTCGCGGCCTGTCAGCTCTGGATGAAATCCTGCACCCAGTTCGAGTAGCGGCGCTATGGACCCTTCAACCCTAACTTTTCCAGAAGTGGGTTTATAAATACCGGCGATCAGTTTAAGAAGAGTACTTTTCCCGGAGCCGTTCCGGCCGATAACCCCAAGCATTTCGCCGCGATAGACTTCAAATGAAACATTGCTTACCGCTTCAAAATCGTGGTAAGTCACCCGGGTTTGAAAAAATCGGGCAAAGAGCTCGCGCACCGTGTCGGGGCGCTCGTGTATTAGGCGAAAACGTTGCGTAACGCGATCGACGTCGATTGCGATAGTACGGGATGCCATTCTTAATTCACAGGTAATAAACAAAGCTGTCCTGGTTCTTGCGAAAAATTGCAAAGCCAATAAACAGCGACAGGAGTCCGCAGATAAACGAAGTCAGAACCGATTGCAGCCGCGGCAGTTGGCCGTAATAAACCGCGAGCCGGAAATCGTTCAAAGCGTAAATTAGCGGATTCAGTTGAAACATCCACCTATACTTCTCAGGGAATATAGTCAGCGGATACATAATCGGCGTGATGTAGAACCACATTTGAAGCAGAATCTGCACAATGTGGGCGACGTCGCGATAGTATACGTTGGCCGTGGCAAAAAAGAACGTGGCTCCCGCCGTAAATAACATTAGCGCAATCAGCGGTATCGGAAGAAACGCCCAGGTTACGAAGAATGGATGGCCCATCACTAGAACAATTAGCGCCAGCGGAATGATCGACAACAGGAGATTAATCATGTTCGACACGACCGCGGCCAGCGGAAAGACGCTCTTCGACACGGAAACTTTCTTAATCAAATCGGCGTTGCTTACCATCGAATCTACCGCGTAGGCGAGGCATTGCGAAAAGAAGGTCCACGGCAGAAGCGTGCTTAGGATGAAAATGGGGAAATGCGGGATGTTGGCAATCAAGACTTTTGAGAACACTACGGTCAGCACAATCGCCAGCATCGCGGGGTTCAGGAGCGCCCAAAGAAAGCCCAGAATCGAGCGCTTGTAACGTATCTTCAGTTCCCTCAGCGCAAGCGCCCAAATCAGCTCCCGGTAGCGATACGAATCCCGGAAAAGATCGGTCACAATAGCCATTCGCAAACGCCAGGTCTCAGCAACGTTCTTCCATTGTAACTTGCGCGGCAGGCTTGCACGGTAGCTCGGTCCCCGTGCTGGAGTTCGGGAAAATCTGATGTTACTTCCGCCAGTGTTTCGACTACAGTAATGAAGATCGGGGGATGTCGGGGCCAGATTTGCCAAAATGCCGCGTGCTCAACGTAAACGACAGTCATCCGGAGCATCTGTTGTTGTGTCAACTGCTTCGGCCCGCTCCTGACACACTGATCGAGTGGTCTCCGTCTGGCATTGAAGCTCTCAATGCCCTTCGCGGCCGGGCGGACGACGAACTTCCGCACCTAGTGATTATCCCGTGGGTTCTGCCGTTACTCACTTGCCAGGAGTTTCTTCTGGAAATGAGGACGGACTTGAGGCTCAGCCGCATTCCCGTGTTTGTTCTTGACAATGTCCCCAGGGATGAGCTCGCGTCTCTGTATGCGGCGGGAGCTCGCGCAGTGATCGCCGAGGGAATGACACTCGATTCTTTGGAGAAGGCCGCCGAGGGTATTCGAGCTGCTTGTGTCAAAGCCGGCATTATCGGCCTGTGTTGATCGCGAATTCAAATTGCGTTTTGCAAAATAGATGTGGCGCTCGGCGTGTTTGACGCAAGACGCCCACTATTTTTTTATGCAACTTGCCCAACGAATGCAGCGGCTCGCAACCGAATCTGCTTTCGATGTTCTTGCGCGTGCGAAGACGCTCGCAGCCGCCGGCCGCAATATCGTTCACCTCGAAATTGGCGAGCCGGATTTTCCGACGCCCGCTCATATAATCGATGCAGCCAAGACCGCACTTGATGAAGGTTGGACGCACTATGGTCCAACGCAGGGGCAGATCGAGCTGCGTGAAGCTATAGCCGATTACATCAACGCCACGCGCTCCGTTCGTGTAGGCGCTCAACATGTCTGCGTCGTCCCTGGCGGCAAACCTATCATTTTCTTTCCGATGCTGGCGCTTCTCGAACCCGGAGACGAAGTGATCTATCCCAACCCGGGATTTCCCATCTACGAATCGATGATCCGCTTTCTGGGCGCGACGCCTGTCCCGGTGCCGCTCCTCGAGGAGCGTAGTTTTTCGTTCGATCTCAATATATTTCGGGAGAAGCTGTCGGGCCGGACGAAGCTGATTGTCCTCAATTCGCCGCAGAACCCGACAGGGGGTATGATCCCGCCCGAGGATCTTCGCGAGATTGCGGCGCTGGTGCGCGGTCGCGACTTGCTCATCCTGTCGGATGAAATCTACTCGCGTATCTACTATACGCAAGACCCGCCGCTATCGATCGCGTCTCTCCCCGGCATGCTCGAGAAGACAATCATTCTCGACGGCTTTTCTAAAACGTATGCGATGACGGGCTGGCGCATCGGCTATGGTGTCATGCCTGAATGGCTTGTCGAAGCAGTAAACATGCTGATGGTGAACTCGAACTCTTGCACGGCCAGCTTCACGCAGCAGGCTGCTATTTCCGCCCTCGCCGGACCGCAGGAGCCGGTCGCCCGCATGGTGGAAGAATTTCGAAAGCGCCGCGACGCGTTTTGCCAGGCCTTGAATCGAATTCCGAAGTTCCGTTGCGCGTTGCCCGATGGAGCTTTCTACGCGTTCGCCAACATCAAGGCGACCGGATGGCGCTCGAAGGAACTCGCGGACATGCTGCTTGAAGAAGCCGGGGTAGCTTGCCTGGATGGAGCGGCATTCGGAGAATTCGGCGAAGGTTATATCCGCTTCAGCTACGCTAATTCTCTCGAGAATCTTCTCGAGGCGGCCAACCGAATCGAGCGAGCTTCAGAACAGTGGGCATAGCGCCGTAAATAGCGCGGCCGCGATTTTTCTAATTCACTTCGGCGATGAGGCTGCCGTAAGGAGCCAGCGAGATGACGTTCAGGTCGACCGCGCTTTTCTCGCCGCGGCCACTCGAAGCAAGGGTTCTGGCTGTTTTGGCCGATCCGCCGAGCGCACTCTCGAGCGAGACGACCCGCGGTTCAGCCGAGAAGTTGCAGGCAACAACCACGACCTTGCCGCCAAGTGTGGTTCGGGTCCAGGCCAGCACCTCGGGGCTACCGCTTTCAAGCATCTTCATTTCACCCTCGTGAATGGCGGGATTGCTGCGGCGAAGGGCGATCAGCTTCTTGTACCAATTGAGCATGGAGTTGGGATCGCGGGATTCGGCTTCGACGTTAATCTGCCTGTAATCCGGAGCGACGGGCAGCCAGGTCTTTGGATTCGTGCTGAAACCAGCGGCGATTGAGCTATTCCATTGCATGGGAGTGCGCTCGCCGTCGCGGCCTTTCTCTTTGGGCCAGCCCGTGATGCCGATAGGATCTTTTACCTGTGCCTTGCTCGCCGGCACGGTGGTGGGCATTTCAATTTCATCGCCGTAGTACATCATCGCGGTCGAGCGCGTTGTAAACAGGATGGTGGCGAGCATCTTGTCGATCGCCTTATTATGTACGCCGTCGCCGTAGCGGGCCGCGGTGCGTGGATTATCGTGGTTGTCGAAGACAAACAGCGGCTGGTTGCCGTGGATTTTCGTTTCCGCGTCGTTGATGCGTTTTCGGAATTCGGTCGCATCGAGCTTCGGCTCGAACCCCACCTGCATGTCCATCGGCAATTGCAGCTCGTTGTGCTTCACGCCTCCATACCATTTGTCCAATTCCTGCACGTTAGGAAGGTAGGTTTCACCCACTAGAACGCGATCATCGGGATAGCTCGCAATCATCGCGCGCATTCGCTGAAGGACAGCGTGCACTTCAGGCAAATTCTCCTGAAGGACAGTTGATTCGTTCGGATCGCCAAATTTGTTGGTACCGGGCAGGACTTTTTCATCTCTTAATGATGGATCTTCAAACAACGTCGGAACAGCATCGAGGCGAAATCCGGCTACGCCGCGGTCGAGCCAGAAACGCAGCATGTTAAACATGGCGCTTTCCACTTGCGGATTGCGCCAGTTGAGGTCCGGCTGCTGAATGTAGAAGTAGTGATAGTAGTACTGATTGGTTGTTGGGCTGAACTGCCAGGCGGAGTGTCCGAAGATGCTGAGCCAATTGTTGGGCGGTTGACCGGGTCCCTTGCCGTCGCGCCAGATGTACCAGTCGCGCTTCGGGTTTGTTTTGGAGCTTGCAGATTCAATGAACCAGGGATGCTTATCAGAGGTATGGTTCATGACCGCATCCATTAGGATGCGAATGTTGCGTTTTCTGGCCTCGGTCATTAGCCGGTCGAAATCGGCCAGAGTGCCGTACACCGGGTCGATGTTCTCGTAATCGGAGATGTCGTAGCCGAAATCGACCAGAGGTGACGGATAGATTGGCGCAATCCAGATGGCGTCCACTCCGAGGTCCTTCAAATAGTCGAGCCGCTCGGTTATCCCGTTCAAATCGCCGATACCGTCACCGTTCGAATCCTGAAAGCTGCGGGGATAAATCTCGTAGATAACGGCATGCTTCCACCACGGATCGGCGCTTGCCTTGGATGGTTCAGAAACGCTCTGCGAGTACAAGAGTGAACCGAGAGCGAATGCAAGACAGCCTAGAACGATGCTCGATTTCAACAACCGCATTATTTACCCCACAATGCCTTTTCCTTCGACGACTCTCACGTAACGGTTGATCGGAACATCCGTTAAGCGATCGACGCGCCGGCTTGGCGCAGGCCAGTGTATCTCAACTTCGTCGATCTTTGACGCTTTACCGATTCCGAGCACCTCGCGCGGATCGTGCGAGGAAAGATAGCTGCCGCCATTGTTTTTCAACCGCGACCGGCGCTTCCCAGCCGCTGTCCAGAAGATCTTCGCTCCGATTGCATCGCGGTTCGCGGCGACGCCTTCGAGCTTCATGCCAAGCCAGTTGTTTCCGCGAGCCCCCACATTCTTCAGTAGCGCGGGAGCGCCGCCGTTATTGCAAATCAGCACGTCGACAGCCCCGTCGTTATCATAATCGCCTACAGCGAGACCGCGGGCCGGCCACATTTTTTGGAAAGCTGTTCCACCCTGCTCAGTGACGTTGTGCAGGATTCCATCCGCGCCTTGATGGAACAGCAGCAAGGGTTCTTTGTATTTCACCTCTAACGAATACTGATCGATCATGTCGTCCGGATGGCCGTTCGCCAGAATCAAATCGACCGCGCCATCGTTATCGTAATCGAAGTATTTCAACCCCCAGCCGCTCAAGAGACGCGTGGCCTGCGCCACACCTTCTTTGTGCGCCACATCACGGAATGTCTCATCCTTGTTGTTTTGGTAGACGGAGAACATTTCCTGATCGACATTGGCTACAAACAAATCCTGCCATCCATCGCCGTTTAGGTCGGCTGCATCGACGCCCATTCCCGATCGCGGCTGGCCATTCTCGCTAAATCCCACTTCGGCCTGAAGGGCGATTTCTTCCCATTTCCACGTTCCACCGGGGCCTGGTCCGCGATTCACAAACAGGAAATTCTGGACGGTGTCATTCGCGACAAACAGATCCATTCGCCCATCGTTATTAATGTCGGTGGCAACCACGCCGAGGCTCTTGCCAATCGCCTTCGCGATATCCGTGCCCTTGCTCACCTCAGTAAACGTGCCGTCGCCGTTGTTATGGAACAAAAAGCTGGCAGTGCCGCTGAATACACGAGGAATGCAGTAATAGTGCTTTCCCAACTTGTTGTCGCCGCAGGCGAATTTGTGCGCGGCGGAATAATCGACAAAGCTGCAGACAAACAGATCGAGCTTGCCATCGTTGTCGTAATCGAACCAAACCGCGCTGGTAGTCCATCCGGGACAGGCAAGCCCGGCTTTGTTCGTAACATCACTAAACGTTCCGTCGTGGTTGTTCTTGTACAGAATGCAGTTGCCGTACGAAGTGACAAATATGTCGGGCCATCCATCGTTGTCGTAATCGCCAACGGCAACTCCCATTGCAAAAGTCCCGCCTCTCACTCGCGCCTTTTCGGTCACATCGGTGAACGTTCCATCGCGATTGTTCTTGTATAAGGCGTTCCGGATGGGCTTGGGAGGAGTCCAGAAGTCGCAGGGACCGCTGTTCACGATGTAGATATCCATCCACCCATCGTTATCGAAGTCGAGAAACGCCGCTCCGGGCCCCATGGTTTCCGGTAGATAATGGTTGACCGATTTGGCGTTATCGTGAACAAATTCGATTCCGCTCGACGACGTAGGCACCTCGATAAAAACCGGATTTGCGCCTGGCGCGCTTATCTGCGGCCGTACCCATGGCGCTAGCCCCAGACCCGCTCCAAGGCGCATGAACTGCCTGCGATTCAGTGTCATACGAAAAACAAACTTCAGTTTGAAACCAGCTTAACGCTTGATGCCCGTGAGCTTAGTACAGTAGGTGGAGTCCATGTTGAACATAAAGGAAGCCAAGAAGAATCCCGACGTGACGACGCTTGCTATCGACGTTGGCGGAACAGGCGTGAAAATGATGGCGCTTGATGCGCGCGGCAAGCCGCTTACCGAGCGTCTGCGCGAGCCAACGCCCAACCCAGCAACACCGAAGGCGCTGCTCGCTGTCATTGAAAAGATGAAGGACCAGGTGCCGCACTTCGACCGGGTCTCGATCGGTTTTCCCGGAGTTGTCAAGGACGGCATAACGATGACCGCTCACAATCTTCATCCAGATTGGATCAATTTCCCCCTCGAGCAAACAGTTCAAGAGAAATGGAGGAAACCAACCCGCATTTGTAATGACGCGGCGGTCCAAGGTTTTGGAGCGATTAAAGGCAGCGGCGTAGAGCTCATACTCACGCTCGGTACGGGACTGGGCTCCGCCATTTTCATTGACGGGCGCCTGTGTCCAGGCTTAGAGCTGGCCCACCATCCCTGGAAGGACGACAAAACATATGAAGATGTTCTGGGCAAAGTAGCGTTCAAAAAGCATGGCAAGCAGCATTGGAACAAGCGAGTTGCCGAAGCGGTTGAGCAAACCCGGGCGCTATTCAATTGGGATTTGCTTTATCTCGGAGGCGGCAATGCAACCAAGGTTGATATTAAGCTTCCGCCAGATGTCAAGATCGTGCCCAACGAAGACGGTCTGCGCGGAGGTGTCGCTTTGTGGCACAACGATTGATCCGCTCCCTCGTGGTCGCGGCTCGGAAACTCCTAACCGAGCCGCGCGCGCAAGCAAGCGGATGTACTACCGCGCTAAGAACGGCCACGTGCGAATCAAATGTAGGTGATAACGCAGAATCAGTATAGTGATCGTAACCCCGCCCGCAACCGCCAGCCCGAGAACAACCAGCCAGATCGGACGCCAGGGGAATTTCTTTCCTTCGCGCTTCAGAACCAGCAGGTAGCTCGCAAACACGCCGACGAAGAACAGCATGCACATCGGCACGGCGAACAGCATCAGGTTGAATACGTCGGGCGTAGGCGTAACAATCGCGGCGATGATGACGATCGCGAGAATGGCATAACGCGAGTGTTTTAGCAGGAAGCGCGGTGACGCGATGTGCAGCAGCGTCAGGAAGAAAATTAGAACCGGCATCTCGAAGACGAGCGCCACTCCCAGAATCACGTTCACAAAAAGGTCAAAATACGTCTCGATCGACACCATGGGCGCGACGTCGATACTGCGTCCGATGCCAAGCAGGAACTCGATTCCGTAGCGAAAGGCCACGAAATACGCGAATAATCCGCCGCCCACAAAGAGGCCGGCTGTGCAGAGAATGAATGGCACGGCATAGCGCCGCTCGCGTTTATACAATCCGGGCGAAATGAATGCCCAGGCCTGATACAGAACCCACGGCGACCCCAGGAACAGGGAAACGAGCATCGGCATCTTAAACCACACGATGGTAAACACCTCCATCGGGGTAATTTGAACCAGCTTGGGCGCGTAGCCAAGATGTTTGAGCGCCTGGGTAGCCGGGGCCTGAATGATTCGCCAGAGTTCGTTCGAGAACGTCAAGCTAACAAGAAACGCCACGCCCACGCCCACGAGCGCCCGAAGAATGCGTGAACGCAATTCCTCGAGATGCTCCATAAAGGACATGCGCAGCATGCCCTCTTCTTCGTCGTCTGCCTCGCCGCCCGGAACCGGCGGCTTCGGCGGAGGAGGTGGTGGTGGAGTCGATGGCCGCGAGACTACTGTCGGCGTGACGGTTGCCACCGCCGTCTCGCGCGGCTCGAAGCTCGTTACCGGCTGTCCCGGTTGACCGCTTCCATAGTTTTCCGGCGTAGGCGATTGATACGGCTCGCTGTGATAAGGGTCTTCCTGAAATGTGTTTGGATCTGGCGGAACTTCGTTGGGCGGCTCCGGCGGAACGCTGCCATTTTCGGTTGAACTCGCTGGCGGTGTGGGCGCAGACTCGTTCTCTAGAGCCTGCGGCTCCTTGGGTTCGTCTTCCATTTAAATCTCAACAACTTCTATGCGGGATGGGTCTCTTCGCTCGAGACGTGATTTACTTCAGTCTCATGATTGGTGGACCGCGGTACCGTCCCCTCGATGTGGGGCACGGCGGCGTGTTCATCCCGGCTGGCCGAAGCGTCCTGAATTGCGGTGGCGCTGGCAGTGGTTGGTTGAGAGGCGCTGGTCTCCGAAGAACCAGATAACTGATGATCGTCTGAGCCGTAATTATACTCGTGATCGTACGAATAACTGCTGCTCGAGTAATCCGGACTCGTGTACGAATTCAACGTCTGTTTTAACGACTGATTCTCTCTCTCCAGTTCGCTCAGGTGAGACTCAAACGTAGCCTTTAATTCGTTTGAAGCGCGGCGGAATTCCGTAATCGCTTTCCCTAGTGTTCGCCCCAGCTCTGGCAGCTTCTTCGGGCCGAAGAGCAGAAGGGCAATTACGAAGATCGCGATCATTTCGGGTACACCGATCGGACCCATGGAGTCTCCTTTGCCTAACTGACACTTCCAGGATAGCGAGCAGCGCGCAATAGCGTCAACCGAGCCCAGGCTGGGGCAAACGATTGCAGGGTCATTCGGCTCGAGGCTCGCGGCCGCGGGCGCGTTGGATATGATACTGAGCACGGAACAATGTCGACTTCTCTTTCACGAGCCTTCCACAAGATTGGGACTATCCTTTTTGTTCTGGCTTTGTCCTTCGTCAGAGCTCGAACGGCTTCCGCCCAGGTCCGGATCACCCAGGTGGGCGGCGATCACATCAATATCCAGATCGACAACTCCCCATTTACGGATTTCTACATCGGCGCCTCGTATCCCAAGCCGTACTTATGGCCCCTGCGGACCTCTTCTGGCCTGGTGGTGACTCGAAACTTTCCCATGGAAATTGTGCCGGGCGAGTCTCATGACCATCCTCACCATCGCGGGCTGTTCATCGGCTATGGAGAAATAAACGGAGTCAATTTCTGGGAGAACGAGAACAGCTATACAACGGGGAACCGCGGCCGTATTGTGATCCGCAAGATCGAAGACCTCAAGAGCGGAAGCAAAACCGGCACCATCAAGGCGCTGTTCGAATGGCACGACCCGGGCGGGGCCGACATCATGGACGAGAACCGTACAATGACGTTCTATAGCGAGCAAGGCCGCCGCACAATCGACTTCGACATCGTGTTTACGGCCAAAATTAACCTGAGCTGGGCTGATACGAAAGAAGGGTTCTTCGCCATCCGTATCGCCGACTCGATGAACGAGCAGCACGGGGGCAAGATGGTCAATTCCGCCGGAGCCGCGGGCGAGAAGAATGTCTGGGGCAAGCAAGCAAGCTGGGTCGACTACTCGGGCCAAGTGGGTGGACAGCCGGCCGGCATCGTTATCTTCGCCAATCCGGCAAACCCGCGCTATCCCCCGCGCTGGCATTCACGCGCTTATGGCTTGTTTGCGGTGAATCCATGGGGATTAAAAGATTTTCTTGGGGACAAAAATGCGCAAGGTGGCGGTTTGCAAATGACAGCGGGTCAAGGGATGCGGCTTCGTTACCGCGTCATCATTCACAGCTCCGATATCACGCCGCTAAACGTACCCGACATCTTCGCCGATTACGTCAGAAAGGCAAAGTAAGGCGCAAGCGCGGACTGAAGTCCGCCGCGGGCTGAAGCCCACCCTCCAGGCACCTGCACCTTACAATACAGGTAGCGCGTCCGTGCGCCTGATAGGAAATCTTGAATCGCTTTACCGCACTCATTTGTGCTTGGGCTTTGTTTCTGCCCGCCTCCGCTGCCACCGCTTTCTTCCCTCTTCGCGATGTGAAACCTGGACTCCGAGGCATCGGCAAAACAGTCTTCCAGGGCAGCCGTGTCGAAGAGTTCCAGGTCGAGATCTTGGGCGTGCTCGAAGATGCGAGTCCCAAGCAGTCCATCATCCTTGCCCGGTTGAGCGGCGGTCCGCTGGCCAACGCCGGTGTCCTCCAAGGAATGAGCGGCAGTCCCGTTTACATTGACGGCAAGCTCGTCGGAGCTGTTGCTCTGGGGTTCCCGTTCTCGAAAGAAGCGATCGCGGGTATACAGCCGATTGAGCAGATGGTCGCGAATACCGCACCGCCTGCGGCCGCGCCAACCGCACGCATGAACTATGCACAGTGGGCGAAAACTTGGTCGCGCCAGTTTCAACCGGGCACGCTGGTGGCGAACGCGTCGACCTCGCCGCCCGAACTGCGCGCCATCTCGACACCTCTTGCGTTCTCGGGTTTCACGGAATCGGCCATCAATTTTTTTTCGACCGCGCTGCGTAACTTAGGATTCGAGCCGCAAACCGGAGTAGGAAGCGGCGCGCCCACTACGCGGCAATATGTGGGACACGTCGAGCCCGGCTCAATGATCAGCGTCGAATTGATGAGCGGAGACTGGAATGTCACTGCTGATGGCACAGTCACCTACATTGATGGCAGCAAGGTGTATGCCTTCGGCCACCGGTTTCTCGCAAGCGGATCGACGGATCTTCCGTTTGCCCGCGCCGATGTTGTTACGCTCCTCCCCAATTTGAACTCCTCGTTTAAAATCTCGACCGCTCGCGAACTGGTTGGCAGCTTAACCAGCGATACAAGCACTGCAGTGGCTGGTGAAATTGGCCGGCCAGCCCATTTAATTCCCATGCATATCGAAGTACGCGACCCGATCCGGACAAACGAGTACGACATCAACCTCATCGACGACCGCCTATTCACTCCCTTGCTCGCCCAAATGGCGCTATTTTCAACCATTGACGCGACAGAGCGGAGCGCCGGAGCCGGAACCATGCGTGTGCGCGGCCAGGTAGATTTCGACGGTGGCGTACCGCCGCTCCGCTTTAACGACGTTTTTGCCGCTGATTCGAATAGCGCCTTGCAGGCTTCGTTCAATCTCGTTGTTCCGCTCGCGTTCTCGCTTCAGGCTGGGTTCCAAAACCTGCGAGTCAAGAACCTGTCGTTCAGTTTTGACGCATCGGAGCAAAAGAGGCAGCTCGAAATTCAGGACGTGTGGCTATCAAAGACGGAAGCCAAACCAGGAGATACCATCAGCGTGAGCTGTCTGCTCACGGGTGAAAACGGGCTCGAGGTAAGAAAAACCGCAACGTACAGAATTCCGATTGGCGCTCCCACAGGCCGCCTGTTCTTTACGGTCAGCGATGCGAGCATGCTTAACTTCAGCGAACTTGCCGGCTTAAATTCGTCCTCGGTGCCTTCGGCGCGTGAATTGGTGCAGATTTTGAATGAAATCCGGCCAAACGATAAAGCGTACGTCCGTGTATGGCGTCAGGAACCCTCCTTCACTCTACCTGGCGCGGATTTGACTGATCCGCCTCCATCGGCGGCGTTGATTCTGTCAAAATCATCCAGCTCGCTTTCCTCAGGCAGCAGCATCCTCCTTTCGCGCGGAGCGCAAGTGGCCGAGGTGCCAATTTCGCCCGGCGACTATGCTGTCACTGGCTCGAAAACCGTTCAAGTGGAAGTTAAAGAGTGATAGGTACACGTTTACCCGCAGTTCTCGCGCTGGCGAGCCTTGCGTATGCCGCAACCACGGCAACTTGGGAGACCAGCTCGACCAGCGATTTCTTGAAAGGACGTCTGGAGGGACTTTCGCTGACACCCGACGGATGGCTGCGCCCGGGGCCGGCCATGGCCGTGCAGGCTTCTTTGAATGAACCGGTACTTTGGAGTTTGATTCCCGCGCCGGACGGAGGCGTGTACGCGTCGACGGGACATACGGGCAAGGTCTATCACGTAAGCCGTTCTGGAAAGGCAACTCTCATTTGGAAGGCCGATCAGCCCGAGGTTTTCGCTCTCTGTATCGACGGCAAAGGCCGCCTGTATGCGGGGACATCTCCGAATGGCGGAGTGTATCGGATCGACGAGGGAAAAGCGGAAGAGGTCGCACACTTGGGCGCAAAGTATATTTGGGCGCTGGCGCCAGCCGCTGACGGTTCGCTGTTTGCGGCAACAGGAGACCGCGGACGTATCTACCGTGTAGAAGAGAACGGGCAGACTCAAGTGTATTTCGAGACCGGCCAGAGCAATGTGACTGCTCTCGCGCTGGGCTTCAGCGGCCATCTGTATGCCGGGACCGAACCAAACGGATTACTGTACGACATCACGGCCGCGGGGCACGGCACAGTGATCTTCCGTTCGAGCCTGCCTGAGATTCACGCAATCGCTGTCAAGAAGGACGGCACGCTGTTCGCATCCGCGCTAGGCGGTTCTCTCACCAGCCGTGTCGCAAATGCAACAGCTGCAACAGCAGGCACGACCGGGGCTGTCGTAGCGAGCACGCCAACCGTAATCTCAGTCACCGAGGCAAAAGAGAACGGCGGAGTGGATACACCTGACCAGAACGCCGACCTCAAGGTCCAGAGCGCCAAAGGCGCTGCATCGCCCGCCCCGGCCACGCCAGCCGCCACACCCTCTTATACCGAGGTGCCAGGCGTCGAGAAATCGGCTGTTTACCGCATCAATTCCAACGGTGCGATCGACACGCTGCGAACGTCAAAGGACGAGAACGTCTACGATCTGGCCCTTAACGGCGACACCATTACATTTTCTACCGATGTACATGGGCGGCTGTACTCGATGCTTCCCGACCGCAAACAAACGCTGCTGGCTGAAACCGGCAATAACGATGCAAACCGCGTTGTCAAAACTGCGGCGGGCATCTGGGTGGGTTTGAGCAACCCAGCAAAAGTTGTACTGATCAGCGGCTCGACAGCGGCCAATCCGCTTTATGAATCGCCCGTGCACGACACGATCTCGCTTGCGCGGTGGGGACGGCTTTCCTGGCAGGCGACGGAACCCGGGCTCAGGTTCCGGACCCGTACCGGCAACTCGTCGCGGCCCGACGCGACCTGGAGCAATTGGTCGGAACCGATCCGCGACGAGAACGGCGCATTAATTACAAGCCCCCGTGGCCGCTACATTCAGTGGCAGGTTGAATGGCCGGCAAAGAGCACGAGCGAACTCGAAAGTGTTACTGTTCCATTCCTTGCGCAAAACAACGCTCCGGTGGTGCGCAGCATCAGCGTTTCATCCATCGCGTCGAACGCCCAGGGAAACAGATCCTCCCCGTCCGCCGGTTCTTCGGATCAGAATGCGTACACGGTTACCGTGACCGACACAGGCGATGCGTCTTCGAGTACAACCGGCACGACGAGCCAGACATCAAACCGCCAAACCGAGAATCAAACTCAGCTTACGTGGCAGGCTGACGACCCCGATAACGACAAGCTCGTCTACTCTGTTTACTTTCGCGGGGACGGCGAGCGCGATTGGAAACTGCTGCGGAAAGACCTGTTCGAAAACACGCTAAGGCTCGATGCGGACGCCCTCGCCGACGGCAAATACTTTTTTAAAGTGATCGCGTCGGACCGGCCATCCAACGACCTGCGTTATGCGCAGGAGGCGGAACTTGTCAGCAGTCCAGTGCTCATCGACAACACGCCCCCTGCCATCACGTCGGCGGCACCGGAACGCAACGGGACCAAGGTGACGCTGAGTTTCAAAGGGGAAGACAAAACGACCGCGTTACGTAAGTGCGAGTATTCGGTGGATGCGGGACCATGGCAGCCGCTCGAAGCCGCCGATGGAATTACCGACTCGAAAGAAGAGAACTTCCGCCTTGAAATCGACGATCTGCCGCCGGGAGAGCACGTGATTGCCCTGCGTGTTTATGACGGTGCGGGAAACGCCGGCCTCGCGAGAGTCGTCGTTCATTAGTCCAACGATGACTCGAAGGACATTACTCGAGGCGCTGCCCGTGGCCGCTGTGTTTCGCTCGCTTTCATCGAGCGCTGTCGCGCCGCCAGGGCCGTATGGCGCGTTGCCTTCATCAAGGCAGTTGCGATGGCATGAGCTCGAAACTTACGCTTTCGTTCATTTCACGGTCAACACGTTTACGGGCAAGGAGTGGGGCGAGGGCGACGAAGATCCGAATATTTTCAATCCGACTGCGTTCGATCCGGATCAGATTGCGACCGCGTTGAAATCGGGTGGGATGCGCGGCCTGATCCTGACGTGCAAACACCACGACGGGTTCTGCTTGTGGCCGACGAAAACCACGGAACATTCCATCCGCAACAGCTCGTGGCGTGGCGGCAACGGCGATATTGTGCGCGATCTTTCGGAAGCAGCGCGCCGTCACGGACTCAAGTTTGGCGTGTATCTTTCGCCGTGGGATCGCAACAACGCGGCTTACGGCACGCCCGAATACATCCCCATTTACCGGCAGCAACTCACGGAATTGCTGACAAATTACGGACCAGTGTTCGAGGTCTGGCACGATGGTGCGAACGGCGGCACGGGTTATTACGGCGGCGCTCGCGAAAAGCGTGTGATCGACAAAACGAAGTACTACGACTGGCCGGACACCTGGGCTCTAGTTCGCAAGTTACAGCCAGAGGCTGTAATCTTCAGCGATGCAGGCCCCGATATCCGCTGGATCGGCAATGAAACGGGCATCGCGGGCGAGACGTGCTGGGAAACCTACGACCCGGTGGGAGAGCATGGCGGGCCGGCCGCTCCTGGCGATGTGAACACGAAGTTGTCGCAGGTAGGGACGTGGAACGGCAAGCGGTGGCTGCCGCCCGAATGTGACGTTTCCATCCGGCCGGGCTGGTTCTGGCACGCCGAGGAAAACGCGATAGTGAAAACGCCGCGCGAATTAATGGGTCTCTATTACAAATCGGTGGGCCGGGGAGCCAGCTTCCTGTTGAACGTGCCGCCGGATCGCCGTGGCTTGCTTTACGAAACGGATGTAAATTCTTTGCGCGAGTTCGGCAAGCTACGCGAGCAAACCTTCGCTGCGAACCTTGCCGCCGGCGCGAAACTAACAGCCTCGAATGTGCGGGACGCAAGCTCGATGTATGGGCCAGGCAACCTGTTCGACGGAAATCGGGATACCTACTGGGCAACGGACGAAGCCGTGACAACGCCGAATCTGACTCTGGAATTCGAGCAGCCCGTCTCCTTCAACGTCATACGTCTTCGGGAAAACATACGGCTGGGCCAGCGCATCGGCGCGTTTGCGGTCGAGTCATGGCCGAACGGCGGCTGGGAAAGAATCGCAGAAGGAACCAGCATCGGTAATTGCCGGCTGATTCGAACAAGCGAACCCATCCATTCTTCTAAGATCCGGCTCAGAATTACAGAATCGCCGGTATGCCCTGCGCTTTCCGATTTTGGATTGTTCGCCGAACCAGCGATTTAGACAAACGGTTACCGCTCGACCGCCCAGGCCAGACCATCTGGCCCTGGACCGGCGTCGATGTGTCCGGTGATTTCAAGCGATTTCAAATCGATCACTGCCACGTAATTGTCTGGCGTACATGCCACGTACGCTCGCGAACCGTCGGGCCGCATTAGGATGCCGGCTGCGCCATGTCCGATCTTCACGCGCTTTACTTCTTTTCGAGTTGCTGCGTCGAGGATCACAACATCCGAGTTACCCAGCATCGAAATAAACACCAGCTTGCCGTCGGGCGTAAACTTCAAACGGTTTGCGCTCCTCACATTGGCGTCGAGCGTCTGAACCAGCTCCTTTGTCGAAAAGTCGATGACCGATACAGTGCCGTTCCCTGCATTCGCCGTCCAGATCTCTTTCCCGTCGGGAGAGATATCAAATCCTTCAGAACCTTTGCCGACTGGAACGACGGTTTCGTCCCAGTCACCTCCGGGAGGTCCCATCGGCGGACCACCGCGGCCCGGAGGCATACCCGGCGGCGGGCCACCAGGACCATTTGGCGGCCCACCGGGTCCGGGCCCAAATCCGATAGGCCTCGTGGTCTTCTCGATGATGCTGACGGTGGCTGACGCAACATTGGTCGTCACGATGCGCTTCATGTCATCCGAGACATAGATCATGTGTGTTCGGTTCTGGCCGGTACCGAGAATCCAATCGACCTTTTTGGTTGCCGGATCGTAGCGCCCAATAGCCTTGGCTGCTTCCGCTGTGAACCATGTCTTCCCTCCCACAAAAATCAGACCATGAGGACCGCGCAAAGGCCCAAGATTGATCGAGGGTAGCGCCTTTTGTTCCATGAGATCGATCACCGCAAGAGTGTTATAGCGGCCGCCTCCATAATTCGAAACGTAGGCAACTTTTCCATCGGTGGAGGCGATCACTTCGTGAGGGTCTTCTCCAACCGGCGCCTTAGCGATAGCTTTGAGGCTCGAAGGGTCGACGATCGCCAGCGTATGATCGCCTTTCGAAAGCACCAATAGAGCCTCCTTTGGCGTGCTTTCCGCGTATACCGCCGCGGCCGCGAATAAACTTCCGATAAGAACCGCCCATTTCGTTCTCATGATCACGGATTATACGGCCTCCCGGCCGAGACGCATCACGATGATTCGTAAGCTAGACGTATATGCGATTAAGCGAGCATGCTAGCCGCGAAGAACTCGAAGCGCGCGCCCGAAACGTGAAGTTGTTGTTGATGGACGTGGATGGGGTGCTGACCGACGGCCGTCTCTTCATGGTTCCGGAC
>JBAUZG010000072.1:0-16249 GCA_049585195.1 Bryobacteraceae bacterium | reverse complement strand
CCTTCTACCTGATCGCCACTGCCTGGCTCGCCGGCCGCCGCAGGAGCACAGGACGACTTGACTGGGCCGCGCTTGTAGTCGGCACTGGCGGAGCAGCCGCCGTCATCACACTCGGCATCCAGAGCCTTCATAACCCTGACAAAAATGCTCCGGCCGGAATGGCCTTCTTTTTCGGCGTCGTGCTCCTGCTAGCCGCCACGGGAGACATCCGCATGCTCGCTCGCGGCGGAATTTCCGGCCGACAGCGCATCACGCGTCACCTCTGGCGCATGTGCTTTGGACTCTTCATCGCCACAGGTTCTTTCTTCCTCGGACAGCAACAAGTCTTTCCCGCTTTCCTGCGTGGCTCGATCTTGCTGACGGTCCTCGCCCTCGTGCCATTCCCCTTGATGATCTATTGGCTCTTCCGCGTCCGCTTCAGCAAGGCTTACAAGGCCCAACCATCACTTGCCCCTGCTTCCGTGTCTCCTTGAAGTCTTGCGCCATCGTCTAGGATGACGGGCCGGCTCGTGCTATGTTCCTCTCATACCGAAGAGCAATTAATTGAAAGCGATTGTCACCACGCAATACGGACCACCGGAAGTGCTGCAGCTCAGGGAAATCGCCACGCCTGCTCCTGCAGTTGACCAGGTCCTGATCAAGCTGTATGCCTCGTCGGTAAATCCTCTCGACAGTTTCATGATGAGGGGGCCGCTGTTCTTTCTCCCGAGGGTAGGTAAGCTGCTCAAGCCAAAACACAGGGTCATAGGCGCAGATATCGCTGGACGGGTTGAGTCCGTTGGCAAAGACATAAAGAAGTTTCGCCCAGGCGACGAAGTCTTTGGGGCCTCCTTCGAGGGAAAAGGTCTGGGCGGGTTTGCCGAGTACGTCTGTACCACGGAAGATCGATTGGCATTGAAGCCGGCCAATCTGTCGTTTGAGGAGGCGGCAGCCGTACCGGTGGCGGCAATCACTGCTCTTCAGGGACTTCGCGATCAGGGGCAGATCGAGCGAGGTCAAGGGGTTCTGATTGATGGCGCGTCGGGTGGCGTGGGTACATTCGCAGTCCAGATCGCCAAATCGTTCGGAGCTGAAGTGACAGCCGTATGCAGTCCGGGGAAGGTAGACAAAGCCCGATCGATCGGCGCAGACCATGTCATCGATTACACGCGGGAGGATTTCACGCGAAGTGGGCAGCGTTACGATCTCATTCTCGGGGCTAACGCACATCATTCGATCTTCGCTTACAGGCGCGCGCTCCGCCCAAACGGGATTTTTGTAATGGTCGGAGGGAGTATGGCTCGAATTCTCCAGGCTGCCTCGCTGGGGCCCTTGCTAACCCGGCTTGGAAGCAAAAAGATACGGTTCTTCATTGCGAAGATAAATACGAAGGATCTGGTTTTTCTTAAAGATTTGCTGGAAGCTCGAGGGATTGCACCCGTCATTGATCGACGTTACCCGCTAAGCGAGGCGGCTGAAGCTCTTCGTTATCGAGAAGCAGGACACGCGAGTGGGAAAGTCGTAATCGCTATTGAACCTACGGGTGAACTTCAAGGCAGGCTCTGACCTCTCCGGTCGACTTAGGAATTCGCTACTGATCTCCCGCTTCAGGCCTTCCTTAATTCCCGACTCCGTATTGCGGACATCTCTTTGAACACAACGCCTGGATCACGGACCATCCGGACGTCTCAGTTGCCATGCCTGTAACGGGTCAGGCTTAAATCGATACTGGAGAGGCCCTCGCTCCGGCAGTCATGCCGGATGAGGGCCCGTAAGCAGCTTCCTACAAATCAAAAAATGCTCTCCGGCGTCGAATCCATCGTGATTCGGGTCCCGGTAATCACTCCCTGCGCGACAGGAGGCATCAAAGTGAGATTTCCGTTCTTGTCTTCGCTGTACTGTTCGAGCGTGAAAGTGCCGCTGTATTGTTTGCCGTCGGCGGTTACAGTCACTTCTGCCCGGAGATTGGCCGGACCAATAAATTGAGTTTCCGCGGAGTTCCAGGGTAAGGGAAAGTGGTTCAGCTTGTAAGTGCGCTCGCCCACTTTTTCCCACACGCCCATGCAGAAGCTACCGCTGGCTGGTGGGCGTGATCCCGAGTCCAGGAGTTCGGTATGATCGCTATGCCACTGCGATAATCCGTCGTCCACTATAGTGTCCCGGTTCCCGCGGACCGGAGCTGGCTTCCCCAGGAACGCTTCACGTAGATAGCCGCTGTAATGTTGGGGATGGCGATTGCGGTCGGCAGCACGACGGTATACCTGACGCATCGGCCACGGACTGCGGAGCTGAGCTTTACACAACTCACCGACTTTACAGATTCCGCCATGGCGCCCGCCTTGTCGCCTGACGGCCGCATGGTTGCCTTTATCCGCGGAAGCCAAAGTTTCCTGACGGAGGATCAAATTTACGTGAAGATGCTGCCGAACGGGGAATCGGTGCGGCTTACGGATGACCGGCGGCCGAAATACAATGCCGCTTTTTCACCGGACGGTTCTCAGGTCGCCTATACCGTCATCGATCCTGCCTGGGCCACTTACACCGTTTCCGTGCTGGGCGGTGAACCGCGCCTCTTCCTCAACAACGCGGCCGGTCTTACCTGGCTGGATCGGGGCCACGTCTTGTTCTCGACTGTTCGGTCGGGCCTGCATATGGGTATTGCGACCGCAACGGTAACTGGAGAAAAGGTTCGCGAAATTTATTTTCCGCCGCATGAACGCGCCATGGCGCATTACTCGTACGCCTCTCCCGATCGCAAATCCGCCCTAATCGTCGAGATGGACGGAAACGGAGCGTGGACGCGCTGCCGGCTTATTTCTCTGAATGGCGACGCTCCTTTCAGACCAATCGGTCCGGAGGGAGCATGCACATCGGCGGGATGGTCTCCGGACGGAAGATGGATGTATTTCACGGCATGGGTGAACCAGCAGAGCCATTTGTGGCGGCAGCCCTTTCCAGACGGACAGCCCGAGCAAATTACCAATGGCCCAAATGCGGAAGAAGGAGTGGCGGTCGAGAGGGATGGGCGGTCTGTGATCACCTCGATGGGCGGTCATGAAAGTGCGATCTGGATTCACAATGGCGGCAGTGACCGGCAATTGTCGTCGGAGGGAGAGATCGTGGCGCACTTTCCAAGTCCATGCCTAAGCGCGGACGGTATGCTCCTGTATTACCTTTTGCGCCGTCCGTCGGTTGGTTCGGGCCCGGAGCTTTGGCGCACGAATGTGAAGTCTGGAAAGAGTGAGCGGCTGTTTCCGGGGATTGCCATGGATGCGTATGACATTTCGCCGGACGGCAAGCAAGCGATCTATTCCACACAGACTCCAGACGGGAAATCTTCATTGTGGCTGGCGGCCACAGACCGAAGTTCTCCAACGAGACGTTTCGCTCAGTCAGGTGAAAACTCGCCGTACTTTGGCCCCCGAGACCAGATCTTATTCCGGGCACCGGAGGGCCACTTTTAACTACTTGGAGCGGATGAATTTGGATGGCTCGGGGCGTTCGAAGGTTGTGCCGTATCCCATCATTGAAATTCAAGGCGTTTCGCCAAGCCGGCGATGGGTGATGGCGGTCGTCCCGCTGGAGAGTAGCGGGGCGGCGGAGCGTGCGATTCCGACGAACGGTGGATCTCCGCGACGCGTTTGCGCAACGTACTGTGATCCCAAGTGGTCACCGGACGGACGGTTTCTTTTTGTTCCTGTTGAAGAGGCAACTCGGACCAGCACGGGACGGAGTTTGGCGATTCCAGCCGGGCCGGGCGAGAGCTTGCCAGCATTTCCGCCGGGAGGCATTGCACTGATGTCCGACCCGAGTGTAGTCCCAGGGGCGCAATCGATTGGCCGCGCGGATCTGATACCGGGGAACGATCTCTCCCATTTCGCGTACGTGAATACCACCGTGCATCGAAATTTATATCGAATTTCGCTGCCCTGAGGCGCTTTTTCCTCGATTCTGACATCCTCAACCAGATATTTTCTGTGACCGTCTTGTAGTAGTTAAGCGGCAAACTTGTAGTAGTTAAGCGGCGCGCCCCGGACAAGTTCGAATACCGGCGCGGCTACAAATTTTCGACCTATGCTACATGGTGGATCCGCCAGGCGATCACGCGGGCCATTGCCGACCAGTCGCGCACCATCCGCATTCCCGGGGCCCGAACGCAACACGGAAATAAGTCGACGGAGGTTTTGTGATTGTCCTATTAGTTCTCGTTCTTTCCTGTCTCATATTTCGGGCATTCGGTTTTGCAGGCATCCCCGCGTTGTCCACCTGGCAAGCGTGCGCGCGTGATGGGCTAAGCCTGATGCTCATTTTCACAGGCATCTCCCATTTCACATTCATGAAGGAAGATTTCGTTCGCATGATGCCTCCCTCGATTCCGTGGCCGCGCGCGATCGTCTATTTCACTGGCGTCTGTGAAATCGCGGGAGCCGTCGGACTTCTCATTCCCGAGCTTCGCCGCGCCGCCTCCTATGCGTTGATCGCTTTCTTTATCGCCGTTTTGCCGGCCAATATTCACGCTGCACGCGCAGGCGTAACTCTTCGCGGCAAGCCTGCCACAAGCCTGTGGCTCCGTATCCCGATGCAGGTGCTCTTCATCGTCATAGCCTTCTGGTCCGCTCGCTGAGCCGCAACACCGAAAGAGTCCTCTACAGCAGAGCGTCACCTGCCGCTTATCTATCCCGCTCGCAGCCGTGCCGCGATACTGGCGGCCTGCATGCGTCGCATCCACAACGGAAACAGCGGCAGCATTTTCATCACAAAACGATAGGCTCGGCCCGGGAAAACTCGAGGCTCTCCGCGCTCGAATCCAGCCAGCGCTTCTCGCGCGCACTGTGCGGAAGTGATCCGGAAGATGCGCGGGGGCGTGCCTATCATGCCTCCCGGAGAACCGGCTACTTGATCGAATTCGCTCTCCACCGGACCTGGGCACACTTGTGTCACGATTACGGCCGTTCCCGAAAGATCGGCGCGTAGCGCTTCGCTGAATCCGGCCACGAAATGCTTGCTCCCTACATACGCGGCCGCGTTTGGCAGAACCGTAAGCCCCGCGCCCGATCCAATGTTGAGCACTCCGCCGCGGCCGCGCTTCACCATACCCGGCACAAGTGCCGAGGTAAGTTGGGCCACAGCCGATATGTTGGTCCGCAACACCTGTCGAGTCCGCGTCCAATCCGAGCGATCGAACAACACCGAATCGCCCAATCCCGCATTGTTTACGAGCACATCTACCGCACCGGCTTGCTCCGATACTTTCACAAGGAGCCTCTCTATCTCATGCTCATCCGACAAATCCGCCGCCACGACGACAATCTTCAATCCCGGATAACGCCCTAGCAGCTCGTCTCGCAACTTCTCAAGCCGGTCCAGCCGCCGAGCTGCCAACACAAGCGTTTCCGCGCATGCGCCGAACTCCAGCGCAAGTTCGCGTCCGATGCCTGCCGACGCCCCGGTTATTAGGACCGTGCCGTGATTTCGCTCATGTATGGCCATCTCCTTTATCCTCGCGCCCGAAGCAGCGCAATTCCCAGGGTGACGAGACTTCCGCCCAATACGAAGACACCGATCCACAGCAGTGCGATGACTCCGCCTGGCCGAGTTCTGCCCTCGCCCAGCGCCGCACCGAAAAAGCCGGCGCTCACCAATATCGGGGCAGCCGCGAACCCGATCCGCACCGCCCATGCGATTGGCGTGGATAATTTGGTTTGCTCGGTGAACAATAGCGAGACCAGCGCGAGAATCACCAGCACTCCTGCGTGCGCATGCCCGGCTCGGAACATCGAGCGTTGAAAGTCGGTGAATTGGGGCTGCTTGCCCGAAAGGATACCCAGGAGAAATGTGCCGCCGTACTCAATCGTCGTCACAGTGAGCAGCAGAAGGCCTGCCATCAATTTCGTCGCATCGGTCATGATTGCTCCTTGTCACTTGACAGTGTCTACTTGACATTGTCTACCAGAAACTAGACACTGTCAAGTACGGACCAGAGAGAGAGGAGATGGATAGCCGCAAACGAATTCTGAAGGCCGCAGTGGAGCTGATGACCAACGAAGGACTGGCAGCTCTCTCGATGCGCGAGGTTGCGCGCCGAGCCGGCGTAAGTCATCAAGCTCCTTATCATTATTTTGAAAACCGTGAAGCGATCCTGGCCGCGATCGCCGAGGAAGGGTTCAAGAAGTTCAATGCGACGCTAGAAGCGGCATCCGGCAGTAATGCCGTCGCTCGCCTGATCGCGGCTGGGCGCGCTTATATCGGATTCGCGCTGTCTCATCCCGCTCATTTTCAGGTCATGTTCCGGCCCGAACTCGTGAATCTGGACAAGTACCCCTCCGCCCTCGCCGAAGCCAACCGCGGCTTCGCCATACTTCAGTCCCTCATTGATGGCATGGTCAAAGAGAAGTTCCTGCCTCGGAGCCGCGCGGACGGGATGGTGCTCCTTAGTTGGGCATTCGTTCAAGGTCTCTCAGGACTGCTGCTCGAGGGACCGCTCGCCAGAATGGCCGGCGACGATCTCAAGAGCAATGACGAGATCGAATCGGCTCTAAGCACGTTCGAATTTCTAATTTCGGGCCGTAGCAAAAGGCGGTTGTAAGGAAGAGGCATTGGCTGGTACCAGATCACGCGCAAACAGGAATTTCGGCGGCGCGCCGTCTGGAATTCGGATAGATCATCGTCGCGATCTCCCAAAGACGTAGCCAGCGAAAGGTTTATTGTTGCGCTGAACCTCATGGCCCCGCTGCCGGCTGGACTTCGTCATAACCACTCCTCTGAAAAACACGCGGAAGACCGCTCCCTCGCGGTCGCGGCTCGGTTCCGGGCCTGCGCATCAGCTTTGGTGGGCCGCAGGCCCATCGGAACTCCCTGGCGGTCGTGGCTCGGAAACGAAGCTTGTGGATTCAACTGTTTGGCCGAGCCGCGCACGCAAGTAAGCGGTCCGGTGACGAAGTTCGGCTGGGAGGTCCCTATCCATCAAAAAGCAACAGCCCGTCAAAACGCTCGGAACGCGGCCAGCGGCGAGGCGGCGCCGTGGCTTGGCGCCCGAGAGGCGGCCACGAAGCTAGCCGGCGGAATCGGTCTGCGGTTAGCGGCCTCGACAGTCGAATGCACAGCCCGGCAGGTTTGCTCGAGAGTCGTCTCTAGCGACCCTCTCGATACGCGGCGAACAATCGGCTCAACCATCCAGCGTACGGCAAACGGAATGTCCCGGCTTAGCGCCACTGCTTCCAGTTCGAAGTACACGCCGCCGTCCCGCTGCTCCAACCGGAACAGGCTGTAAAGCCGCCAGATATAGCCGTTGCCTTCATCCGGAGGCAACTCCCGCTCGCTCGGCTGCCCGAAATCTTCGATCTCCTGTACGCGCGTGGTGTACGCAACGCCGTACCAGCGCTTCTCATCGACAGGAACGAAACTGGACTCGTATTCGCTGTCCAGAGCGACTTTGGACAAGACCGCATTATTCAGAAGCCGCATCGAGAATTTGTCCTGCGCGCCAACCTGTCCAAGCGGCTTCGAATCAATCACTGAAGGTTTATAAAAGTCCTTGTAGCGGCCATAATCGCGAATCACCGCGATCACATCCTGAATTCTGGCGTTTGGGATGAACGCCGCCCCAATCCAGTCGTGAATCAAGCCATCCGGAACGCGCTTCGGATTGTGCTCGCCAACCGGCGTAACCAGAATCTCGCCCTCGCGAACACGCTGGCTCCGATCCGCGTCTTCGTCAATCCAGAGGAACCGGCCATGAGCTTCGAGACGTTTCTGCATACGCAAGTTCTCGGCGTGAATGTACGCATCCCAAGCCTTGACCGTATCCGATTTCAATTCCGCGGCACGGATTGCGGCATCACCGGACATGAGCAACAGGACCGCAAGAGCTGGACGAACATTCACGGTTGAACTCCGGCGCTCGAACGCAAAGCCCCAATCACCTGATCCGAGTCGGCGTATGGGTGCTCTCGGATCGTCAACTCGGCCCGCCCCACTAGCCGGGTGTCGATCGCCAGGCGCGTGGTTTCAAAATCTGGCACGCCGTCGCGAAACTGGGTGTCGCGCACCAATTCAACACGGCGCACGAAAATCGACGGCTTCTTCACCAGATGTCCGCCTTGGTGCACCGCCAGCCCTGTTTCGGCATCAATCCAAAGCTGCCCTTCCATCAGCCCGGTTCGTTTTTTCTTCGGCGTCACTTGATAGACATAGACAAACCTGCCGGGCGAGGCGATCGAACCTACGTACCGGAACTTGTAATTCGCGGGCGAAACAGCGACAGAAGCTTTTGGGATGGCGTCGGCTTCTTTCTCTGCCATCAGGTCCCGAGCAATCACCTCTTGCTTTACGATGGAATCGCCCTCGACGTGAAGTACCTGATACTCGGGCCGCCCCGATGCACTGTTGCGTCGAATTGCTTCGAGCCGCCCTCGTTTCGCAAGCCCTGGCAACGAAGCTTCAATCTCGACCGTAACCGTCTGCCACTCGGCGGGACGCGTAATGCGGCCTAGACTAGCTATGTAGCGCCCGAAAGCGAGGCTCGGCGAAGAGGTCGCCTCCACCACGTCAGGTTGCGTTGCGAGCGGTTGTATGACCGAATCAAGCGGCGCGTCCAAAGGCCCTGCGGCCCAGACTGTAACCGAAATAACAGCGAGGGAAAGCGCCAGCCGCAAAAAGCGCCACGCTCGATCCAAAATTGCTTGTTGAGTTCCCATATCCAACCCCGTTTCCGGGTCGCCAACGGTTCCTTTACCTGCTTCGCCTATGGCTTGACACACTCGGAGCGTCTGCCTCCAAATTGTTTTTTTCACTACCAGCGTTAAGAACCCGCTGCCGATCTTCTCTATGGATGCGGTCGCTCTGATCCGGGATTCGCGTACAGCGCACTGAATCCCGAATTGCTGCCTGCGGGCCGCCGGCATGTATAGTGCCCCTATATGGACCGGCGCGATTTCCTGAACTCGACCTTGCTGGCAAGCGGCAGCGTTCTGTTAACCGGCTTGACGCCGCTGAATCTGCTGGCCGAGACTGATTGGACCGGATTCGGCGGAATTGGCGACTACGCCAAATCGAACGGCAACACTTATGAAGTGATGACCGCGGGTCATGCTATCCGCTACCGCATCTTCGAAGGCAAGCGTCTCGAAATCGCCGATACGGGCGAGATGTTCGATTGCCTGGTGGTCGGCGGCGGAATCAGCGGCCTCGCCGCTGCGCTCTTCTTTCAAAGGCAGCGCGGCGGAAGCTGCCTGATTTTGGATAACCATCCCATTTTCGGCGGAGAGGCGAAACGCAACGAGTTCGAGGTAGATGGAAAGCGCCTGATGGTGCACCAGGGCTCCGCGGCATGCTTTCCCCCGCTGCCTTCCGATTTTCTGGCCGGTTTCTACGATTCGATCGGCATTGATTGGAAGCAGTTCCGATATCAACAATGGACCGGGCCGGAAAAGCCGCCGGATATTCAAACCGCTCCGTACGGCGTTGGCGGGCCGACTTCAGGCTTCTACTTCGGAAAGAAGTTTGGCCATCCCGAGGGCGTATGGGTCCGCGATCCATGGGGAACCCGGCTTGCCAGCGCTCCCATTTCCGACCAGGCCAAGCGCGAACTGCTCGGGATGCGGGAAACGGACCGCAAGCCCTTTTCGGTGCACCCGTTTCAACCAAAGGAGCACGGCGACGCGGCGTCACGTCACTTGGACAGCATCACATTAGAGCAGCATCTGATGGAGACCTACGGTCTCAGCCGCGAGACGGTGCGAACATATTTGTCACCCATTTCAGGCGGCGGTTCGGGACTGGGCGCGGATGCGCTTTCGGCGTACTGCGAATATGCGGCCGACGTGCTGCTGCCGTGGGACTACAAGCAAGGCGCGCAGATGTTTCCGGGCGGCAATACAGGCGTGGCGCGGCATATTCTGAAGCAGCTCATACCAAATGCCATTTCCGGCGCTGCGACCATGCCTGACATCTGCCGCGGGACCGTTCAGTTCAACTCGCTCGATCAAGCGGGAAGCGCCACGCGGATGCGGCTGAAAGCGACCGTAATCTCCATACAGCATGTAGGCGACCCCGCGAATGCCGAGGCAGTCGAGGTGATTTACGAAACGGGAAAGAAGTTGTATCGGGTCCGCGCTCGATCAGCGATTATGGCGGGCGGAAGTTGGACCACCAAGCACATTGTGCGCGATCTGCCCGCCCCCTGTCGCGAGGCCTACGCCCAATTTCACCGCTCACCTTGCCTGATGGCCAATGTTGCGGTCCGTAACTGGCGCTTTATAGACCGGCTGGGCCTCACCGAATGCCAGTGGTTTGAGGGTATCGGCAACTCGATAACTGTCCGCAAGGTGGCGACCTTCGGCCTCGACCCAACCGTGATTAACCCGGACATGCCGGCGGTGTTGACACTGAAAATTCTCTTCTCAAAACCCGGCCTATCGCTAGAAGAGCAAACGATTCGCGGACGCGAGGAGCTACTAACGACACCGTTCCGCGCGTATGAAGCCGCCATCCGCGATCAATTTACCACTATGTTCGCCCACGTCGGCTTCGATGCGGACCGCGACATCGCCGGCATCATTTTGAACCGCTGGGGACACGCCTACTTAAGCCCGCAACCTGGTTTCTTTTTCGGCACGGCCGGTAAACCCGGCCCCGGAGAAGTGCTCCGCCACAATCCATATGGCCGCGTGGCATTCGCGAACTCCGATCTGTCGGGAATTATGGATCACCGGATGTCGATCCTCGAGGCGCGCCGTGCTGTCGAGCAGATCAACACAAAATTAAGCTAGCTCGATGAAAACGCATGCGCCACTAACGTCCATGGTTTACGGGAACGCTAGAAACAATTGAACGCTCGAAACGCAGCCGGAAGCGTGAGCGACCTAGAGCGAGATAGCATCGATATTGGAGACGTGGATAGATGGCGTCCGCCGCATCAACGCTGATATGTGGGATTAGCTTGCTGGCACAGAGCGCTTGCCTGCTCCGGGCGCAAGCTGCTACACCGGCGCCGGACACTCAAGCTACGAAGGAGCTGGTGCTCGGGGCCGTACTGGCCAAAAATATCGATCAACGAGACGGGCGATTGAACAACGCTGCGATATCGAATTATGTGCAGCAGCTCGAAAACGAACTGGCGCTTGCGAGCGCTACTTCCCCGCTTCAGGTGCGCATCACGAAAGCAACTGAGCAGTATGCAATCCTGCTGCCTGGACGTATCTTGTATCTTTCTTCCGGTCTCTTGCTCCATTTAGAAAGCGAGAGTGAGCTCGCCGCTGTTCTGGCGCATGAACAGGCGCATGCCGCGGCGGCGCGCAACCGCTACGCGAGCAACCCGGGGTCGATTCCTTTACTTATCATTGGCGGAGACTGCGTTCTGTCCTCGCCCGCCATGCCGTTTATAAGCCCGCCGAGCGGCATCGCGCAATTGCGCCAAGCCGAAGTCGAGGCAAACACGATGGCGCTCCGTTCGCTGCGCTCGGCGCATTATGATCCCGTGAGCCTGTTCTCTGTTCTGTCGAAACTGGCGTACGAACATCCAGGCTGGGTAAGAGCTCTGGTCCCGAGTGAGCTCGAGACCGGCCTAAGCGAGGCGGAAGCGGAGCCGTTACCCGCCAAAGAATACATCACCAACACCTCCGCCTTTGCCGCGATACATGATAACCTCGCGGGCATTATGGGTGTGTTTCCACCTCAGTCGAGCGTCAAGGTCACTCGGGCGCCGACCTTGATGCGCGATCCCTAGACCACTGTTGCCTCACACCAGATCGCCCGGCTGCATCGGCAGCCGCCGGATGCGCTTGCCTGTAGCCGCAAATACGGCGTTCATCAGCGCGGGCGCGGTCGGCGGCAAGCCAGGTTCACCAATGCCCGTCGGCGGAACATTGCTCTGCACGATATAAACATCGATGTTGGGCGTTTCCTTTACCGAAAGCGTAGTGAAATTGTTGAAGTTGCTTTCAACTGCCCGGCCATTCTGAATCGTAATCTGGCTTTTCAGCGCGGCGGTCAGTCCATAGACAATGGCGCTCTCCACTTGCGCGCGAATACCATCCATGTGCACAGCGGTGCCGATATCTACCGCCGAAACAATATGATCGATGTGAAGCTGCCCTTTTTCGACGCTAACTTGCGCGACGTTCGCAACGTAGCTGTTGAACGAATAATGACAGGCGATGCCGCGTCCCTGACCCGCGGGTAACCGCTGGCCCCAATTTGCCTTCTCGGCCGCAAGCTTCAGCACGCCTTTCATTCGCGCCGTATCAAGCGGAACGGCCTTCTCGTCGTTCGGATTCTTCACCAGGCGGTCGCTGCCCAGCTTTGCCATGCGGAACTCATAAGGATCGGCCTTTGCGGCGTGGGCCAACTCGTCCATATAGCTTTCCATGACAAAGCCGATGACCGATGCCTCAACCGATCGCCACCAGGCGCGCGGCACGCCCGATTTCGCAGGCGCGTATTCGAGCTTATAGTTCTGCGCAATATACGGCATCTGCAAAGTACAGCCAAGCTCCGACGATTCCGGCGATTCCTTCGGGTTCCACCAATCGGCGATAGACGTCGATGTGCTCCGGTGCCGCCAGGCAACGATGTTTCCCTTTTCATCCACAGCGCCGCTCACGCGATGGTACGAAGCAGGCCTGTAAAAATCGTGCGTCATGTCGTCTTCGCGCGACCACACCAACTGCACCGGCTTGCCCACACGCTTGGCGATCTGCGCGCACTCAATCGCGAAATCGGCCTGATAGCGGCGCCCAAAACCGCCTCCCATATACGTCGTATGGACCGTAATCTTCTCTGGAGGCAGGCCGGTCACCTGCTGCATTACGCCTTGCACCCATTCCGGACCTTGCACCGGCGCCCACGCCTCCGCTTGATTCGGGCCAATGTGCATCGTGCAGTTCATCGGCTCCATCGTGGCGTGAGCTTGGAATGGAAGCTCATAGTCTGCTTCCACTTTCCGCTCCGCCGGCGCATTGCTGATGGCATCATCGGCATTGCCCTGGTTCAGCACCACTTTCATCGGCGAATCGACGATCCGCCGGAATTGCCGTCGCAGCGTCTCGCTGCTTTCCGTGGCATTGGGGCCGAGATCCCATTCGATCTGGAGTTGCTTCCGCGCCTGCATGGCAATCCACGTCGAATCGGCTACAACCGCGATGCCGCCCCACGAGTGAACGCCTTCCGGCACGGCCGGAATTTCGAAAATTTCGTGCACTCCTGGAATAGCCTTCGCTTTCGAGGCATCAAAACTCTTCACCTTTCCACCGAACGCCGGACACCGCTCGACCATCGCATAGAGCATTCCGGAAATGCGTGTATCGAGTCCAAACTTCGCGCTGCCGTCCGTTTTTAGGGGAATGTCTTTGCGCTGAATGTTTTCCTTGCCGATTAGCTGAAACTCTTCCGGCTTCTTGAGCTGCACTTTCTCGAAATCGGGAATAGGCAAGGTTGCGGCCGTCGCGACGAGCTCTCCGTATGCCAGGCGATCGCTGCCGTGATAAACCGCGCCCAATTTCGTGCGGCACTCAGCGGGATTGACATTCCATTTCTGCGCCGCCGCCGTAATCAGCATCCATCGCGCCGCAGCTCCCGCCTGCCGCACCGGGAGAAACGACCCGGCGACGCTTCCACTTCCGCCTGTGCCTTGATTGCCAAAGGTAGCGGGATCAAAGGGCGCTTGCTCGGTCTTTACGTTCTTCCAATCGACGTCTAACTCGTCGGCCAGTGCAAGCGGAAGCGCGCTCGATATTCCCTGCCCCATTTCGGAGTGCGCAAACAGGATCGTCACCTGCCCTGTCTGATCGATCTGGACCCACGACCGCAGCGGATTGACGGTCTTCTTTGCCGGGTCGCCCTTCGCCTTTTGCGGCACCTCAAACCCGATCAACAGTACCGCGCCTGCCGTAGCTGCCGATTTCAGGATCGTCCGCCGGCTTGGTTTTGATTTTTCTTCAACGGCCATCACAGCTCACCTCCCGCCGCTCCCCCGCGATGACTCATCGCGTCGGCCGCTCTCAAAACCGCTCGCCGAATCCGCTGGTTCGTTCCACACCGGCAAATATTATTCGACATCGCCGCATCCACGTCCGCTGCCGTCGGCTTGGGATTCTTTTTCAAAAACGAAACGGCAGTCATGATCTGGCCCGACTGACAGTATCCGCACTGCGGAACTTGCTCCGCGATCCACGCCTCTTGCACCGGGTGGCTTCTATCAGTAGAGAGACCTTCAATCGTGGTTACTTTCTTCCCGGAGACAGCCGAGATCGGAAAAACACACGAACGCTGCGCGACGCCATTGATGTGGACCGTGCAAGCTCCGCACGCCGCAATGCCGCAGCCATATTTAGTTCCCGTCAGGTTTAACGTGTCTCTCAAAACCCAGAGCAGCGGCGTTTTCGGATCCACATCCACTGTGGCTGATTGTCCGTTGAGTTCAAAAGTGATTGCCATGAAGTAAGCCTCTTTCAAGCTTGCAGACTTACCTTAGAATAGAACGATTTTTTGAGCGATTTCACAAAACGACAGGATCGGCCGAAATGGATATCACTCGCCGCGAGGCTGCGCAAGCCCTAGGCTTAAGTGTGGCAAGTAAAATGCTCCCTTCCTCGACACCGGAGCTCTGCACCCTCACCGCAACAGAGATCGCTAGCCTCATCCGGCAGCGGAAGGTCAGTGCTCAAGAAGCCATGGCCGAGCACCTGAAACAGATTGAGCGAGTCAATCCCAAAGTAAACGCGATTGTCACGCTTTTGCCGGAACAAGCAATCGCGAACGCTCGCCGCGCCGATGAGCTACAAGCCACGGGCGCCGCTCTCGGCCCTCTGCACGGTCTCCCGATTGCCCATAAAGATCTCGTCGAAACCAAAGGAATTCGAACCACTTTCGGCTCCCCCCTGATGAAATTCAACGTGCCAACCGAGGACGACATCATCGTCGAGCGAATTCGAAATGCCGGAGCCATAGCAATCGGGAAAACAAACACGCCCGAATTCGGAGCCGGTTCGCAAACATTCAATACGGTATTCGGCGCCACTCGAAATCCATACGATTTAACTAAAACGTGCGGCGGCAGTAGCGGCGGAGCCGCCGTCAGCCTCACTACAAACATGCTTCCCATCGCCGACGGAAGCGACAGCGGTGGGTCATTGCGCAACCCGGCCGCATTCTGTAACGTCGTCGGCTTCCGAACCTCTCCGGGACGCGTCCCGCAAAGTGCAATCAGGAATGGATGGTCGACTCTGGGAGTCGTCGGTCCCATGGCTAGAACGGTAACGGACGCAGCGCTGTTGCTGAGCGTGATGGCCGGACCGGATTCCCGCTGCCCTATTTCAATCAACGAGCCTGGACGCCAGTTTCGCCAGTCGTTACAACGCGATTTCAAAGGCGTTCGAGTGGCTTGGTTCAAGGACCTCGGCGGCACGCCATTTGATCCTGACATTCTTCGCGTCGTAAACGCGCAGCGCGAGACGTTTGAAAATCTGGGCTGCATTGTGGAAGAAGCGGAGCCCGATCTGACCGGAGGCGAAGAGGCTTACAAAACATTTAGATGTCTAGGCTACGCCTCAACGCTTGCGGAGGCAGTTCGCACTCACCCGGCGCTGGTTAAAGATACATTGCATTGGGAAGTGGAACGAGGGCTCAAAGTGACCGCGCCCGATTTGATACGCGCGCAAAAGTTGCACAACGAGGTTTGGGATCGGATGCGAATCTTCGGAGAAACATACGAGTATTTCATCGTTCCGAGTACGCAAGTCCCTCCTTTCGACGTGAATCGGCCATATCCAACTGAAGTCGCGGGCGCTCGCATGCCGACCTACATCGACTGGATGAAATGCTGCTGGATCATCACCATCGTCGAGAATCCGTCGATATCAATGCCTTGCGGCTTTACGGCCTCGGGCCTGCCCGTTGGCTTGCAAATTGTCGGCCGGCACCGCAGCGAATGGAGTGTCTTGCAGCTCGCCTATGCCTTCGAACAGGCCACGGAATTCGGCAAGCGGCGGCCCAATCTTGACCCACGCTGATGGCTAGCCGACGCGCTGCAAAACGATCTCTTCGAACGCAACCAGCGCTTTGCCGCTCGCCAGCTTCTGCTTGCGGCACCGCACCGTCTGGCCAGTACCATAACGCCATCGCTCACCCTCCGGCACCGGTTCAATAATACGGTAGATATCGCGGGCGACATGCTCAGCCTGGACTGGCCGCAGCAGCGAGATGCCCTGTCCGATGACATTGACATGAATGGTGGCCAGAGCAGCGGGATTAATGTACGGGGGAGGTGCAGCAG
>JBAUZG010000071.1:0-2577 GCA_049585195.1 Bryobacteraceae bacterium | reverse complement strand
GGCCAATACTTGCAGTTGACAGATAGTCCAACAATGTGGGCCTGTCGACTTGATGCATCGCGCTCCTACGTCTCCAAAGCCGCAACCGCCTGCTTCAACATGCCGACCGCTGGAACCATTAAAGGCGTTTGCAACAATGCCTGATATGTCGTGCAGGCATGTTGTTGGCAGGTTTCCCACAAGAATACTGCATTCTCGAAGGCATTGGGCTCCAGGCGACCTCGGCGCGCACCGAAGGGCGTGATGATGGTACCGGATAATTCGACGGCGCTGCCTACCGCAACCTCGCCAAGCTGAACGTATTTCCCCGCCACGGCGGTTTCGGCGCGGCGAATGAGCTTCGTGATGTCCGGAGGGCAGGACACCAGTGGTGGATAATATGTCTCGACGGTATCGAGGCTCGCCCAGGCATTGGGTACCACATCCAGGCCGTTGAAGAAGCGGAACGCCGTGCTGTCGCCCGACTGATCGGTGAATAGCGCATTGTAATAGTCTGCGAATTCCGTGTTGCCCGGCGACGGCGCGGCAATGGTATAGACAGAGATACTGGCCGCGCTGCCCCTCCAGTCTGCTACACAAGGTGCGAGCGCCGAGGCGAGGCAGCCGCCCAGGCTGTGCCCGGTGAGCAGGATCGGCGTCCCCTCGGGGGCTGCGGTCAGGAATGTCTCAAGGCTTTCCGTTCCGTCCTGCATGCGTAAAACATTCCTGAGACCAATGGCGGTACTGCGCGCAATCTGCGAGGTGCTGCTGGCGCTGGGCACGAACTGATCATAGGGGACAAGTGTGACCACGGCGAGGTCTTGAATCCAATTGAGCCAGAACGAGAAATCGCTGCCGCGTGTGCTGACCGCCAACTGACCAGTCTCGCTGTTCCGCACGGCGTAGGCGAGATTGCTGCGATCTACGTTCAGGGCTGGTCCCCAGGCGACCTGCCAAGCCTCGTACCCTGACTCCTCAAGGCCAGCATTGATTTCGTTAATCATCTGCTGCTGGGTCGCGGTCCTGTTCTCATCGACATAGGCTAGGGTGCTGAGCGTCATCGCAAGCTCAGCCGTTGCGGGATCGTAGGGCTTTGGCATGGCGTCTCCGTTCTCGCGGCCTTGATAAGATGATGAATTAACGGGAGGACCAGTGTCGTCGATCGCTGGCAGCGAACGGAAGGTCATTGTTATTCTCACAAATCCCACACTGATAGACAGGATTTCCGCTGATAGTCGAGGGATCAAAATCCTCCAACATAACATATCCGCAATGTCCGCAGATGAAATCGTCCCCGCCAGTGCCCGACATTCTTCGTTCTGCTTTGAGTATAGAGCGCTTTAGTGTCGTTACGGGGCCGATTGGTATCATAGCGATTGTTGCCATTTTGTCCCCCACGATGGTAGCTTGATTATATTGATGCCGCGAAAATACGGATCATTCAACCCGGTTGCGCCGTGTGTCCCATTTTTGCCCTTCGGTCGCGTGTGGGAAAAGCTAGGTTCGCTATGGGTTTATGGAGAGTGACTTCCCGCAAAATCGGGATCTCAGATTAGAATCAAACACCTCAGCGAGTATTCGTCTCCATGAGGTTCTGCAATTGGATTAATGCACCTGTGATGGTAATTAAATATTGTGTGACAGGTGTTCTTTTTTTATAATGCCTCCATGACCAATAGCTCGGGAATTCTGAACGCCGCGAATCGTGACAGCAGGCCCGTGACCGCGATCTGCGAACCGACCTTGCACCCCGTCGCGTTGAGCACTCGCTGCCTATGGTGTGGCCGAGCATTTACGCCGCGTGTGACAGGCGGATCGGCTCAGAAGTTTTGCTCCACGGGACACCGGCAGGAATTCTGGATCGCAGCGCGGCGCTGGACGATGCGGGCGATCGACGCGGGCTTACTATCGATCGATTGCCTGAAGGCGTCTCACACAAGCGTGCACGCTGCCGAGGGGCATTCCGTCACCACAGACGCCCCTGGTAATCGGTGCGTATCGGGTATTCGCTTCAGAACGCGAAATTTCGAGCCGATCCGGGCTGACGGACCCATATGAGAGTTGTGTAAAATCGCCAAGCAAGATTTCGTGGATCGTTTCCGGCGAGCAAGCCGAGATCGCGGGTTTAAATGCGAAATTGGATGGATGTGGGATCGAAGTGATGCAAACATTCGGAAACGCCCTCTCACAAAAGCGAAATCCAAACCGTTGAACCCATCGAGAAACCGGGACTCGATCTCCGCGAAAAAGATGAGGTTAGAGCAAAACTTCCAAGCATGTGGAGTGTTGTCATTTATAACGACGATTACACGCCCATGGAATTTGTCGAATTCGTTCTGAAGAGGGTATTTCATATATCGACACTAGACGCTCTGGCCTTGACCTTGGTCGTCCATACGAAAGGTAAGGGTATTGCGGGCACCTACACGTTTGAGGTCGCCGAGCAAAAGCAATGCGAGGTCTTGTTGATGGCGAAGATCGAGGAGCACCCATTACGGGTCGAGGTAGAGCGAGCTTGACGTGAGATCAGATCGAAATCGGATCGCTTGACGGGAGCCTTCGCTAAGGCTGCAACCGCAGTGCCATTGTGTACTAGTA
>JBAUZG010000070.1:0-5534 GCA_049585195.1 Bryobacteraceae bacterium | reverse complement strand
CCAGAGTCTTTCACATGAATTCTACGAAGCCCAGCAGTTTCCGCAGTACAAAAGCGAGCGCTTGTCCGCGGATCTTGGCGAGTATCGCGGTTCTGGCTCATCAAAACGCCTGACGGCGGGTCATCTTTCGCAATCGGAAAGAGACTGGGCTTATGCCAGGCGTTCCTTGGCTCGGGGCGAAGCTCCTTGTACGGTGATCGATGCCATTGCCGCGTTCCGCGTCGATAAACCAGACCCCCGGTACTACGCCGAACTCACCGTCAAGAAAGCTCTTCAAACTCTCATGCACGATCCGAATAGGCAATCCATTTCAGTAGACCGCGACTGTACCCATGCACGCGCACATCATTACTCCGCGCGATGACCATCACCGCCGAACTCAATCGTTGTTCTCTCGATGCGTGGCGGCGGTTCCCTTGATGCTGCCGGCAAGCTTCGACCATGGATTGAGCTTTGCATTTTCAGGAACTGCAGTTCGACACCGTACCGTCTTCTCCTCCTGTGGTCGTGCCCTCGCTGCTGTTCTTCTGTTCTTGGCAGTATTCTTTGGTCGCATGTGGCAGAAGCTTCCTCAACTTGACGAAGCACGGTGCCACGCAGTTCCGAACCGGAGCTGACATGATTTCAACACGTTGCCCGAACGAAGGTTTTCGCAAGCATCAAGCCGGGCAGAATTTTACTTCTCCGATAACCCGACTTCAGAGCGACTGAGGCAAACGTTCGCGAAACAGCGCCCTCAGGTCGCGAAAAACGATGCTACTCAGCTCGCAAAGCCTCTACCGGGTCGACTTTGATGGCTCTCCGCGCCGGCAGATAACTTCCAAGGAGAGCAGCCGCCATCAATCCGGCAGACGCCGCAACATAGGTTAGTGGATCGGCTGGGCTTACCTCAAACAGCAACGATCTCATCAGACCGGTCAGCGTGAATGCGGCCACTGATCCGCAGATCACGCCCACACCGCACATGATGAAACCCTGGCGCACAAACAACCTTGTCACGTCCCTGAGAGGAGCCCCCAGCGCGAGCCGTATTCCGATTTCCCGAGTGCGTTGCGAAACCGAATAGGAAATCACACCGTAGATTCCTACGAGGCCCAGGAGGAGGGCCATGCCAGCGGCGGCGGCCAAGAGCACGAGGGTCAAAGAGCTACGAGACAGCGATCTTTCGTATTCCGATTGAAGCGTCTTGGCGTCAGCGATGGGGAGTGCCGGATTTACACTCGCCACAGCTCTTTGGAGGTCGGGAAGTAAGGCTGTTGATCCAGCCCTTGGAGTGCGGATGATGTATGAGAGGCCGCGGATCACTGTGTCACCGCCTCCTAGATTCTTCTGCAACAGCGGCCAGTAAACGATTGTTGGCGCCTTCTGATCGATGCCATCGTCGTGCAGGTCCGCAACCACGCCAATCACTTCACGCGAGTAGTCTTTGAGCTTGACACCGACATGTTTGCTGATGGCCGCACGCGGACTGCCCCAAAGTTCGCGTGCCAAATTCTCCGAAACGATCGCGACCGGCGTTCCATTGTAAAGTTCGTTCCAAGTAAAATCGCGGCCCGCAATCAGCCGGCTGCCAACCGTTGAAATGTAGCCGGGTGACACGTACTTGAACCGCCGCACCGCGGGAACCCCACTTTCGCGATAGTGGTGATCCTCCGCATAAATCGGATCGTTCTCACCGCCATCGAGCGGAAGGTCGCTGATTGCCGCAACCGCGGAAACGCCTGGTATGGTTTCGATCTTCCGGACAATAGCCTCTTCCATCCGAACAACTCGTTTGGGATCCTTGACCTGTGTTTCCGGAATTTCAATCTGGATCGTCTGCAATTCTCTGGCTCCGGAAAATCCGAGATCGACGTGGGATAGCGCGCGAAAAGTGCGGATCATCAGACCAGACCCGATCAACAGGATTACTGCCAGCGCCACTTGCACAGCCACGAGAAAACCGCGAACGTGCTGGCGGTCTTTGCCCGCCGTCAGGGATCGACCATCGTTACGCAGCCCGCCCGCAACGCCCATCCGCGAATACTTAAATGCGGGAATTAGACCAAAGAGCAGACCTGCCAGCGACGAAAGCAGAAACGCGAATACGAGAACCGTCGGATCCATCGAAATCTCATGAATACGTGGCAGATTCGGTACATCCGAGATGACGAGTATACGCAACGCGCCATAAGCAAGGCACAAGCCTATTGCGCCTCCACAAAGGCTCAAGAGCACGCTCTCTAGCAGTAGTGCTTGGACAATGCGCCCGATACCCGCTCCCAGTGCGGTGCGAATCGCAAGTTCATGGCGGCGTCCGTCCATGCGCACTAAAAGCAGATTCGCTACATTCGCACACGCGATCAACAGGACAATGCTGACCGTACCCATCAGCACCCATAGCGTCCTGCCTATATTGCCGACCAGCGTGTCCTTGAGCGGCCGTAGGCGTGGAGCAATGCGCGCGTCCCTGAACGCATTCGGGCTCCACCCCGGATTCATGGGGAACTTACGCGGAGCGATGGGGAGCATTCGCGCTACATCCGCATTAGCCTGCGAGATCGTCACGCTTGGTTTGAGCCTCGCAATGCCCTGGCAGCAAAAGCTGATCAGAGGAATATCCGTGCGCCTGAATCGGAACGGAGCGATCAGCGAGATTTCCCAATCCATGAATTGAAACGAGGCAGGCAAGACACCGATGATCGTGTACTCATGGCCATCCAATAGAATGCGTCGTCCGACTACATTACGATCTCCCGCGAATCGCGATCGCCAATACCCATTAGCGAGTATTACTGTGCGCTCGCTATCCGGATTTTCATCCGCTGTTGTGAACGGGCGTCCGAGCGCTGGCTGAACTTCCAGAGTGGCAAGAAAACGATCCGATACCGATATTCCAGGCACTTTCGCCGGCTCACCTATCCCGGTCACCGTCCACGAATCTCCGCTCCACATAGCGACGTTCTGAAAAACGCGGTTTTCGTCTCGGTAGGTGAAATATAACGATGCCGCCATGTTCAAGTCTGGAATGTTGAGACCCGGCGCAGTATGCCGCAGAGCAACAAGCTGCTCCGAATGCGGATACGGCAGCGGTTTCAGCAACACTCCCTCAACTACGCTGAAGATCACAGTAGTGGCTCCGATTCCGAGCGCGAGTACAAGTAAACTAACCGTCGTGAATCCGGGATTGCTGCGCAGGCGGCGTGCGGCATAGCGTAAATCGGCAACAAAAGTGCCGATCAGGTTCTCCCACCCGTATCCGCGCACTTCTTGTCGAACAGCGGTCGCACTGCCCAGATCCCGCAGCGCGGCCCGCCGTGCCTCCTCGGGGGATAATCCTCTTGCCACAAAGGAGGCCGTAGCCTCTTCCAAATAGTGACTCACTTCATCAGCAATGTCCCGATCCGCGGCTGTCCTGTTTCCCAGCACGCGTACGCCACGAATGAACTGGCGCCAAAGAGACATTCGTCTATACCTCCGCCTTCAGCAGACGCGCTATAGCAGACGCCCGGCGATTCCAGTTGGCTCTCTCCACTTCCAGTTGTTTTCGTCCCGAACGAGTCAGCGAATAGAACTTCGCCCGGCGCGAGTTTTCTGTTTGACGCCACTCCGAATCCAGCCAGCCCATCCGCTCCAGCCGTTGAAACGCAGTAAGAAGCGACCCGGGATTCACCTTGAAAACTCCTTTCGATACCTGCTCAATGCGGCGAGCGATACCGAAGCCGTGCATGGGTTCAAGGCTGAGCGTCTTCAGAATGAGCATATCCAGCGTGCCCTGGATCACGTCTGTATTGGGTTCGTCCATCTATACTCCGAAGACAATATATGGCCAGAGTAGCTCTCTTTCATATGACTGTCAACACATGATGACCAAATGAACACGCCAGCCTGATTATCGGTCGTGAGTAGTCGTTATGTCTACTGATCCAGCGCTCTCTTGCCGAGAAACCGGAATGTCGTAGACTGACGGGCGGCTCGATTTCGTCGGGTTGCCAATCTACGACAACCCGACTTGCCGAGGACTGAGCCGATATTCGTAAATACTGGGCCGTTAGTAGTTACGTATGCTGCAATGGCCCAGCCGGGCGCTTGTTGAGTAGTACCGGCATCGCTCAAATCTAAGCGCTCCGTTGGAAATAATTAAGGCCGATACGACGGGTATTCTTGGCCGCATCAAAGTTCAGACATCGCAAATCTAGATTTCTTCCGATTCAGGCCTGACGCCCGGTCACTATGTTTTCCGGATTCAGAGTCTCGTGGATATCCCCCACGGATTCCCTTGTGCCAACGCGAAATGACCGAGAGAAAATCGAGTTAAATCTTGAGATCCTTTAGGGCCATCTTGGCTGCATGAAATCCACACATTCCATGAACGCCGCCACCTGGGGGCGTCGATGCTCCGCAAAGATAGAGTCCCGAACGCGATGTGCGATACAACGACCGTGTAGGACGAAACAGTAGCTGGCGGACATTCATTGCTCCACCCAAGATATCGCCGCCGACTAGATTGGAATTCCAACTCTCCAGATCTTTGGGTGTAGAGACGGAACGGGACAGAATGCAATCGCGGAATTCGGGAGCGAAGCGTACGATTTGGCGCTCAATGGACTCGGTGTAGTCTTCGGCGCTGCCGTTAGGAACATGACAGTAGGCCCAAGCAGTTTGTCGACCAGAGGGAGCTCGACTGAAGTCGAAGAGCGATGGCTGGCCGAGCAGAACGAACGGTTTGTTGGGTGAAAGGGTCCTTTCAGCCTGAGCAATCTGTTCGAGAGAGCCTCCGATGTGTACGGTGGCGGCCCGCAGACATTCGCGAGCGGTCCACGGAATCGCTGCATTCAGTGCGTAGTCAATCTTGAAAGCACCGGGTCCGTACCGAAATCGCTCCAGTTGCTTTCGATAGTCAGTGGATAGATGGGAACCGGCGATGCGAAGGAGTTGGCGCGGGGTGATGTCTGCGAGGACGAGGTCGGACAAAGGTAGCTCGGTTACTTCACGACCGGTTTCAACTCGGCCTCCGAGATCCTCTAAATGTCGGACCAGGGCATCCGTGAGAGACTGCGCACCGCCACGCAGGATCGGCCAACCTCTCGTGTGCCCAGCGGCTATCATCGTCAAGCCAACAGCAGCTGAAGCGGTAGTTTCTAACGGGAGGATGGAATGGGTTGAGACGCCAGCAAAGAGGGATCGAGCCCGTTCTCCAGCAAAGTGGGAACGAGCCAACGACAGCGCCGGCAACAGAGCGGATAGGCCAAAACGCGCCAGCACGAATGGACTTCTGGGGATATGTAGGATGGGGCCGAGAATTTCTTCGACCAAAGCAGCGAAGTTAGAAACTACGGGTTCTATCAGTGATCGGTATGCTTTGCGGTCACATGCATCCAGTTGGTCGATTGTTTCTTCAATCGAGTGTTCAAGCACGACCGCGGTCCCGTCATCCAACGGGTGAGCGAATGCCGCGTGCGGTTGAATCCAAGGAATGGTGAAGGGAAGAGAACCAAAGAAAGGGCTTGCAGCGCCCAGGGGGTATGTCGAAGAGCCCAGGTCGTGAAGAAAAC
>JBAUZG010000069.1:0-22730 GCA_049585195.1 Bryobacteraceae bacterium | reverse complement strand
TATTGCAGCCGTCCATCGCCAATTAGAAAATCGTGCCCACCGAGCGCGAGATACAGCGCATGAACTCCCGAAATCCCGCCGACGGTGAGTTCGGTTGCAACGTTATCGAAAGGTCTGTGCCACCGCGTGCCTGTGATGGAGACACCACCCGTAGCCAAGCGGTCCATGGCTGTGAACGCGAAGCTCTCCGTCTTTCCATCGTTCCATCCCAGGCGCGAAAAAACGCCGATATCCTTGGTTAGCTCTTGCTCGAGGTTGATTCCAAATCCATATTTGAGAGTTCCGTCGCGGCGAGTTGCGGTGACATCAGGGACTCCGCCGTTCTGCCTCGCCTGCTGGATCGCCTCGGCATAATTGCCCGCGTCGGCGTGGTTTTCGTAATTCAGCAGGCGGAGCGTACCGGGATGCTTTCTGACCGTGTAGCGGCGTTCTACCTCGAATACATCGCCGCGATTCACCAAGAGTCTCCGGTCAAGCTGAGAACCGTTCGCCACTTTCGGCATCAGAGCGCTGGCATAGCGGAAGGACCAATTGCGAGTGTGGAACTCATGCACCCAGCCCCAGGTGTAGCCGCGAACGTCGGCGGCGTAATCCCAGGCTCCGTTGTACATGACGGCCCAACCCATGAACTGCGTCCGCGGATCGTGCGAATACTGGTTGTTGTCGAAGAAGTCCGTCAACGTGAAACGCCCCACCGTGATTGTGTAGCGCTTCACCGGACGCGGGCCGGCAAGTTGGTTTTCGTCGCTTTCGGCCGGCTCCGTTTCATCGCCGAATCCAAAATCGTGAGTGATGTATAAGCGGGCGATGTACGGCTTTGGCGTAGCGGAGGCGACGCGCGGCAGCTCGCCATTCGACGCGTTCGCGAGACCGTTGACACCGCTGAATCCGCGACCGCCTGCGATTTCGGGGTCGAAATACAGCGCCGTGTTTTTCTCCAGGCGAAGGCCGAAGAACAACGTCGTGGTCAGCGACACGTCGCGCTCCGTATAATCCTGAAGACTGAACGGCCCTGAGTAGGGCGAATTAAAAGTGCCGTGGTACTGTCCTATGGATGTCGCTTGATAGAACAGATTCCAGTTCTCCGAATCGTCAGCTGCCTGCGATTGATCTTGCGCCGCGGCCGGCAGACCGAGCCATAGCAGTATGACGGTATAACATGCAGTGCAAAAGATAAGCGGCGCCACACTCGACCAGCTTATACCCGCCGGGGTATCCTTGTACAGAATTTATCGAAGTTTTTCTATGGCTCACACGCAAGAAGAGAAAAAGAAACTGCTGAACCGCGTACGGCGTATCGGCGGCCAAGTGGATGCAATCGAACGCGCCCTCGATCAGGAAGCCGAATGCTCCGAAGTGTTACATAACATCTCCGCCTGTCGAGGAGCTATGGATGCTCTTATGGCGGAAGTGATCGAGGGACACATTCGGTTTCACGTTCTCGATCCGAAAACGGGACCGACCGATGAGCAAACCCGGGCCGCCGACGACCTGATCTACGCTCTGAGGGCCTACCTGAAATAGGCCGAACAATTGCAAACACCCGGGGTCAGGCAATACGGAGCACCACAAGCGTCATGTCGTCATACTGGGGAGCGCCCGCGGCAAAATGCTCGGCTTCGGTGATAATTCGGCCGATGGTCTCCTCGGCGCCCAAACCATAGCATGCCATCGCGGAATTGGCTAGTCTTTCTTCGCCCCATTCTTCGTCCGCACTGTTCATCGATTCAGAAACGCCGTCGGTGAACAACACGGCGAGGTCGCCGGGCGAGAGTTCAAAAGAACCCTGCTGATAGCAGACGTTTGGCAGCAGCCCGATCACAGGACCGCCCGTTTCGAGCCGCGATATCCGATAACTCTCGGCCGTCTTGCGCACAATCATAGGCGGATTGTGGCCGGCATTCACATAAGCAAGCTGGCGCGTTCGCGTCGAGTACTGTGCGTAGAAAAAAGTAGCATAGCGGTTCGATGCGGAAGCTTCGTACACCAGCTTATTCACGCGCTCCATCAACTCCGCCAGATCGCGCGCTACAGGGACCAGGCCGCGGAGCGACGCTTCGAGGCTGGCCATCATGAGAGCAGCGCCGATGCCTTTTCCGGAAATGTCTCCAATCGCGATTCCCAGGTTCTCGTCCGGCAATTCAATGAAATCGTAATAATCGCCGCCCACTTCGCGGGCCGGGCGGCATCGTCCGTAATAATCGAGACCCGGGACTGAGGGGAGATGCTGCGGGAACAGGTGTTCCTGTACGTCGCGGGCGATCTCGAGCTCGCGATTCAGCCGCTCGCGGTGCGCCATCTCACTCCCGATAGCGGTTGTCAAGCGGCTCACCTCGAGCGCCAGGGCCGTCTGAGCGGCGACCGAACTCAGCAAGTGCAGATCGGTGCCGGAATATGGCGCCTGCGATAACTTTTGGCCAAGGCTCATGAATCCAATCAAATCGTCCTTCACCGAAAGCGGCAGCAGGAGCTCGGACCGGAGCTCCTTCAGCTTGCGGAGCTCGTCGCTGCTCATTTCCGGAGTCCGATAAATCCAGGAGTCGGGATCGTCAAAATACACGCGGGCCGCTTCTCTTTGCTTCAAAACCTGGACCGTTGCCGCAGTGTCGGGAAACACGACCCCCGTTAGGCTGCCGCAGCCAACGGCGTGGGCGGGCTGATAAAAGCCGCTACCACGGAGCAAGACGGCGACCTCCCGAGTGTGCAGCGAATCGGCAATGCGCTGGGCGACGGTTTCGAGCAACGGCTGTGTTTCTACAATCGTGCGAACTCGTTCGGCAAGTTCGCTCAGAATTTGCTCGGTGTTGTAGGCATCGCGGAAAAACAAGCGGTCGATCCATCGCGCAATGCCAAGCGCGAGCCGGCGAACGAGAAAAATCAGAGTAATTCCCCCGGCCACGATCAGAATCATGTGAGTGCGCATCATAGCGTGCGATTCCGCCAGAGTTGCGATGGCGATAATGAGCCCGGCTATCAGCGCGGCTTGCAATACCACGACGCCTCCACGGGCGAGAGTGTACTGGAGTCCCTGCCGGATGACCACGCGCAGATCCATCGCGCGCTGGACCACAATGACATAAGCAAACGTTACGGGCAGCAGGCAGAATAAGACGTATGTGACCAGCCTTAGCCAGTGAGGGAGATATTCATCTACCGCCGTGGCGTGCAACCGCGCAATCGCTACCGAGATGATCAGCGGCGCGAGCGCGACAGTAGCTCCGGCATAGAGTACACGCAAGCGGCGCTTTGCATCGGCCGAACGAGCCAGCCGGTATTTCGCTGCGATACAGACTAGAAACCCTCCCAACGTGCAGCAAGCAACGACGACGAACTCCAGAATCCGAGTCTGAGCGATCCACCGGTTGATCGGAGTAACAGCTGCGAGATTGTGGAGCGCGCCCACCGCGGCCGCGACATAAGCGACCACATAAACTGCACACATCGGAAGCAGAATCCACTGAAGCCAGTTCCACCATTTCCATCGGGCTTCAGCGGGAAACGGCTCAGGAAAGTAAACTCCCAACAGAAACAACCAGGCGAGCCAGCTCTCGGACTGAAATTCGAAGTACGCTACTACGAGGATGCGCACCTTCGGCTCCCATAGCTCCGCCGAGGGGTTGAAGAGTGCTGCCACGCCCAGCAGCAATGCAAGCAGCAGCCACGCGCGAACATCGCGGATGCGGACCGCAGCCACGCCGAATCCGAGCGTCAGGCACAGAGCCGGCATCAGCACATAGAACAGGACGTTCAAAGGCGACGTGCCATTTGAAGATGAAGCCAGCGGCACCGCTACAGTCTGGCTCGACTGACGGTCTCCCTTGTGGCGTACCGTCACTTTCATCGTGACTCCGGGATGCGCTGCTCGAATAGCATCCGCGAAAACATCCCTTCCAGTCGCCGGATGCCCGTTGATTTCAAGCAAGGTGTCGCCATTGCGAATGCCGGCGCTATAGGCATTCGGCTGCACGAATAGCAGGATGAAATTAGGCTGATCTTCGGCATCCAGATAAAAAGGCCACGCCACCTGCGATCGATCGCCGAACCATTGGGGAAAGTGATACTCGATTGCGCGAAGTTGGTAGGCGACCGCGAAGACGAAAAGGATTGCCAGCACGACGTAGCGGGCCGTCGGTCGGCGCTGAGCCGCTACTACCACCGGGCTTGCCGGCAGTTGTGAACTATTCGTTTCTGCGATCAGGCTCATTGCTAGCGTTTACGTCATGGCGCGAGCCGCGCTGTCGCATTATATTCGATGCTGGCAAGTCGTGTTTGCTGCCGGCAACTTCGAGGACGCTTGTCTATTCGTGGCGAAGGGCGACCATGGGATCGAGGCGCGAGGCCTTTCTTGCGGGCCACCAGCCGGCCGTCAGCGCAATCGCGAGCAGCAGGAGAGCGGCGCCACAGAGAGTTAGCGGGTCGGACGGTTTCACATCGTACAACATGCTGCTAACGAAGTGAGTCAAACCGGCCGCCGCGGCGATTCCGATACCGATGCCAATCGCAGCCAGTAGCGCGGTATCGCGCAAGATCATCGTGAGCACTTGCCGCCTCTGCGCGCCCAGAGCCATGCGTATGCCAATTTCATTTGTCCGCCGCGCCACGGCATACGCCATGATTCCGTAAATGCCGATGGAGGCCAGAGTCACGGCCAGCAGGCCGAAGCCCGAAGTTAATGCGGCGAATAAGCGCTCGTTCGAGAGCGTGTCGTCGATTTGCTCGGTCTGCGTGCGAACGTCGAATATCGGCAGATCCTTGTCGATGGAGCGCACCACTTCGCGGACGCTCTTCATAATGCTGGCTTCACTCGCTGCCGTTTTCAGTTCAAATGTCAAGTAGCCGAGATCCCGTCCCTGGGTGAAGGGACGGTAGAACGTGGGCGGTACTGCGTCACGGATTTTGTCGAAACGGGCGTCGCCGCAGATACCGACGATTCGGAGCGTCTCGTCGTTGCTTATCACGAATTGGCCGACTGGGTTTGTATTCGGAAAAAATTTCCGAACGAACTGCTGGTTCACGACGATCACCCCTGGGGAATTGGCGCGGTCGCGAGGCCCGAGCGAGCGGCCGTAAAGAATGGGGATGCCCATGGTTTCGAAGAAGTTGTCGCCCACGTCGTTAATCCACGTACGGTCCGCAAAACCTGGTCTGGGAGCCCTTCCGGCGGGCCGAGCGCTAGTTGTGGAACTGCCGTTCCCTACGAGGACAGAGGAAGAGAGCGTGGCGGATTGAACGCCGGGAATCGCCTGGATCTTTTCTTCGAGGCGCAAATATACGGCTTTTCTTTTCTCTCCGGCGTAACGCGTGCGAGGTGGATCGAGCGTGAAGAGCAAAATGCGCTCCGGCTGAAAGCCGAGATCGGCGGATTTGAGATTCGACAAAGTCCGCACAAAAAGGCCTGCGCCAATCAGCAGCACGAGCGACAGGCAAATTTGAAAAACGACCAGCGATTTGCCCGCAAGCAGTTTCGGCAGGCTCACGGTCGCTCGCGCGCCGTCCTTCAAAGCGGCGTTAACCTCGACTCGCGTCGCCTGCCACGCTGGGGCCAGGCTGAACAGAATTCCGGTGAGAAGGGTGATTGCAATGGAGATCACCAACACTCGAAAATCGAACTGCGCTTGCAGTGCGCTGGTCCCCCAGGACGAAGAGAGAAGGCTGGGAATGCCGTTGCGCATCCAATATCCGAACAGCACTCCTGCAGCGCCGCCGACAATGGCCAGTACCAGTCCCTCGGTCAGCATCTGGCGCATAATCCGCCAGCGTCCTGCTCCCAGAGCGAGGCGGACGCTGATTTCCCGCTGCCGTGCCGTCGCCCGAGCGAGCAGCAGATTCGCCAGATTCGCGCAGGCAATCAGCAAAACCAAGCCGACGAGCGACAGGAGCACAAGCAGTGGTTGGCCAAAATCCCGACGGAGCATGTCGAGTCCTCGCGAGCCTGTTTCGAGGCGGAGCCGCGGTATATCACCTTTCTTATTCGAAAGCGAGGTTCGCACAACCTGTGTCAACACGAGGTCGAGCGCGGCTCGAGCCTGCGATTCGCTCGCGCCCGGTCTCAATCGAGCCATAATGAGCAGCCACCAGTTCTCCGGGTCGTCGAGAAGTGACCCATACTTGTTATTCGTGTGGTACATCGGGATTATTGCCGGCTGAACACTCAAAGGAGCGAAAACGTCCGGATTGGCTCCCGGCTGCATTCCTTTGAAACCGGGTGGATTGACGCCAATGATCGTGAACGGAACCTGATTCAGGCTAATTCGCTTCCCAATTACGGACGCGTCGCGTCCGAACCGGCGAGACCAGAAGCTGTCGCTAATCACAGCGACGTTTCCGCCGCCTCTTACATCGTCGCGAGGCGCGATAGGCCGGCCGGCAATCGTCGAAATGCCAATCCCGGCGTAGAAATTGCCGGAAACGAGCTCGCCATCGACAAGCTCGGCGTGGCTATCGATCACTGCCGTGATGCGCCCTATTGGTTTAAACGCAAATAAGTTCTGAAAAGCCTGCTTGTAGCGCCGCATTTCTTGAAAAACGGCGTAAGAGAACACGTTACTGCTAGTTGCGGTGGGAGTTTTACTCCAATCGCCCCATGAACAGCAGATCACCTCGTTTGGTCCGGAAACCCAGGAGAGAAGCCGCAACTGCTCCGGGTTCTTCACCGGAATCGCCTTCCAGAGAGCCGCTTCCATCAAGCTGAAAATCGCGGTATTCGCGCCGATTCCAAGCGCCAGCGACAAAATCGCGACCACCGTAAATCCGGGCGACTGGCGCAGCACGCGGATGGCATATCGGAAATCGGCGCGCGCCTCATCCAGAAGACGCAGTCCCACCGCTTCACGGCATTCGTCCTTCCGCGCCTCGATCACTCCGAATTCAGCGCGAGCCTTCTGCCGCGCTTCCTGCGGTGAAAGACCCTCCCGAACCAAATCTTCCGCATATCGCTCGATATGGAAGCGCAACTCCTCATCCATGTCGCTCTCCATGCGCGAGCGCCCGAAGGCGGCGCGAAGCCAGGAACGGAGACGAGCAGCAATTTTCATGTCCACTCCTAGAAAAACTAGGAGAATCATATGCTATTTTCTGCCAGTGAGTCAACCAGACATCTTGAGGCTTTATTTCAGCCGGAACTCGACCGCCGAAGGCTTTGCGGCGGTTTTTGGGACCGCGGCAAACATGGTGCGCTCGACGCAGGAGCCCGTATCAAGGACCAGCGCCGTCTGGAGTACGTCGGTTTCGAATTTTTCCACAATATTGGGCGACAAAACCGGTTTCAGTGAATTGATAAGCTGGCCCAGGACGAGCGACCCGAGCGCGAACCCCGTGCTCAAGCCAGAGGGGATATTGACGGATTTCGAAGTACCGAGGACGGCGACAACGCCGCTCGAGGAGCTGAGCGCCACGCTGAGAATAGTGGTCAGGCTTCTGCTCTGATTCTGCAAGATGGACGCGAGCATGATTTGACGGCCAATCGGCGTCACTGCTACGTTTGAGTTCGCCAAGGCCTGGTAAATCTCTGAGCTGACAACGGTTTGCTTCTGCTCACTGACATTGCAGATGCTGAGATCGTAGGCCACTATTCCCTTCGGCATCTTGCCGTAGTTTTCGACCAGCAACTGTTGGGGGATAGGAGTCCCTGTAACGCTGATTCGGTCTTGCGCCGCGGCGACGAACGGGGCCGCGCAGGCGATTCCAGCCCATAAACATAATTTCTTCATCTGTTTCCTTTTCAGCCTGTCGGGACGCGCAATACGTCCTGGCGCTGTCAAGGATGGGCTATAGCCGGTGTGCCCCGCGCTATGGGTTTCGCTAATTGATTGATGCGGCGAAGGTTAGCTGGCGATAAAAGCCGTGATCGATTTTGCCCGGCAATTTGCGCGCTCGACTACCGGTTCGTGGAGCGGGTTCCGCCCTGAGAGGCCGAAGCGGCTTTTGACGCACCGGGTTGGTCGCTGGAGATTGGAATCTCGCGACGCCGGCCCGCTTGCTCGGGAACAGGCACTGTGACTTGGAGCACACCATCGCGGAACTCGGCTTTGGCTTGCTCCGTGTTTGCGCCTTCCGGAAGGGCGATTTCGCGATAAAACTCGCCGTAACGGCGCTCCGATCGATGAAACCGGCCGGTCTGCTGTTCGTGCTCGTATTTCCGCTCGCCGCGGATTGTCAGGGAATCACCGGTTATCTCAACCTTGACATCCTCGGGCTTGATGCCCGGCAGGTCGGCGCGAACTTCGAGTCGGCCGTTCTGTTCGGCGACCTCAATTGGCGGATACCACATGTTTTGGCCCGCGGATTGGCCACCAGATTGTCCAAATACGCGGTCCATTTCCTCGCTCATGCGGCGCATGAGAGCGAACGGACTGCTCGAGAAAAACTCGGCTGGAGTAAAAGAGAAGAACGGATCCCAGCCGCGCGAGCGCGACAAGGGCATCCGCCCTTGGTGTTGAAGCGCCTGCCGCTCGGATTCCGAGCTCTGATTAGACGATTTCTTAATGTCGACGTCTGCCATAGACGATCCTCCATTGGTCTGGACGCCTGGTCGGGAGAAGCGCTACATCCAATTTGCTTTGAAATTATGGCGAAATTATGACTCGCGGACGACAGTACGACGTGGCAGAGATATTGCAAGAAAAAAGCCTAGAATCAACTTGGAATGGCGCGATCAGCCGAAGACTCTTCCGGTTTACACGTCTGGTTGATCTTGATGAAGGCTCACTCAGCGCTGCTCAAGCATGCGCACAGAAGTATTCGTGGATTAAATCTTTGCGATTCCGATTTCTTTGTGTTGGAGGCGCTGCTCAACAAGGGCCGGCTGCCGGTGAACACGCTGGGCCAGAAAGTGCGGTTGACAAGCGGATCGATCAGCATCGCGGTGGACCGGCTCGTTCGGCGGGGTCTGGTGGAGCGCAGCGGAATGCAGGACGACCGGCGGGTGCGGCTAGTAGAACTTACGGAAGAGGGAAGGCGATTCATTGAGGCGGCGTTCGCGAAGCATTCGCTGGCGATGCAGGAAGCTGCCTCCGGTCTATCGGAAGCGGAACGAAGCCACCTGGTGCGTCTTCTGAAGAAACTCGGGAAGACGGCGGCAGCACGGAAGGGCGAGTAGTTTCAACACTTCAGACGATAGCGGACGAGTGTGCGGAACAAACTTGAGGGCTGGCACGTTAGGATAAGAATGAGCCTTTCTTCCCCGCTTATGTCTTCCCCGGTTACGACTGTATCAGCCTTGGAAGCTCCGCTCGCCGATGTGCTCCGCGGATTCGATCTCTTTGCGGGCGTGACCGAGGAGCAGATGCAATGGTTCGTCGATCACGCAAGTGACGAGACAGTGGATGCGGGCGTTCAAATTGCGTTCGAAGGGCAGGACGCGGATTCGATGATCATCATGGTCGAGGGGCAGCTTCGATATCAGAGCAACGAGCCCGGCTCGCCTGTGTTTATCGCGCGGCAGGGGACGGCCACCGGGCTGCTTCCCTATTCACGCCTGAAAAAGTTTGTTGGATCGGCTTACGCGCTGACGCCGCTCCGGGCGGCCATTGTGCATCGGGATTTATTTCCGGAGATGCTGCGGCAGATTCCGCAGCTTGCTCCCCGGCTAGTGGCGCTGATGTCGGACCGAATCCGGGAGAGGACGCGACTCGAAGAACAGCGGGAGAAACTCAAAGCATTGGGGAAACTGGCGGCGGGTCTGGCTCACGAATTGAATAATCCGGCTTCGGCAGCTCAGCGGGCAGCGCAGGATCTGCAGCGATGGATCCGGCTTCTTCGCGATGCAAACCAGGCGCTGGCGGAGTGTGGATTCGACGCGGGTCAATTCCAATGCCTCCTCGAAGAAGAACGCAAGCTGCTTCGTCTGGCTGAAGAGACTGCGAAGGTCGATTCGGTGGAGCGCAGCGACCGCGAAGAGGTCCTGGGCTCGTGGCTGAAGGAAATCGGAGTCAGCAAGGCTTGGGAATTTGCTCCGATACTTGTGGAAGCAGGTACCGGGCGGGAGCAGCTGACTGAGATTATCAATTGTTTCATTGCGGCCGCGGCGGAGCCGGTTATCGCAAGGCTTGCTTCGTCGCTGGCAATCGAACGGCTGACGGACAGCATTCACACGAGCACGCAGCAGATTACCGACCTGGTGCGCGCCGTAAAAGGCTATTCCTTTGTCGATCAGGTTCCCGAACAGGAGATAAACATCGAGAATGGGCTCGAGAACACGCTTTCGATCTTCAATCACCGGTTTAGAAAGGGCATTGTAGTTGCGCGGGAATATGACCCGTTGCTGCCGCGCCTCACGGCGAACGGGAGCGAATTAAACCAGGTCTGGACGTGTTTGATCGATAACGCGCTCGACGCGATGAACGGAGCGGGGACGCTTGGTATTCGAACCGCATGCGAGCCGGGCATGATTTTGGTCGAGATCGCGGATACGGGACATGGAATTCCGCGGGAGATCCAAGACCGCATTTTTGATCCATTCTTCACAACAAAAGATGTCGGAGCAGGTAGGGGTCTCGGTCTGGACGTTGCATTCCGGATCGTGCAGAAACATCGCGGTGATATCCGCTTCACATCGCGTCCGGGTGAAACCGTATTTCAAGTTCGGCTGCCGACGCACACGATTAACGCATTTTAGAAGGAAGCTGGAGAACGGTCCTGAAGAACCGCTCCGTCGAAAGCACAGGCCGAAGGCCTTTGTTTTCATCGCCTGCGATGTCCCGAAGGAACATGGGGGTCTTGCTTGCGCGCGCGGCTCGGTAGGCACCGCGAGACCGGAAAGGCGTTTCCGAGCCGCGACCGCGAGGGGGCGATTTCAGAGCGGTTACGAACCAGGCCAGGGGGCGACGTTTGGCTTCTGAAGTTTTGGGTGAATCTTCGAAGCCTTTCTGGCGAGGGCACGGCCTGTGGCGATTTCCGGATTTCTTTCGTTCGGTGTACGTCGATGCGCCGCAACTGGGACTTGGGACGGCGGGCGAGCTGCATTATAGGCGGTTGACCATTGAGAGGGCCGCGCGGCAGCTGCCTACGATTGAGGCCAGCCGCGGCGGCAGCTTGATGCCGGTGTATTTCATGAGCGGCCGCGAACATTGGGCGATGACGGTGTTCTGCGCTTTCTCGCTGCTGGCCTCAACGCAGGCTAATCTTGCGCCGGTGATTATGGATGACGGCACGCTCGATAACGAGAAGCGAGCGGAACTGAGGCGGATTTTGCCGATCGTCCGGTTTCTCGATGCCGAGGAATCGAACGAGCGTGTTCACTGCCATTTGAGCCCCCAGCGATTCCCTGCGCTCCATGCCATGCGCAATCATCTTCCTCTCATGAAGAAGTTGATGGACCTTCATGCCGGGCTCACAGGATGGAGGTTGTTTGTCGATTCTGATGTGTTGTTCTTTCGAGAGCCAGAGTGGATGATTGGATGGCTCGAATCTCCGCGACAACCCGTATACATGTCGGACTACCAAAACAGCTATGGCTATCCGCTTCCTTTTCTGAGAGAAGTGCTAGGAGCCCCGGCGCCGGAGAGGGTCAACACCGGTTTTTGCGGACTATGCTCGGAGAAAATCGATTGGGAGCAACTCGAGCAGTGGGCCGCGCGGCTTCACGGCGGCGGCGGCACGAACCATTTCTCGGAACAGTGTTTGACGGCGATGCTGATTGCCAAGTCGGGTGGCGAAGCGGCGCCGCGAGGTTACCTCATTTGGCCTTCGGCTGACGAGAGCCGGCGGCCCACGGCCGTAATGCACCACTACGTGGCGGAGAGCCGGACCTGGTATCACATTTTGGGTTGGCCGGGAATTCTGAGGCGGGCAGCGCAGCACAGTGATCGAACTCCTGCGAGAATACTCTTATGACTGTGCGCTCAGCCGGAAATAGGGTCTGGCGAACAATGGCGGCGGCATTTTTGGCGACTGCGTGGCTCGTTGCGCAAGACACAGCCAAGCAAGACGCGCCGCCTGGAGTTGACTTCAGCGGATTGACCGTTGCTCAGAAGGCGGTTGCATCGAAGCTGGTCCGCGAGCAAGGCTGCTCGTGCGGCTGCGGGATGAAAGTGGCGGAGTGCCGCATGAAGGATCCGTCGTGCACATACAGCCGGGGCCTGGCGTCCACCATGATTGAAGCCATTAAGAAGGGCGGGAGCGAGCAGGATGCGATCAAGGCCGCCTCGGCCTCGCAGTTCGCGCATCCTCCCCAGGACAGCAGCAACAAGTTATTGGAAGATCCGGTAAAGATTCCTGTTGATGGAGCGCCAGTTCTCGGCCCGGCGAATGCTCCCATCACTCTCGTTGAATTTTCCGATTTTCAGTGCCCATATTGTGTTGCGGCGACGCCTCAGCTTCAGGCGCTAGTGAAGGCGTATCCCACGCAGGTGAAGCTCATTTTCAAGGAGTATCCGCTCGACATCCACTCGCAAGCGGCATTCGCAGCGGCAGCGGCGCTGGCGGCGCACCGGCAAGGCAAGTTCTGGCCGATGCACGATGCGCTGTTTGCGAATCACGACGACCTCTCCGAACAGAATGTGACGGCTTTGGCCAAACGTATCGGGCTTGATATGCAGCAGTTCGAGCGCGACCTTCATTCGACGGCAGTCGAGCAGACGGTACAGCAGGATATTGCGGACGGCGACCGCGCCGGAGTGCAGGGCACGCCGACACTGTTCATTGATGGGCAGCGGTTTAATGGACCGCTAGTGATGCAAATCCTGAAGCCGCTCGTGGGCGAGCAACTGAAACTCCTGCAGAGCACAAAGACGACGGCGGCTCTGCACGTCGCGCACTAGAATTACGGAAAAAACTGAGCCTTTAGGTTCAACCGCGCGGGGTGTTCCGCACAGTCGGCAGAAATCAACTGCTATTCGACTGGAACTAATCAGCTAAATTAATTTCTCCCGTTTGCCGATGACTTCAATAGCGGTCATTGGAGTAATCCGGCAGACAGATGAGCGACGAACCCAAGACGAACCGGCAGCGATGGCTTTTGCCTTCCGTGCTCGTCGTGTGGGCAGGCTTTGTTTCTTTTGGCCTATATGGCCTGCTGCGATACAGTTTCGAACCTGGTTCGAAGGCAACAGCTCCGAGGACATGGCCTGCCGGCACGCGCGTGCCGTTGTCACATGTAGCTACGCTGATCGTGGCGGTGCATCCGCGTTGTGCCTGCACCCGAGCCACCCTCGGTGAACTTGAGATCATTCTGGCCCAATGCGCGGGGCATGTTGCCGCGAACATTTTGATGTATCGCCCGGCGAACAGCGCAATTGGTTGGGCGGACACGGACTTGAGATCCAGGGCTTTCGAAATCCCGGGCCTGAAAGTGGTAGACGATTCAGGCGGTGTAGAAGCCAACCGATTCGGCGCGCTTACATCCGGGCAAGTTCTTTTGTATAGCGCGGCTGGGTCGCTGCTTTTTGAAGGCGGCATCACCGCATCAAGAGGGCACTCGGGAGATAACACCGGACGGGATGCAATCATCGTGCTCTTGCGGCACGAGCCGATCGGAATTTCCTCGACTCCGGTATTTGGATGCTCGTTGAGAGAACAATCGCGGCCCGCGGAGCGCGTGAAATGAACACTAGCCAGGCGCCCTCCCTTATCGGCATCTTGCCACGTGCCGAGCAGCTGTTTTCGGAACAAGCGCAGAGAATTTTCAGGCAAACGGATCGCATGTTCGCGATTTTGATGGCGGCACAGTGGGTTTTCGGAATTGTGATCGCTGCGATCGTATCTCCACGCACCTGGAGCGGAGCCGAAAGCCGGCTTCATCCACATTTGGCGGCTGCGATTTTCCTGGGAGCCGCGATCAGTTTCTATCCGGTTTACCTCGGATTCGTTCATCCGGGGCGCGTGCTTACGCGGCACGTGATCGCTGTTGCACAGATGCTTACGTCAGCTCTGCTGATTCATCTGACCGGCGGCCGGATTGAAACACATTTCCATATCTTCGGCTCGCTCGCCTTCCTGGCGATGTATCGCGATTGGAAAGTTTTCGTTCCGGCGACAGCTGTGGTCGCTGTGGACCACATCATTCGCGGCATATATTTTCCGCAATCTGTTTTCGGAGTCTTGACCACGAGTCCGTGGCGGCCGGTGGAACACGCTTGCTGGGTGTTGTTCGAGAACTTCTTTCTCGTCATTTCGTGTGTACGCAGCGTCCGGGAGATGAAGCAGATCGGTATGCGGCAAGCGGAGGTCGAGCAATCGAGAGACGAGCTGCGGCGCCATCAAGAGGAGCTCGAAGATCGCGTCAAAAGGCGAACCGCGCAGCTGGCCGAAGCAAAAGAAAGGGCCGAGGTAGCCAATCGCGCGAAGAGCGAGTTTCTGGCCAACGTGAGCCATGAAATCCGTACGCCAATGAACGCCGTGCTGGGCATGACAGAGCTTGCGCTCGAAACAGAAGTTACAGCGCAGCAGAGGGAATATCTGGAAGCAGCACATCTTTCGGCGGAAGAGCTGCTAACAATCATCAACGACATCCTGGATTTCTCGAAGATGGAATCGAAGAAGTTGGAACTGCGTCCTGAGACGTTCAACGTGCGCAAATGCGCGGAAGAGACTGTCCGGCTGCTGGCGTTCCGGGCTCACCAAAAAGGTCTGGGTCTGACGTTTCACATAGACGCGGATGTTCCCACCATGGTGATTGGCGACCGAGGGCGAATCCGCCAGATTCTGTTAAATTTGGCGGGTAACGCGATCAAGTTCACCGAGGCCGGGCAAGTCGCGTTGATGGTGCGGCGCGACGACAGCGTGCCTGGTTCGAATACAATCTGCTTCTCTGTGCGAGACACGGGAATTGGCATTCCGCAAGAAATGCAAGGCAGCATTTTCGAGGCGTTTACGCAGGTTGATGGTTCTTTGGCGCGGCGTGTTGGCGGAACCGGACTGGGACTCACTATATCGAGTCAACTTGTGACACTAATGAGCGGCCGGATCTGGGTGGATAGCGAACCGGGGCAAGGCAGTACGTTCTATTTTTCCGTTCCGCTCGAAGCCGCCGCCGTGACGCCTGAATTAGAAACAAGGCCGTTGGTCGACGAAGTCACACCGGCGCCGGCAAGAAAAGAACGAAAAGCCTTGGTTGTTGACGATAACCGCGTGAATCGGAAGATTGCCATGAGTTTTCTATCGAAGTATGGCTTTGACGCGGTACCGGCTGAGAACGGGCTGGAGGCGCTGGCGAGAGTTGCCGAGAACAAATTCGATGTCGTCTTGATGGATGTGCAAATGCCGGAAATGGATGGCATCGAAGCCACAGCTGAAATCCGCAAGAGCGAGCAAGAGAGCGGCCGGCATACGCCAATCATTGCAGTGACGGCCCATGCAATGAATGGGGATCGCGAACGCTGCCTCATGGCTGGCATGGATGGTTATCTGTCGAAGCCCATTTGAGCGCCTGAATTGCGGGCACTGTTGGAGGCGCTCGCGGATACGGGCTCGGCCCTCACGTCGAAATAAAATAGATCCGCCGATTCTGCCGAGGGCTGCCAGCCCCTTTCGTTACATCTGTACCATTCATGTAACGTTTTGCCGCCAGTGGCACCCAACTGGCCCCTTCCCGTAACTTCGGGGCAGATTGAAGCATATTAATAAGTGAGCAGCTCAGAGACCTGCCAAAAAGAAGAAAGGCAGAAAGGCTCGAGATGGAGCTCACACAGAACAGAACATAGTAGCCTCGCGCAAAATAACGCGGGCAACGAATGTTCGATCAGGTTGGAGGAGATTATTATGAAACGCTTTGCCATGTATGTGGCTTCAGGCCTTATTTTGTTCACGGGTTTAGCCATTCAAAAGGCCAAGGCTGACGATTGGAATAAGCAGACCAGACTTACGGTGAATGAGCCGGTTTCGATTCAGGGCGTGGTCCTGGTTCCGGGGAAATACATCATACAGCTTGCTTCTTCGCAGTCAGACCGAACAATCGTCGAGATCTTTAACGCTGACAACGATCATCTTGTCTCAACGTTTTTAGGGAATGCCGCTTATCGGGTGAAGACGCCTGATACGACGGTTTTCACTTACTATGAAACGAAACCCGGTATGTCGGCCGCGATTCGCGAATGGTATTACCCAGGTGACAACTTCGGAATTGAATTTAATCCGCCCAGCAAAATCGGTGGCGCACCCGCAACTACCAGCACCAGCAGCGTTCAACCAGTCACCGCAACGCCTGTTGGGGAGTAAGTCCAGCCTGAGTTGATTGTGGCGCGCGCTTCAGCGTGCCGCTGAGGGCTTAAGCCCGCAGTCGGGCCAGAGCACGCTAAAGCATGCGCCACTCGGCCCGGCAAAGGGCGCCTTCGCTACGATGAGTCACATGCGATGGCTCCTGTGCGCTGCCAGTGCCGGCTTCCTCTGTATATCCACTATCGAGGGGGCCGTCACTGCAGTAAAGATCGAACAAAGAACCGCTGTCTTAAACGGCAGGCAATTTGGAACGGCGGGGAGTTATGAACGCGTGGAAGGAACGGTTCGGTTTTCAGTGGATCCCGAATCCGCTGCCAACCGCGCGATAGCCGACATCGGATTAGCTCCCCGAGACAATGGCAAGGTTACTTTTTCTGCAAATTTCTACATTCTTCAGCCAATCGATGCGAAGCGGGCGAACGGAGTGGCGTTGGTCGAGGTTTCGAATCGCGGCGGCAAAGCGATGCTCAGCACGTTTGACTACGCGCACGGTTCGCTTGATCCGCAGAGCGAACAGGAATTTGGCGACGCATTTCTTTTGAGGCACGGCTTCACGTTAGTTTGGATTGGTTGGGAGTTCGATGTTCCCGCCAAGGCGCACCTGATGAGGCTAGAGTCTCCCATCATCACCGACCATGGAAGCGCAATCACCGGGTTGGTGCGGTCGGAATGGACTGGAAACGAGAAGGTCGACACCATTCCGCTAGGCGATCGCAATCAGACCGGCTATCCGGTTGCCGATCGCGGAGATTCCTCGAACGCTCTTTACGAACGGGAGGAGGTGGATGGCGCGCGGACATTGATCGCACGATCGGCATGGAGCTTCACCGATTCTACTCACGTGACAATGGCCTCCGGTTTCTTGCCGGGGCATATCTATGAAGTTGTCTACCGCGCAAAGGACCCTGTGGTCGCCGGGCTGGGCTTTGCTTCCGTGCGGGATTTTGTTTCTTTTCTGAAATACGGAAGGCCGTATACGGATCTTGGCGACGAACATCAACGGGCACGTCGCACTATCGGTTTTGGAATCTCCCAGGATGGCCGGTTTTTGCGCACGCTGCTTTACGAGGGCTTCAACGCCGACGAGCAAGGCAGGCGGGTGTTCGACGGTGTATGGGCACACGTAGGTGGAGCGGGAAGAGGAAGCTTTAACGAGCGATTTGCCCAGCCCTCTCGCGATGGACATCCGTTTCTGAATGTGTTTTATCCAGTCGACCTTCCGCCATTCCGTACAGAAGCGCTTCTCGCTAAAGAAGAGCAATCGAAAACAGCGCCGAAATTGTTCTTGAGCAACGGGTCGTATGAGTATTGGGGGCGCTGCGCATCGCTGATCCACACGACGGAGGATGGTTTGCGTGATGTGCCGCCTCAGCCGGGAACCCGTGTATTCTTTTTCGCCGGGAGCCAACACGGGCCAGGCAGCATTCCTCCGGCTTCAGTAGCGACACAAAATCAAGCGGACACAGTCGATTACCGGGCCGCGATGCGGGCATTGCTTATTTCGATGAAGAAGTGGATTTCCTCTGATGAAGAACCGCCGCCTTCCCGGATTCCGACCATCGAAAGCGGCCAATTGGCGCCGCTCGCCAAGCTGGCGTTTCCCCAGATTCCAGGCGTCTCTGTTCCGAAGCATAAACGAGAAGCGTACCGGCTTGATTTCAGCGTCGAGCCGCCGGTTCCGGGACCGCCTTACCCCACACTCATTCCACAGGTGAACGAAGACGGGAATGAGATTGCGGGCATCAGAATGCCGGAGGTTGTGGCGCCGCTCGCGACGTATACAGGGTGGAACTTGCGAAATTCTTCAATTGGCGCGCCGGATGAGATGTTCAGCATGGTGGGGTCCTTCATACCGTTTGCGAGGACGAAAAGTGATCGATTGACGCGGCACGATCCGCGGCTTTCGATCGAGGAACGGTATCGAAGCGAGGGAGAATACCTGAATCGGATTTCGGATGCGGCACAAGAACTCGTGAGAGCTGGTTTTCTTCTCGAAGAAGATGTGCCGCGGCTGCGCGAGCGGGCTTCGAAAGAGTGGAATTACGTGATGAACACGCAGGGCGGTCAGTAGCTCGCAAATCCGGCGCGCTGCAGCGCGACTTCCGCTTCACGGTTCTTCATAAAAGTGTTCCAGACAAAGCCTGTTCGCAGGTTTTCCGCCATCAGCATGGTGATGCCGGTGTCGATGCCAACCACGTCGGTGTCATACCAGTTTGTTAGCGGGTTGAAGGCGTTGACGAAGCCATACTTACACCAGGCGTTGGGACTGTATTTGTTTTTGATGTTTTCGAGCACGCGAAGCGTGGGCGCGGGGAGAAATGGGAGCGATCCTCCAGGCGCGCTAGGGACGACGGTACCGTCGATCGGTCCCATTTCAGGTGGACCACCCCACACGACGTAACCGTGTGCCGAATCGGAAGCGGTGATGCCCCATAGATCATTACTGTAATCGGGGAACTGCTTCGACAATTCCAGACAGAACAACCGATGGGCCTCGGTTGCGATCATCGAATTCCGGAAGTAATCGGCATACTTGTCGCGAAGGCCGCGAAAATCGAACCAGGCCTGGGAGTACTGGTGAACGAACAAGGGCGCGTAGGAGCCGATGTAGCGAAGGCCATCGTATTCAAACGTGACTCGCTTCCAGGCGTCCCAGGTATCGGGGGGCAGCGGGTGAGAGCTGGAGCCTATGCCGAGAAGGTACATCATCATCAATTCGCTATAGAGATCCCAACGGTAGGGCAAGAAACCGCCAACTGGCGACCAACCATGAGAGAGCAGAGCGGTGTCTTCCGATAGCCAGGTCCATTCGACGCGATTGAAAATTTCGTAAGCAAGATGGGTGATTTCATAATGCCGAAAATGCTGGCGGCAGGTGAGCACGCCGCACAGCAGCATGGCGGTATCGATGGAAGAAACTTCAGCATCCCAAACCCGCTCGCCGGTTTTGACGTCGGCCCAGTGATAGTAGAAGCCGCGATGCGTGGGCATTTTCTTCCACAGGAAGCGCAAGGCGGTAAGAACACGGTTGCGAGCTTCGGTAAGCGGGACGTAACCGCGTTGATGGCCGATGCACAGGGCTGTGAGGCCAAAGCCGGTGGCGGCGATACTTGCCACCTTGGTGTTGTCGGGACTGCGGGCATTGCATCTGTCCTTCACGAGCCCGGTATCGGGATCGGACTGCTCCCAGAAAAACTGGAAATTAGCTTTTTCGAGCTCTTCGAGAAACTGGTCATCCTCCTGAGAGAGGCCCTGCGTCTTCGGAGGCGTGGGTTTGGGCGAAGGAGGGGCGGGTTTGGGCGGGTTCGCGGGAGGCGATTGAGTCGCAGGCGCCTGACCGCTCGCGAAGGTTGCAGTTTCAATCAGAGGCACACCGGCGCCGGTCTGGAGCAACCGCCGCAGCAGACTTCGGCGGGATGGCCGATGCGGTTCGAGATCGTGAGCGTCCAACCCATTAATGTAGACGATTGGCCAGGCGGTTGATGAGACAGAGAACCGGCATCATAAAATCACTCATAAAGCTGAATGACACGACCGCTAAAGATTTCATTGGGCTTGACAGCCATACTTGCGGTGGCGGCGGGCATTGGTATCTATTTAATCCGCACAGGCAAAATCCGGTTTTCGCGCGTTACGCCGGTGGCGCTCGAAGGCGCGGTTCTGCGGCAGGATTCCGACCCGCGCAAACAGGTGCCGATTGAAGATGCCGTCGTGTCGGTCACGGGCGGAATGTCGTATGCGGAGACGAAATCGAATGCATCAGGTTTGTTCCGGGTGACGCTGCGGCCCGGAATAAAGCCGGGGCAGACGGTGAACTTGCGCTTTAGCCATCCGGATTACAAGCCAATCGAGATAACCGAGTATCCGCAGGGGCAGATTGTGATCGCGCGATTGCAACCCGAGGCCACACCGGCGGTCGAGAAGCCCAATCGTCCTGACGTGAAGATAAAGAACGACGTCCGCGTCAGATATTCAGTGAAGGTTCAGAACACAATGACGGTAGGGGTTTTGGTCAAACCGTTCGAAGTTGAGAATCGCGCGAATGTGCCTTGCCAGGGCAGGCAGCCGTGCTCCCCTGACGGGATGTGGAAGGCGAGCATCGGCTCTACCACACTGGATGCCGAGGAAGGGAACGAGTTACAGAACGTACGGGTCTCCTGCATCGCCGGCCCCTGCTCGTTTACGCAGATCGAGCCCGCCGTGCTTTCGGGTAACTCGAGGTACGTGAAGGTTTCTGCACGAGACTGGTCGGGCACCGCGACGTTTCTGGTAGAAGCAGAGGTGATCCATTCTCAAGTCGCGGACATGATCCGGTACGCGTATCCGGTAATATTCGGACCGGCCATGAACTTCACGCTGCCGCCCGGGGCTGAGGGTCCGAGCATTGAAGCGGACGTGAATGGACAAGAGATTGTGTTTCCGCTCGGACCCGAGCTGATTCTATCGTGGGCGGCATGCAGTGTCGAGATGTCGGCCAGCAAGACGCGGATCTACCGCTGTGAATTGAAGCCGGGCTATGACTTCGTGCCGGCCGGCGGGCAAACCTCGACGCAATGATAGGGCGAAAGTTCCGCCGATTTTCGTCCGGCTCAAGACAAGCAAGCGGTTCAGCCGTCTATACTAAAAGGGAATCCCTGGAGGTTTGATGGCAGCCCAGCGGCGCGCATTTATTGTAGTTCCCGTATTTATCTTGGGCTGTGCCCTAGCGGGAGGGCTGCTCGGCTCGAGCGGCCAATCGCAGGCTTCGACGGCGGCAGGCGGCAGTTCCGATGAAGAAGTCAACGCCAGCCTCAACCAGTTCTCAAAGGTTTACGACCTGGTCGAGGACAATTCCGCCGACAAGGTGACCCCGGATAAGGGCATTTATAAGGGCGCCATTCCGGGGATGCTCCGGACGCTCGATCCGCATTCCAACTTTTTCGATCCAAAGGAATTCGCGGGCCTGAGAGAAGAGCAAAAGGGCCGTTATTTTGGCGTCGGCATGCAGATTGGCGCGCAGCCGAAAACTGGCCGCACGATGGTTGTGGCTCCCTTCGGCGGTTCGCCGGCATATAAGGCAGGGCTTCGGCCCGGCGATATTATCGTCGCGGTAAATGACAAGCGCGTCGATAACCTGACCACGCCCGAGGTGGCAGATCTTCTAAAAGGGCCGCGAGGCACGAAGGTACAGATTGTGGTGCAGCGCGATGGTGTCGAGAAGCCGATTACGTTTAACGTGGTCCGCGACGAAGTGAAGCGCGACAGCATCGACGCGTCTTTCTGGGTGAAACCGTCGATTGCCTACATCGATCTCACGCAATTCACCGAGACGACAAGCGAAGAGCTCGATGCGGACCTGAAGAAGCTCGGCGAGCAGAATGTCCAGGGATTGATTCTCGACTTGCGGGGCGATCCCGGCGGTTTGCTGCCGGAAGCCGTTGCCGTGGCTGGGCGGTGGTTGCAGCGCGGGCAGGTGGTTGTTTCACATAAGGGCCGGGCTTACAGTGAAAAGCCTTATCTGGCCCACGGCAGCCAGTACGGATTGAATTATCCGATTGTCGTGCTGGTGGATCGTTACACGGCTTCGGCCGCCGAAATCGTAAGCGGCGCGCTTCAAGACCACGATCGCGGCTGGATACTGGGCGATACGACATTTGGTAAAGGGCTAGTGCAAACAGTATTTCCGCTGAGCGACAACACCGGTTTAGCGCTCACAACCCAGCACTACTACACACCAAGCGGACGCTTGATCCAGCGCGATTACTCCAAGATGTCGTTTCTGGATTATTACTATGGCCGCCACACCGACAATAAAGACTCGACCGACGTGAAGCAGACGGACCTGGGACGGGTGGTATATGGCGGCGGAGGTATCACGCCAGACGAACATTTCGACACGCCGAAGTCAAATGTGTTCCAATTAGGTGTTTTGCGGAAGAACGCGTTTTTCACTTTTACAGCCAGATACTTTGGCGGGAAAGAAGCCAAGCTGCCGAAAGGTTGGGCTCCGAGCGAAGAGGTGATGAACGACTTCCACGACTATCTGATGAAGCAGGGAGTTCAATTCACCGAGGCCGATTGGACGGCGAATCATGAATGGCTGCGGAATCGTCTTCAGCAAGAGATGTACATCACCGCATTCAGTCTGGATGAATCGAAGGAGCTGCAGGTAACCGAAGACCCGGAAGTGCAGAAAGCGATTCAGGCGTTACCGAAAGCCGCCGACCTGCTGGCCAGAATGAAGAGCCACTCCGAAGTGATTCGGGCGAGCCGAAAGTAAGAGCGCAGCGCGATGCGCCACGTTGCGGGCTGAAAACCGGGGGACACTTTTCAGCCGTCTATACTGGAAACGAGACTTCGGGAGGCTTGATGGCAGCCCAGCAGCGCGCATTCATTATAGTTCCTGCACTTATTTTGGGCGGTGCCCTAGCGGGAGGATTGCTCGGCTCGAGTGGCCAATCGCGGAGTTCTACGGCGCCGGGCGGCAGCTCGGATGAAGAAGTCAACGCCAGTCTGAGCCAGTTCTCAAAGGTTTACGACCTGGTGGAGGACAATTCCGCCGACAAAGTGACCCCGGATAACGGCATTTATAAGGGCGC
>JBAUZG010000068.1:0-34513 GCA_049585195.1 Bryobacteraceae bacterium | reverse complement strand
ACCGCGAGGGAGCGGACTAGGGCCAGAGTCTCAAGCCGATTGCAGTGCTGCTTGCGATTTGGCGCGCTCCGGCAGTGAGTCCAAATAGACGGATTCTACCTTGCGAAGCATTGCTGAAACAGTAAATTCCGCCTCATAACGCTGGCGGCCGTAACGCCCCATACTCGCGCGCGCTTCCGAATTAGTCAGCAAAAAGGTCAATCGCTCCCGGAGCGCCGCGGAATCGTTCCTGGACACTAAAAACCCCGTCTCGCCATCAATGACGGCTTCTCGAACACCATCCACATCCGTCGCAACCACGGGAAGGCCGGCCCTCATCGCTTCAAGAATTGTGATAGGGAAGCCTTCCCAGTTCGTCGCCAATGCAAAGATTGAGGAATCGGCAAGGATGCGATCTGTGTCTTTGCGAATCCCGAGGAACTCCACGCGGTCTCCCAATCCTGCCTGGTACGCGGCCGCCTCAACCGCGGGACGAGTGGGACCGTCTCCTACAAAGGTGAGCAGAAAGGGTATTTCGAGGCTGGCGGCAGTTTCAACAAGTTGCATTTGGTTCTTTTGAGGCGCAAAACGGGCTACCATGACAATCCGCGGCACGTCCCGTTCATTGGGCCGGGCGCGGAGCCAGGTGTCGCAAATTCCGTTGTGGACGGTAACAACCTTGCCGGTTGGCACAACACGCTGCTCGACGGCCAGCGCCCGGTTCGAGTCCGAAACTGCAATGATCTTTCCGGTCCACTTGGCAGCGAGACGCTCGCTGGGCCTGCCCACAAGTTTCCATAACCGCGAAGTTCCGTCGGCGAAAGACCATGTATGCGCGGTGTAAACGACCGGAACGCCGGCGATTCGCGCGGCAACCCTTCCAATCACTCCCGCCTTGGACGTGTGACAGTGAACGAGGTCCGGCTTGATGTTCCGCAACAGAGTAACTACTTCCTTCAGTGCAGTGAAATCTTGGGCAGGCCGAAGCGGCTGCACTAAATTGGGCAACACGTAAGTGCAGATACCTAGCTTGCGCGCTTCTTCAGTAAGGAAACCCTCTTCTCCTGTTGCCAAAGTGAGTTGAAACCTGTCCCGAAACCCACGGAGGAGACTGAGAACATGAGTTTGAGATCCTCCCATTTCGGCCCGAGTAATTACGTAACAAATGTGCATGAGTATCCAGCTATTACGGCGCGCTTAGTTCCACGCCGCCGCCTCCCGCTCTAAAATTGCCCAGGTCTTCCAGGCAGTCGTGTCCCAGCTAAGTTGCGCGGCGCGCCTAAGTCCCTGTTCGGCGAGGTCGTTCCGCAAACTTTCATTCATCATCAACTCCCGAAGACCCTCGACGACCGCGTCTACGCTCATCGGATCGACCGCAACAGCGGCTCCGTCAGTAACCTCGGGAAGCGAAGTCGTATCGGACGTTACAACGGGTACACCGCACGCCATCGCCTCGAGAGGAGGCAGGCCAAAACCCTCATAGAGTGACGGATACGCGAAGAGCGTGGCTCCAGAGTAAAGGGCGGGCAAATCCTCTTGAGAGATGTATCCAGCGAACCGCGCGTTAGGTGGCGGATTTTGAAGACCAGCATCGCCAAAAACCGCTGAACTACCCTTTGCGCCAGCCAGCACGAGCTGATATTCCTTGTGAAGCGATTGCGGCAGCCGCACCCACGCTTCAAGCAGCCGCTTCAAGTTCTTGCGCGGCTCAAGCGAAGAAACACACAGAACATAGGGCTTCTCCCCAAGACCGATGCGCTTGCGAACCTCTTTGACGCGTTCGGGTGGGGAAGGATGGAAGGCATTATCGACCCCGTTCGGTACGACGCTGATCTTAGCTGGATCGATTTGAAAATGCTCGATTAACCGTTGTTTCGTAAATTTACTGATCGCAATAACATGCTGAAGGTTGGCCACTAATCGCGGCATCAGCCACTTATAGAGCGCGACGAATCGCGGATTGAACCATTCGGGATGATCGAGCGGGATGAGATCGTGAATGGTGCAAACCTGCCTGGAAATGCTGAGCGGACCAGTATTATTAGGGCTCCACAGCATGCGTTTTCCAGTCGCCAAAGGCAGATATATCTGCTCCCACACATGACCGAGGCCGCCGCGCAGGGGGCGATTTGGCCGAATTACTTCCAGCCGATCGCCAAGGCGTCTTACTAACTCAATGGCGTATCTCTGCATGCCGGTTGGCCTATGCGAATAAAATCGTCCGTTAAGTTTTACGGCTTGCATGGTAATCGATAGAGCAATTAATCTAAACGGCCCGGCACAGCTTCGGGCAAACCACCGAGCGCTGCCGGAACATTTTCAATAGGCGCCACTCCTGAACAGAACAGTCCCGATCGTCCGATAGAGAATGCAAAGATCAAGCCACACCGACCAGTTGCGGACATAGAAGCTGTCCAGCTTCACGCGTTCTTCGTACGGAATGTCATTCCGGCCCGAGACTTGCCAGAGCCCTGTGACGCCGCCTTTGACCCTCGTGTACAGGCTGTAACTGGCCCCGTACTTCGGGATTTCCGCTTCGACAATAGGCCTCGGCCCGACCAGGCTCATTTCGTCTGCCATAACATTCCACAGCTGAGGTAGCTCGTCCAGGCTGGTCTTTCTTAAAAACTGGCCGACCACGGTGACCCGGGGGTCGTTCTTCAATTTCTGATCGCTGGCCCACTCCGCCGCTGCCTCTGGATTCTCATCGAGATAGCGCTCCAGCACTTCGTCTGCGTTCATAACCATCGTGCGGAACTTCCATGCTCTGAAGATCCTGCCGTTTTGGCCAATCCTGGGGTGCCCAAACAGTGCGGGCCCGCGCGACTCCAACTTTACGGCGATGGCGATAGCAAGAAGAATCGGCGCGAGAATAATCAGCGCGGAGATGCAGAGTAGCAAATCCAAAATACGTTTTGAAATCTGCCGGTCCGGCATCGCGGACTGTTGCACGATCTCGAGGCCAAGTATGTCTCCGAAGCTCTTTGGCTTTACCCAAAGGCTTGACCACCGAAAGAGATTCGGAATGAGGAGAATTCGTGCGAAGTATGGTGAGACGTGTTCTTCGATCGTTTCGATTAATGCCTCGGGCTCGGAACCCGGCATTGCAATCACTGCGTAAGGAGAGCGCAGATTTCGAGCCACATCGGCGGCTTGGGCCAAATCGTGCAGAACCGTTACCTTGTTCCTCAGCTCGGAGTCGGTCCAGGTTTGCGTCTGGTCGAAAACGGCCACCGGCTTTAGCCCGAAGGCGGGTTCTCTCAAAAGAGTTTCTGCCATCAATCTTCCCGTCTCGCCGGCTCCAAAAATCACCGTCGGGTAACCCCACCAGGGCTTGTTCGCGAGGCACTGGCGCAACAGCGCCCGGTACAAAGGAATAAGAACGATGCTGGCGACGAGCGCCACGAATAACGTCGGCGTGACGTAATGAGAGGGACCACGCCAGGATGCCGTGAGAGCAACAATTGTCGGAAACAGAAATGCTGAAGAAAAAGTCGCCCGGCGCAACTCTTCGGGCGGACTGAGGGCCGCGCCCGAATACAAGCCCACCGCGCTGTAAAAGGCGATAAACACAAACAGGAACGGCCACAAGCGCAGATAGCCGTGCACAGTTGCGTGTCCTTCCAGCAGAACTTTAAGGGCAACACCCAGTACGACCGACGTCGTGAGGGCAATCGCGTCGCTTGCGACCAGCAGTCCGACCATAAGAAGCGGCTTGGTCGAGGTCGCCCGTGTCACTACCACGGGCTGCGCTAGCGCTCCAGTCATTTCTCCTCCCAAAAATGTTGGGCGCCCGGAACGGCTGTCGCTCGAGCTGATTAGCCTTCTGACTGCAGGCTTAAGCCTTCCAACTCAAAGTTCCAACCGTCAGACCGCCTGACGCGATTCGTTGCCGCGTCTCATAATTTTCTTGCGCTTATTGCTCGAGCGCTTCGCTTCGAGCATTGGGCTTATACCAAGGAAGCGCGAGTAAAAACCAAAAATGCCGCCAGTGCACTGTGTCCACCACGGCGCTGTTTACGATGTTGCCGAGTATGCAGGCGGACGCGGCGAAGAAGATCTTCTCCCAATATTGATCCCTCGTTCTCCACCCCATCATCAGGCCTCTGCCGAGAGAAACAAAAATGAACACAACAAAACCCGCTGCACCCAGAAAACCGTTTTCGCTAAGCACGCGCATGTAACTGCTGTGTGTTGAATAGTGGAACGCATACTCCGCCTGCCCGGGGCCTATGCCGAGCGGTCGTTCCAAAGCTGTTTCAAAGGCCTCGTGTTGCGTTCCGAAGCGGTCTTTGTCGTAGCCATGCAACCCGCTAGATGTCAAGCGTTGAGATACCATATCGCGCACTTCGGGTATCTGCAGCGCTAAACCAATGCATAGCGCCACGCCCACAAATGAAACGAGCGCCCTAGACATCGGAAACGGGCTTGGCGTGCCGGTGGGCCGAAACATATAACTGAAAAATAAGTAGGCGAACAAAGATAGTCCGAAATTGATCCAGCAGGCTCGGGAGTAACTGAGGAAAATGCCGGCCACGCTGATCAGAGCGACTGCCACATGCAGAACAGCCGATTTTGTGTTCTTCCGCTTCGCAATAATACCTGCGACCGCGAATAACGCGATGGGGATAAGATACGGCCCATACACGTTGGGGTCCTTAAAAGTGCCCTTTGGCCTTCCAAACAGGAGCAGCGTGTTTTGAAACCCTATGACATGAAAATAGGACATTAAGCCTGGAACGATGCACAACATTCCCGCCGCCGTATATGTTTTGACCATCACCTCCATTCCATGCTTCCCGTAAGTCCACAACACCCCCACGAAAAACACCCACGAAAGGCACAAATACAGAGTTACAAGGATGTACCAGATGGCCCGCGTTGCGTCAATCGGATCGTAGAGCGAGACGATGTTGGCCAGCATGAAAACGGCTAGGGGCACAACTGCGACTGGCTCCAACCCGCGAAAGCCGATAATTCCCGCGCATACACCGACTAACAGAAGGCCGAGCACCAGCGCATCCACGGGAGCGGGCTCGACCAGCACAATCGAGCTGACCGTCATTGCCAGTCCGATCCCGAACAGAAACAATTTGTTCGGCGTCCGGGTGCGAACGCGCACTGTCGGTATCAGTGTCTGGTGCGCTAGAGTTGCGTAGCCCATTTATGCGCTTCTATCCGCGTAATACGAGTAATATTGCGCCATGTCCGGCTTCCAGTCGTTCAGGATTGTTCCAATCAACGGCGTCCGGTCCTCGAGCGCGCGGCGCCGGGCGGCAAGCGCCACCCCGGGAGTCGTAACGCCAGCGCGGATCACAAGTACGATGCCATCGGTGGATTTCGCCAATATGCGGGATTCCGGAACAATCAGGAGCGGAGCTGAATCGATGAGGATCAGATCGTATTGCGAGCGCAATTTGCCCAGAAGCCGGCTTAACCGGTCGGAATGGAGGAGTGTGGGCAGGGGCGCGGAAGTCGATCCCACTGTGAGCACCGACAAGCCGGGAACCGCCGTCGAGCGAATCAACGAATCCAATTCTGAGCGATTTTTCTCGCCATCAGAAAGCGCGTCGAGCAAGCCGCTATCGTTCGAGACCTTGAAAACTTCATGAAGGCGGGGTCTGCGGAAATCGGCATCCATTAACAGCACGCGCCGCCCAATCTCGGCGAATGCAACTCCTAAATTGCAGACTGACGTGGTTTTGCCTTCGCGGGCGTGCGGACTGCTGATGATGAGTACTTGCAGCGAGTCATTCTCCGATTCAGCAAAGAGAATCGAATTTACAACGCCGCGGAAGGAATCCTTGAGTAAAGAATACGTATTAAGAGCGGAGCCCCGTGACGTGTACGGAAGCACCGCATCGGTTGCCGCGCGGGGCCCGGCTGGAATCAGGCGCGGACCTGCCGGTCGCGCCGACGGTATGACGCCGAGTTCAGTCAAATTGAGCAGCGAGGAAGAATAGCCGGGCTGTTGGATTGTTCGATTGCGTTGCTCCTTTACAAAGACCGCGGTCAAGCCAATCAGAAGGCCGCTCACCATGCCGATACCGGCAAGCAGTGGCTTATTCGGCGTACGCGGTGCGGCGGGCGGCAGGGCCGAATCAACCAACCGGATATCGCTCGCGCGGATCGCCGAAACCATTTCGGCGTCATTCACGCGTCTGAGCATGGTCTCATACAAGTCGCGGGTGGTATCTACTTCTCGCTTCAGCGTGTTGTACCGTATCGCTTTAGCGGATTGATCGGAAACGACGGAAGCCTGCTGCTGATAGGCGGCGGTAAGCATCGCCTCCCGCTGTTTCGCTGTGTTGTATTCGTTCGCGATCCGATCCAGAATGTTCGTGCGTTCCCGCTCCATAGTGGCCTTCAACGCGTCGATCTGCGCTTTAACTTGAATGACCTTCACGTTCTTTGGAGTACGCGTGGCCAGCAGATCGGCATACTCCCGGTTCAGGTCTGCAAGCCGCATCGAATACTCGCGCAGAGGACCGTTATCCAGCACTTGAGGCAGCGTTTCAGGATCGGCCGCCTTCGCCAGCTTGTATTGCGACTCTCTCTGGATTCGGTCATTTTGAGCTTGCGCCAGTTCGGTTTCGAGCTCCGACAGATGAGCGTCCGCCATGTTGTTCTTTTCATCCGTGAAGACCAGCCCGGATTCGCGGCTATAGGTCTGAAGCTCGTTCGCCGCCTTCTCCATGCGCTGCTGCAGCAGTTGAACTTGACGGTTCAGCAGAGCACCCACACGTTCGCTTAGATTCCAACGATCGTCGCTGTTTGTTCGAATTGCCTCTTCAATCAACGTGTTAACAAAATCGGCCGCGGTTTTCGGATCGGGATCGGTGTACGTAATCTCGAGCAAGTTCGAAGCTTTCACCTGTTCTACTTGGAGGTTGGCCAGCGCTCTTTGTACCAAGGCGTTCGTTGACACAACCGGATGGCCGCCCAGATGGAAGACGGCTTTAACGGACGCGCCGCTGCCTGCCTGCCGGTTCGCGTGTGAGGCGAGGCCAAGTTTTTCGACAACCTTTTTTACGAGACCTTCGCTTCTGAGCAGCTCAATTTCCGTACTGATATAAGCGTCGCCGGCACTCTCGCCGCTCGAGGACGCATGAGGATCGACTTCTCGCAAATTTAGGAAATTTTGGTTGATACCCAGAAGCTCTACCGTGGCATGGCTCCGATACATGGGCGTTTGAAGTGCGGCGATTCCCAATCCGAGCGCTGCACAGACAATCGTGATTGCGGCAATCAGGAACTTGTGCGACCACGCAATTCGCAGGAGCCGGACAAGTTCCATCTCCTGGCCCGGGCCAACTGAACCCGGCGCTGCCATATCGAGAACCAGATCGCGGGCGCGATTGTCCCACGGGTTGCCATGCGCCAACCCGCGAGATGCTGCCCCGAATTCGATATCAGATCTGTTCATAATGGCTGTCTCTCCGGTCCTTCAACACCACTGGCATGAATCTCAACGCCAAATCGCGTACCCCACGCCCGCCGAAACGGAAGCTTCAATCGCTCTGACCGTCCACTTCTTCGTCGCGCTATTCGGAATAAACAAAATGTCGTTCGCCTGCAACCTGACGTCTTCCGTCTTGCCCGCCAAAAGCTTCTTCAAATCGATTTCCTCCTCTGTCCGCTTTCCGTTCGCGCTGGCTCGAAGAATTCGAGTGTGCGCCGTGTCGGCGAAACTGTCCAAGCCTTCGGCCATCGAAATCGCCTTTAGCACCGTGAAGTCGTCGGTTTCCCCGATAGGAAATCCTCCTGCTCTCTTTACATCCCCCACCACGTAAACCAGTTTTTCCTTCGGAACCGTAATCACATCGCCTGGCAGTATCGCGATATTTTCCTCCGGTTTCTCGCCGCTAAATAAACCCGCAACCGGTAATTCGGCGGTAAGATGACCATCCGTAAGAGTCGGACGGATACCGGCCGGAAACGTTGATGCGTCATCCGCACTGTCGCGAGTCACCTTGATGATGGGCCCGGCGTCGGATCGCAGTCCGCCGGCAAGCGAAATCATTTCCAATAACGAGCGGCCCCCATCGGCCTGCTGGACACCAGGACGATTCACTGCGCCCAGAATCGAAACAGGCTTGCTCTTCACATCAATCGACGTGAACGAGATCTGCGGATCCCTGAATTGAGTCTTCAGCGCATCGGTCAAGACCCTCTGAAATTTTTCGGGCGTAAGTCCTTCGGCCGTCAGAGGACCGATTTCAGGAACATTGACTGTCCCGTCCGCCTGGACTCGCAAAACCCTCTTATCAAGCTCTTCGATATCAGGAGCGCCGAGGGTCAGCTCATCTCCGGGCCCGAGAGTCATTGAAGAGAACGCCGACCCGCTATTCGTCCCAGTCTCCGGCATGGAATTGGCATTCTGCGCAAACGACCAGGCAGAACCAGCCAAGAGTGAAAATAGAACTAACGTTGTTTTCACCACCACCCTGGCAACCTCCAGCACGCGCCCAGAATTCGAACGCAGCTTGGCAATTACTTAAGAAAACAAGAACCGCTCTGAAATAGGAGCACAGCACCAGATTTGAGCCGGGCACGCCTGCGTTGATGTTGTGCGGGAGAAAATAGAAAGAAACTTCGGCGTACAAAAGCGCCCGAATTCCCGAATGTTTGAGGCTGTCCTACAGCTTTAACATCCTTCGGATTACACTCCGACTCCGACGGAACCGGTGAGGAATCCCACCGTTTTCCCATTAAATCTCCTCAAAACTCCTACTCCACTAAAAACTATTTCGCTCGAGGTGCTTTCAAAACTTGGCACCTTCTCTGTTACAGACTACGCGATTCCTCAAACTGAGACGTACTATTACTCTTCGACTGAGAAGTTTCCAGGCGGGACGAAACCGCCGAACGTAGACCTTCCATGCGATATCAGGGAATGTACCATACATTCCTACGTATTTTATCATCCAGTCTTCTTTCTGAAGATCGGGATGGATTTTTAGAATGCCTCACTCTAACTGCGAAGTCAATGCTTTCCAGCGATTGTACCAAGAACTAGGGTACTAGGCGAGGGCTCCATCACTCTACTACACTAACAAAGCCAATATTGCATTTCCAATCAATTCTAAGTCCCTGCCCTTATTCGCAATTGGAAAACATTTCCACACTGGATTCGAGACGTACACTGCGACCCGGTTCTCCTAAAATCGGTTGAAAGGAAGGCGAAGCCAGGAACGTTTCGCTCGATTTCTATGAAACTCTCAGCTCAATTTCACGCTTGCATAGCTCGATAGACCGGAGATTTTGATCTCGAGAACGTACTTGCGCATATCGTTCGCGCGGTCCGCCATCAAGACACTAAGAACAGAGTGGGCGATTGGCGATCTGAATAGCCAAAGAGAGCGCCTCAGTTGGAAACGGTGCCGAAGCCGGGCTTGGCGATAGAAGCTTCCTGGAGATGTGGAGAGAACTTCACCAATTGACTTCTTATTTTGGCCGCATCGCCGATGAGCACGAACGTTAGGCCCGAAGTTCGGAAATAGTTTTTTGCAACGACGTTGGCCTGGCTAAGAGTCACGGCGTCGATGCGTTCAAAGAGGCTGTCGATTTCGTCGCGATTGTAGCCGAGCACCTCGAGCCGGATGAGCTGGCGCGCGAGTTGATCGCCGGTCTCGAGGGTCTCACGGGGGATGGTGCCTTTGAGGTAGGCCTTGGCTGACGCTAACTGATCGGCCGTGATTCCCTGGTTGCGTAGAGCCTTCAAAGTCGAAATAGCAATTTCAAGAGCGTGCCCGGTTGAATCGGTTTTGGTGAACGTTTCGATGGCATTCATGCCTTCGAGGCGATCGGTCTCGATGGCGTTGCGAGCGCCATAGGACAGGCCGGTTTTAACCCGCAATTCCTCATTGAGCATAGATGTGAAACGGCCGCCGAATAACGTATTGACCACACGAATGGCGACGCGATCCGGGTTGCCGGCAGCGATGCCGGGCTGGACGATATAGAAGTAGCTTTGGGTAGCTCCTGGCTTGTCGATCAGCATCAGCCTGTCCGCGGCGGGGCGCGACAATTCGATGGGCGGGTTCCAGCGATACGGCTCGCCTGAGGGAGCCCGAGCGAAAGCCTGCTCGGCTTCGCGAGAGACGGCGGCAGGATCGACGTCTCCGGCGACAGCCACAATGAAGTTGTGGGCGTTATAGAGGCGCCTGTAATACTGCTCAATGTCCGAGCCGGTGATGCGGCTGACGGACTCTTCGTCGATGATGCGCCCGTAGGGGTGGGTCACGCCGAAGAAAAACGCGTGAGCGTACGGTGAAATCGCCTCGCTAGGGTTATCCTTCAATGCTTTAATATCGTCGCGGCGCTGCCCCAGGAGTTTCACCACTTCGTCGTTGGGAAAGGTGGGATGAAGGATGGCATCGGCGACGAGCGACAGGCCCCGGCTGAAATCCTTGGCCAAAAACTCGGATTCGAGCAGTGTCATTTGCTCGTCGGCGCGGACACGATACGAACCGCCGAGGGCATCGAGTGAATTGGAAAACTGATCCGCCGAATACGAGGTGGTTCCTTTGCGCAGAAGGTCGGCCGTGACACTCGAAATACCCGGGAGCGCCTGCGGTTCGGATTCTTTTCCGCCCTTCACCGCGACGTCGATATTGACAAGCGGAACGCCTGCCCTTTTCACCACCAATAAAGTGACGCCGTTCGGGAGCACGCGGCGGGAGTAAGGAGGCAGCTTAATTTGGCCCCAGACGGACGCGGCGAAGAGAAACAGGAGTGTCGGGAAACCAAGAACGCGAGTCATCGCGTTGCCTCCGGCGCGGACTTCAATTCCGGTTCGAGGATGCCAACGGTCCGGTTCTCGGGGCGGAACAGTTTTTTCGATATGCGTTCGACGTCGGCGGCGGTGACTTTTTCGATATCGGCGGGTTCGGTGAACAGGCGCTGGTAGCCGCCGTAGAAAAGCTCGTAGGTGCCAAGAAGGTTAGCGCGGCCGGAAACGGTTTTCATTTCGCGATAGTGGGTGGCCAGCCACTGGTTCTTCGCTTTGCGCAACTCGGCATCGGCCGCTGGGCTGGCCCCGAGCTTGTTTAATTCGTCGATAACGAGAGCTTTGACCCGATCGATTTCGACTCCGGCACGCGGCTGAACGTAAATAGACAGCAGAAATGGGTCGAGCGAGGGTTCGTCAAACACCTCGACATTGAGCGCGACCTGTTCTTTGTCGACCAGGAGAGAGTGGAGGCGCGAACTATCGCCCGAGGAAAGCAGAGCTTCGGCGACTTGGGTAGCGGGATCGTCGGGGCTCCGGGAGGGTGCCATATGAAACGCCATGAGCAGAAGTGGCAGCTCGGCTTCTTTTTTCAGCCGAACAACCCGCTCACCTTCCTGCGGAGGTTCCTTGGTACGAGGCTCGGCAAACGTCTGGTGGGATGGGATCTGATCGAAATACTTCTTCGCAAGGTCGAAAACGCGGCCGCTTTCAATATCGCCGACCACCACCATGATGCAGTTATTGGGCGCGTATCCTTGATGGTAATAATCGTCGAGATCCTGTCGGGTCCAGCCTTCGATGTCAGAGGGCCAGCCGATGACGGGCCAATGGTAGGGATGAGCAATGATGGCGGACGCGGTTACTTGTTCGGAAAGCGCCCCGAAATTATCATTATCGACGCGAAGACGGCGTTCGGAATAAACCACTCCCCGCTCGGATTCGACGAGTTTTGGATCGAGCGTGAGGTGCGCCATGCGGTCGGATTCCATGTTCATCATGAGCTCGAGTGCGCCGGGCGGGAACCAATCCATGTATACCGTTGCATCTTTTGTCGTATAGGCGTTGTTGTTGCCGCCTTTCTCTTCCATCTGGCGATCAAACTCGCCGGCCCCGTATTTTTGAGAGCCGTTGAACATCATGTGCTCAAAGAAATGCGAGATGCCTGTGATGCCGGGGCGTTCGTCCCGTGAACCTACGCGATAGAAGAGGTACAGCGCAACAGTGGGGATCGTGTGGTCCTCTTCCACGAGGATCTTCATCCCGTTATTCAGGGCTGCAGTATGGACGCGGTCCGGCGTCTGGGCCAGCAAGAGGCCTGGCGCGAGAACGAGAAGACAGTTTTTGAGGAACTCGCGCAAGGCGCTATTCGTCTTTACGCCGTCGCAGTTTGGGCGAAGCTTCCGACGGCCCGCTGTTCACTATCGTAGGTTTCGAAAACAGTCTGCAGTTTGGTGATCGACAACAGGTCGCTGAGCTTCTTTTGAAGATTCAGTAGCTTGACCGCTCCGCCCTGATTTTTGGCAGTGATGTACATACCGACGAGTTCGCCCAGGCCGGCGCTATCGACGTAGGGGACTTTGGCCAGATTGAGGACGATCTTCCTTGTGCCTTGCGCAAGCAATTGGCGCAGCTTTTCGCGAAGAAACCCCGTACTTTCGCCTAGAGTGATTCTGCCATCGAGATCAACAACAGCCACATCGCCGAGGTGGCGAACATTTGCGGTCAGAGCCATACTGTAAGAACCTCGTCACTCAGTGTACATGAACTGCCCGGCAAAGAAATCGGGCGCACCGGAAGGCGGGTCGCTACTGTTTTCGGGCTTGATTCTGACCACTCCTCGTCCCCAGTTGGGCGAACGAGTCTTACAATCGTGTGAATTGGCAAAAACGGGCATTTCCGCCTACCCTGGCCGAACCAGGCCCGTGTTACAGTGGGTGGAGTTTAGCGATAGTCCGTAACACCTCCCGATGAAGCGTAGTCTTTTCCTCCTTTTCACCTCCGCGTTCGCCTGGGCTCAAACCCCAACGCCAGCCCCGTCAACTCCGACGCAATCGACACAGTCCCAAACGGCGCAGCCGGGCCAGACGCCGGCTCAAGTAAAGGCGCGTGGACCGGTTGCCGTCGCTCAACAGGACCCTAACCGCGTGGTCGCAACAGTAAACGGCCAGAAAGTCACAGCCCAGCAAGCGCTCAAGCTTCTGCAAGCGATGCCTCAAGCGGAACTGCAACGCTTTCAGCAGGCCGGCGGAGGCTTGCCCACGGCGTTGCAACAGATTTTCTTGATGCAACATCTGTCCGATCTGGCCCTACAACAGCATCTCGATCAACAGGAGCCGTGGAAAACCGAGCTCCAGTTCACTCAGGCAAATACCCTCGCTCAGGCGTACGTCAACCAACTGAGCAGCCAAATCAATCCCAGCTCGGCCGATGTGAAGAGCTATTACGATCAGCATCCGCAACAATTCCAGGATGCCCAATTGAGTGGCATCATCGTGAACTTCACCCCGGCCAGCACGACTGCTCCACCGAACACGCCCGGCGCCAGAACCGAGGTGCAAGCGAAAGCGAAGGCTGACGACCTGGTAAAGAAGATTCGGAGTGGGGCGAATTTCACCGACTTGGCGAAAACCGACTCCGATCATAAGGCGTCGGCCGCGAAGGGCGGTTTGCTAGGAACGTTCTCACCTGACAAGCTGCCGAAAGAAATCAGCGATCCCGTGTTCAAGCTTAAGACCGGTGAAGTGACCGATCCGATCAGGGAGGCTAGTGGATATTACATCCTGAAGCTCGACAGCCTCCAAAAGAAGACATTCGAGAACGCGCAAACCGAGATTGTGGCGCAGCTCAAGAACGATCAAGTGCGGAAGATGCTTGATCAGCAGAACCAGCAATACCAGATTCAAGTGCAAGACCGTGACTTCTTCAATCTGCCCGCCGCAACCAGCGGGGCGAATACGCCATCGCTCGCCCGGCCAACTCCTGGTCAGCCTCGGTCGACGGCGAGCAAGTAAGCACCGCATCGAATCAATCGAGGGCGTCGACGCGCCCTTCTGGATCGAAAGTTTCATTCTCGGGCTGCCTCCATTTCAAGGCAGCCCAATTCATTTAGAGTTCCGCCCTGCTTTAACCGCTCATCGCGGAAAGCTGCTGTCGGGCGACTCTAGTCGTGGCCGGCCGGTCCATGCCGCCAGCTTTTTGCGTGAGCGAAGAATTGTTCTCGAAGAAAACCTGGTGTCGGAGGCGCGCGATTTGCGGCTCATCTTCGCTCACGAAATCTATCATTTTGCATGGCGGCGGCTTGGCAACACCCGCCGTGCCGAATACGATTCTCTCCTGCGCGAGGAGCTTGCCTCTTCAGCCCTGGGCGAACTTGGCGAATCTTCGTCTGTTGCAAAGCAGGAGCACGTCTCGCAAGAACGCCCCCTCGGTGGGAATTCCTGGAAACAGTACGTCTGCGAAAGTTTCTGCGACACCGGAGCGTGGCTGTTTAGCGGAGTGGAAGAGCATCGAACTTTTCAACTTGCCTCCAGATGGCGCACCAAACGCGCGTTATGGTTCCGCTCTCTGCCGCGAATGAAAGTTTGATTTGGCTTGCCCATCCTATACTGATCAATAGGTACAGCTGTGAAATTCTTGAGGGCGTTCCCGCTTGTCGCGGCGCTGGCGGCTATTCTAAGCTCTTGTTCGCGGACGTGCGTGGCGGGAAAGGCTCAGCAATCACCCGGTGAGCAGTCATCCAACCTGAAGCCGGCGCCCGATTTCAGCCTGAAAGACGCAAACGGCGCCACAGTGAAGCTTTCCGATTATCGCGGCAAGGTTCTTCTGCTGAATTTTTGGGCCACATGGTGCGGGCCGTGCAAGATCGAAATTCCCTGGTTCATGGAGTTCGAGCAGCAATATAAGAACAAAGGATTTGAAGTCCTGGGAGTGGCCATGGACGACGACGGATGGACTGCCGTAAAACCTTATGTTGCCGATCGAAAGTTCAACTATCGCGTTGTTCTAGGCAACGATTCTGTTGCGAACGCGTACGGCGGAGTTGACGCTCTTCCCACCACGTTCGTCATTAATCAAGAAGGAAGGATCTTGACTTCGCACATCGGCCTGGTGAATCGGGATGACTATGTCAAAGAGATTACGAGCCTTCTCAACACGTGCGCGGACTCGCGCAGCCTTCGCAGCCGCACTGTTCCTGCCTTGTTTGACATTCGCGCAGGCTGGTAAGCAGGTGGTTAGCATCGCTCCGCCGCATGGGCTTACGGCCAAACGGGGCGGTACTGTGAACGGCTCGCTCGAAGTTACTATTCAGTCGGGCTACCACGTCAATAGCGATAAGCCGAAAGACGAGTTCCTCATTCCGCTGAAGCTCACCTGGATGCGTGGTCCGCTAGTTGCCCGCAGGATCGTGTACCCTTCGCCTGGTCAAGTGAAGGTGGGAAGCGACACGCTCGACGTGTTCACAGGTACATTCGCAATTACAACGGAATTTGCGGTGCCGCAGAACGCCGAAACGGGACTAGCAATGATGGTAGGCACGCTTCACTATCAGGCGTGTGACAGCCAATCGTGCAAACGCCCATCCAGCATGAACGTGCAGGCGCCCGTGACCATTCAATAAATGTGCATCGGATGACCCGATTGCTGATCCGGCCAGGCGGCATTGGAGATTCAATTACCTGTTTTCCCGCAATGGAATGGCTCCGGGCCGACTACACCGAAGTCTGGGTGCCTTCCGCGATCGTTCCCCTTGTGCAATTCGCGGACCGTGTGCGATCCATCTCGAGCACGGGCATCGAACTGCTTGGTGTGGGCGAGTTGGAGGCGCCCGTCCCGCTCCGCGAGAGTCTCGCAGAGTTCGGCGACATTGTGACCTGGTACGGTTCCAATCGTTCCGAGTTCCGTGAGGCCGCTCACCGCCTTAACCCGAATTGGCGTTTTCTTGCGGCGCTGCCTGCGAAAGATTCCGCGTTACAGGCAACGGATTTTTATGCAGAACAGATTGGAGCGCCACTGGGGCTTGTTCCGTGCCTTCAAACGCCCCCGCACGAAAGCCGCGCGACCGTTGTGATTCATCCATTTTCGGGAGGCCGCTCGAAAAATTGGCCGCTTCCCCGCTTTCGTGAGCTGGCGGAAGCCTTGCCTCTACCGGTGGAATGGACTGCCGGACCGGAAGAAGACTTACCCGAAGCGCGGCGTTTCGAAAATCTCTTCGAGCTGGCGTGCTGGATTCGAGGCGCGGCTCTTTTCATCGGAAACGACTCGGGCGTTACTCACCTGGCGGCGGCAACCGGCGTTCCAACTGTGGGACTGTATGGAGAAAGTAACGCCAAAACGTGGCGCGCACGTGGCGAACGGATGATCGCGGTCCCGAAACCTTCGGTCGAAGAAATTCGTGTGATTGACGTCCTCGACGCCGCGAAGGCAGTCTTATCGCATCCTACCGGGGAGCGGCATTTTGAGCAGCGGTTCGACCAGATCGGGCGGCAGCTCCGCTGACAGACTCACATGGGCAGCGCTCTGACTCACCTGAACAGTGTCAAGGAGCTTCAACAGATCCGTCTGATCGCTCCGCGTGCCCAGCCGAGCGAACCCAACCATCCCCTTCAGAGCGTCGCGGACGCGCTGAGCACCATCGCCGGAAATACAGTCGATGTTGCCTTTCAACTCTGCGCCCTGATCCGCGTGCAGCCCGAGCTGCGCCGACTGGATATAGTCCACAAAGTTCGAAAGAAGCGATTTCATTCCCGTTGTATCTGGACCGCTTAGTAGGGAGGCGGGAAACACGCCGTTAGAAATCAACCAGACCTGATCGGCCGCCGGCATTGCTCGCAACCTTCCGGCGAATTTGTCGGGAAGTTGGGAGTGGTCGGCGCGGTGATCGAGGACATCTTTCAAGTCCATCTGCGGTCCCGCTATCGCGACGCCAGTTTCGAGGAAAACTACCGACGTCTCCGCATTTCCAAACAATGTATAGTTCTTGTATTTGATCCGCGAGGTTCCAAGCGCTCCTAATTTCGGCTCCATTTCTTCAACATTGAAGCGGCCGCGTGCCATCACCAGCGCGCGATTACCGTTTGACGCCAGCAACACCTGTGAAACATCTTTACGGAGGTCGAGCCCGGTGCGCTCCGAGAACAGGTCAAGGCGGCGATCGAGATCAAACCGTTCATTCAGCTTTTCATAGAGCGGCGTCGAGCGCAGTTTGTCTAAGCGTGCGCCAGCGAGCAGCTTCGTATCCGGAGGAACGAGTGGCCCAAAGGCAGGGTCTACAACCACTCCTGTCGCGGGGTTCCGGCCGCAGCCCGCAAGCAGCACGCATAGCAGCAGGCTTCCTTCGAGGAGCCTCACTCTTCGATCGGACACTCAATAATCCCGTTTGCGGAAGATCTGGATTGCCCCTGCCAAAACAAGGAGGCCAAAAACGCCCGACGTCCAGGCCGGCGTAATCCACGCGGCCTGCCGGTCGCTGATCAGACTCATCATCGCGCGTCCCAGATCCCACACTTTTGGCAGAATCCAATACAACCCTGTCCATAAATCTCGCGACCATTGAGAGCCGAGCAGCTTAACGACATTATCTTTCTGCGCGAGTACGGCGCTAATCAGCATAAGCGCGATGGCGACCATGACGGCTACCGACGAGCTTTCGAAAGCGACGCCTATCAGGGTAACGACACAAAGCAGCACCGCGAAAACGAAAACAGTAATGGGAATGACGAGAAGAAACTCGCGAAACCAGAGCCCGGTTTTCCATCCGACGATCACCCAGATGCTGAGAATCAGATACAGCACATTGGCGGTGACCAGCAGAATGTTGCCTGTGAAGCGGCCCATCAGCAATGTGACGCGGCTCACCGGTTTCGAGAGCAGAAGGCCGATGCGGCCCGGTTCGAGCACGCTCGGAATCAGTCCGGCTGAAGCAAAAATGGCGAGAAACGTGCCCCAGATGTATAGAAAGATCGCCACGCGCGAATAGGACAGGCGCACAAGGCGTTCGAGGCTCCAGAAGTGATGGGTGGTCTGTTCGAGGCCAAGTAGCGAAACCGCGCCCTCCACTACGTCGATCTTTAAGATGAACAGGAAGAAGCCGATCAGAAGCGTGGACAGCCCAAAGAGCCCCCAGAACAACCACCTTGCGCTTGCTTCCTGAAACGTGTCGGCCAGCAGTGCTAGAAAGACGGAAAGGCTTCTGTTTGGCTTTCGGGCGATCATGAGCCAATCTCCGCTAGTTCCGGCGTGCGTGGGCTGGTTTGCGTTGTGCGGATGAAAACGTCTTCGAGCGTCGTAACCGTGCGTTGCACGCTCTCGATCATTGCGCCCGCTCTGCGAATGATGTCGATCGCGTCGTTTAATTCATCACTCGAGAGAAGCTGCGCTTCTAGCACGCGTTTGCTAATGCTGACCGACGAGCAGAGCCGCGATAAAGCCTCGATGAGCCCACTTGGCGCGTCGCGCGCCACCAAGTGGTACCCGCATCCCGCAATCAGATCGCGAACCCGGCCCTGCAGTGCGAGTTCACCTCTGTGAATGATGGCGACTTCATCGCAGAACGATTCCACTTCGCTCAGCAGATGCGAGTTGATGAAAATGGTCACACCAGTTTCGAGCAGGCCATTCAGGATGCCTCGTATCTGCTTGCGGCCTACCGGATCCACTCCATCGGTTGGCTCGTCAAGCACCAGCAACCGCGGCCGGTGAAGAAGCGCCTGCGCCAGACCGAGTCGCTGCAGCATGCCTTTCGAATATTTTTTGATGCGGACCTGCTCCCAACCGCTGAGCCCAACGAGCTCGAGCATCCCGGGTATACGCTCCCGCCGCTCCACTGCTGTCAAACCTGACAAAGCACCATAGAAATTCAGCATTCCATGGCCTGTTAAGTACGTTGGGAAGCGATGATTCTCCGGAAGATATCCAACCGGACGCCGCGCTTCCGGATCGCTCACATCTCGCCCGAATATTTTCGCAGTGCCTTCGTCAGGGTGAACCGCCGAGAGCAGCAGTTTGACAAACGTTGTCTTGCCCGCGCCATTTGCACCCAACAGCCCGAATTTTAAGCCCACCGGCACCTTGAGATTTACGCCTGAAACAGCCTGGACCTCGCGGCCGCGAAAACGAGAGCGGTAAATTTTTGTAAGCCCGGCGGTCTCGATCGCGAACTCGCTGTCCATCACTCAAAAGGATACGCAAAGACGGGCGTGGGTGTTCCGCATATCGGTTAACGGTTGGGCGACAGGCTCTGCTGCACAAATCTTCGCTTGCTTGAACTCACCCCAATAACTCGCATCTGGATTTGTTTGCGAGTGTTCCATCTCACTTGGCTGAAAAGACCAGCAGCACGTTCCCAGGCATACCGCCCCATTGGCCATACCCGGAGTTGACGAAGAGCATTCCATCGACCACCGCTGGCCCGGCCCCATCCATCGAGCCCCCGTGGCCCACTTTGCCGTTTACTGTGTCAAAGTCCCGCGCCGTATCGGTATCCCACAGAACTTTTCCCGTTGCCGTCGAATAGGCGCGCAGGTGTCCGTCCACTGAACCCGAGAAAACAACGCCGGGAATGACGCTCACTGCGGCGGATTGAGCCGGCGAACAGCCCGTTCTCGCAGCAGGACAGGGCGCCGCAGGAGCGCTCCAGACGATCTTGCCTGTTCGAACATCCAGCGCGTGCAATCCCCCTCCCTTTTTCGGATCCAGTACGAGCCGGAAGCCTTTGGACGATTTCGCATCTCGCACTGCGCTGAGCCCAGCGTCGGAGATCGCCACATAGACCTTCTCTCCATCCGATGCCGAGCCCCACTGGCTGCCTCCCAACGGGCCGCCCTCACCAACCCGCGTCTGCCACACAATCTTGCCCTTTTCATCGGGATCAATAGCACGCACCATGCCGGATTTTTGAGCAATTACCAACAGCCGCTTGCCGGCGCCAAGAGTAATCAAAATGGGTGGCTGGCCGAAGTCGGAGTCGCGGCCGTGCGTCTCGGGGCAATTACCGGGGATAGGAATCCCACACCCATTGTTGTAGACGTCGTTCTGGGTAAGCTGCGCTGACCACAGCAAACTTCCGGTTTTCAAATCCATCGCGAGAACGGCGTCGCTCGTTTCGCTCGGCGGGTCCGAATAATTATCTCCGGTCGCGACGTACAAAACGCCCCGCGGTTCATCAATGGTTGGAGTCGACCAGACTCCGGCTCCCGATGGCCCATACTGCTGAGTCCCCGCAGGGCTCTTTTGCGTGGGCTTCGCGGTCTCCGGAATCGTGAACGTTTGCCAGATCTTCTCGCCGGTCTCGGCATCGAGGGCCGCCACGCTTCCGCGGAACGTGCAGCACTGAAACTTCGGATCCCCGGCCAACGGCTCTTCGAAAGAGGCAAACGACTCGTAGACGATGCCCTTGTAGTAACGGGGCGTGGCCGTCGCTAGCGTGGCGTAGTGATCCACCGGTCGAACCTTCCAGATCAACGCACCGGTTTGTGCGTTGACCGCGTACACATTCGCTCCGCCATCAGCGAAGAATGCCGCGGACGTGCCTTTGGATTCGCCGATGCTGACACCACCGCGAATGCCCGAAGTGGCGCGAAAAGCCCAGCGCGTACAACCGGAATCGGCATCAAGCGCGTAGAGCACGCCGGTCGTACTGCCGATGAACACGCGGCCTCCCGCAATGGCAGGCTGCGATCGCGCTTCCGTGACATCGCCTAAATTGAAAGCCCATTTGAGCTTGAGTTTGGGAACATCGGCAGGCGTTAGACCTGCGGATGCCGCGTCCTCGAATCGCGAGCTCGTCAGGCTCGTGCTCCAGCCGTTCCATTGCGGTGTGTCCGCACCAGCTCGAAAGGCCGTTTCGCTCTTGCAAGTCGCGGCCATATCCACCGCAGCCGGCTGGGAGCCGCCTGTTGGGCCGATGTAGCTGATGAGCGCTAAGATATCGCCGCTCGAAAGACCTTGTGCCTGGGTCTTCATAATTCCACTCGTCAGAGCGCGGTAGATTGCTTCGCCGCTCATCTCCTTGATCGCGCTTAAAGCTGGAACACGCGGAGCGGGGGTATTGTGGCACCTCGCACAACGCTCTTTATAAATCGCTGCTCCGTCTTGCGCGCACAGCATCGAAATCGACAATGCAAACAGACACACATATCGCATAGCAGTTCCTTTCGAATTTTCCGGCAACGTCACTAAACGAAATCACGTTTCCTGGATTGCAGGTAAAACGTGACGGCTGCGATTAAAGCGATCAATCCGAGCTCGGCACACAGAACGGTCACAGCTGCCGGATTCCAGACAGCGACGGCGCTCTTCCAAGTGGCCGCGAGTGATGGGATGCTAGATATCAAATACCAAACGAACCAATAAGACGAGTTGCAGACGACGCTAGTCGCAACCACCCAGCCCTCGGTTTCGCTGACCAACGCCGCCGCCAAAATCAGGCAGAAACCGAGAAAGGGCAAGATCGCCAGAATCAGTAACGTCGGAATCGTCCCATGCGGAATAGCGCTACGCGTTTCGATAAGCAGAAGCGCGGCTATTAGCAGCGTGAGCCATGGTGCCAGAAACATCGCAACAGTGGACACAATTTTCGCCATTGTGTACTGGACCGACGACACCGGAAGGCTCATGACGAAAGCTAAGTTCTGTTTCTTTCGCTCATTCGCGATGGAGGAGACCGGCAGCATGCTTCCGAGAATGCACAAGGCCACAAAGAACCATACGATGCCAAGAAGGACCGTAGCCCCGTTCCTGAATTGCGACATTGCTAATGCAACGGCGCCCGCTGCTACCGTTAAGGAGATGTGCAGGCGATGAAGACGCCAGTCTTTCAGAATCAGATGGCCTGTCGCTGACTTTCTCATGCCCCTACCTCCTCGCGGCTGTACTCCACGTTCGCGACAAAAATCTCTTCGAGTGTCATGTTCTCAATGCATTGCACCCGAGCGCCGGTGCCTTCATAAGCGTTGGCAAGATCGGGAACAAAGGCGTTGGCAGTTGCTACTGCCAGCCTTCCCTGCTGGCGCACCTCGATGATTCCCGGCAGTGCCGGTAGCTCAATTCCTAAAGGCACCTCGAGGCGCAGCCGGCGCCACCGGTCCAGGTACATCTCTTTATCCATGGAATCGATGATTCGCCCGCGATCGATGAATGTGATTTGGTCCGATATCTGCTCCACGTCCTGCGTGTTATGTGACGAAAACAGGATGCTACGCCCCTCATCGGCCATCACGTTGGTCAATTCGCGCAGAACCTCGTGCCTCGCTACGGGATCGAGCCCTGTAGTAGGCTCGTCTAACACCAGCAGTCTGGGCTTTCGCGCCAAAACCAGCAGCAGAGTTGCCTTGACACGCTGGCCGTGCGACAGGCCTCTGACTTTCTGATCCGCCCGCAATCCAAAACGCTTAAGCAGAAGTTGCGCGTACGCTGCGTCCCAGTTTGGGTAAATCGATTGGATGAAACTCATGTGCCATCCCAGAGTCATGGAATCGTAGAGGCGCATATCCTCCGATGCGAACCCGATGTCCCATTTGGCGGCAACCTGCTCGGCCGGCATAGCGTGGCCCAGCACGCGTACGTCACCCGAATCCTGATGCACCAAGCCCATCAATATTCGAATCGTGGTGGACTTGCCTGCGCCGTTCGCCCCTATGAGGCCCATAATCTCTCCACGCGGGAGTTTCAGGTCGATATTCTCGAGCGTGAAGTAGCGATATTTCTTCCCGACTCCGCTCAGGTCTATCGAGAGATCTGTCATATGATTTCCTTTTCCGAAAGATGCTCACTGGCCTCGCGCAGCCGTTCTTCCAATTCGCCAGGCTGGATGCCCAGTTGCGCCGCAATGCGGGTGGCCTGTTCCAAATGCTGTTGCAACTCCTGTTCGCGCAACCGCTCGCCGAGCCGAGGCGTAGAAGCCACTCGGGAGCCCTTGCCTTGCTGTGTAACGATGATTCCTTCGCGTTCCAGTTCCAGGTAAGCTCGTTTCACCGTGATTACGCTGACTTCAAGGTCCACGGCGAGCTGGCGGATGGAGGGAATCGCCTGGCCTTCGACCCAATCGCCGACGGCAATCCGCTGCTTGATCTGATCCATGATTTTGAGGTAGATGGGGCGCTTGTCGGATTGAGAGAGCGGGAAGGCCGCCATGTGTATATACTCAGTATACACAGACCCGGGGCAGCGTCAAGCTTTTCCTCTCCTTTTCTTTCCCGGTGCGTTCGTTCGCGCCTGGCTAACCTCATAGATTCGTCACGTAACGATGCCCTTGCGGATCGCGTAGAGAACGAGCTCCGGTACGGTGTGCAGATTCAGCTTGTGCAGGATATTCGAGCGGTGAGTATCCACAGTATAGGGACTCAGGTTGAGAAGCGACGCAATTTCTTTGTTGCCCTTGCCTTCAGCGACGAGCTGCAGAATTTCGCGTTCCCGGCCGGTTAACAGCTCGAAGCTGTCCTCCTTCTGCTTGTTGGCCATTTCGCGGAAAAAATCCTCCTGCAAGAGGCGGCTGACCTTGGGGCTGAAGTAAGAATGCCCTTGCGCAACCGCGCGGATCGCTGCAATCAAATCTGCTTTGAGCGAGTCTTTGAGGAGATAAGCGCGTGCCCCAGCGTTCAACGCGCGCAGGATATAGCTTTCATCGTGGTGCATGCTGAGAATCACGACGCCCGTATGTCCGCAACTCTCGAGGATGCGCCGCGTGACCTCGATGCCATTCAGGTTCGGCATGGCGATATCGATTACTGCCACGTCGGGACGGAATTGTTGCGCAAGCGTCAGCGCCTCCCGGCCGTCTGCAGCCTCGGCTACTACTTCGAAACCCTGGCGCTCGAGCAGCAATCGAAGGCCGTCGCGGAGAACGTTATGATCGTCGGCCAACAGGATCCGAATGGGCTTCATGCGATTCGTTTATGTCCAGGTCCGCCATAGGAAGGTTGATTTTGAGCAGCGTCCCCCGGCCCGGCTGAGAATCGATTGCAAAGTTACCGCCCAAATGATGAACACGCTCCTCGATCCCGAGCAGTCCGAGTCCCCGCACACGCCGGGCATCGAAGCCCGTTCCATCATCTTGAACGGTGAGGCCGATTTCGAAAGGCCTGCGCTGCAGCGACACCTGAACCGTCGTGGCCTGTGCGTGGCGGGCGGCGTTGTTCAAAGCCTCTTGCACAACACGATAGATACAGGTCTTATGTTCTTCCGGGAGGTCTTCCGGAATGTCGGCGGCGGATACGAGCACGCGCAATCCGGTGCGCTTTGCGGTTTCTTTCGCCTGCCAGTTCAGCGCAGGCACAAGGCCGAAATCGTCGAGCATAGATGGCCGTAACAATAGCGCCATATTACGGGCTTCGTTTAGACCTCTCTCGGCCAGATTGCGGATGGACTCGAGATGTGGAAGCAGATCGGTGCGCTGATGCATGTCGAGCAGATTCTCGACTTCCATCAGAATGGCCGAGAAGGACTGCCCCGCCCCATCGTGCAGTTCACGCGATAATGCCCGGCGCTCTTCCTCCTGGCCTCGCACCAGCTTGGCTGAGAGATCGCGGAGGCCGGCGCGCGCCTCGACATTTTCTTCCAGGCTGTGGCGCAGTTCGTTCTGCAATCGAAGAATGAGAAAGCTCGTGTAGAGGGCGAGACCCACACCGCCCACAAGCGTTACCGCAATCATGGCGATCAGCCCAAGCTGCAAGCGCCCAAAAAGCCCGGCCAATTGCTGGTCGCCGCGCTGCAGAGCTTGTTCGTTCAACTGACCCACGCGGTCTGCAATCTGTAGCATCGAGGTTCGGCGCGGAATCAGTTCGGTATAGAAGAATTGATAAAGGTACTCTTGGCGCTCCGCAGCGGTCCAGGAGAACGTCTTGTTAAGAACCCTCCAATACGCTTCAATTTCGGAACGTAGTGAGGAAAATGGGCCGGCTTCTTCCGGTTCGAGCGATTTCGCGTATTGATTGAGAGCTGAATCCGTTTTGCGACGCAGCTCGTTCAGGTCCGCGAGCTGAACATGGGCGCCCGGCTCGGGAGCGAGCAGAAAATCGCGGGCCACCGTGCCAGACAGATAGATGGAAGAGCGGATTTGCTCGAGGATGCGGCTGCGCGCGAGAAATCGACGCTCTAGCTGAGCATCGCTTGTCCGCAAGCTGCCGATAATCAGGAGCGCCCCGATCTCCGCCGCCGCCATAAGCAGCAGCAGCCCCCCAAATCCGCCTACTAACGCGAGCCAGGGCTGTCGCCGCATGCTGACACCTTCGAACAACCTAAACTACCAAGCGTAGCGCGGCGAACACGCCGACGATATCCCGTCGGAACGGTATTTCGACTCCTAACAATACCGTCTCAACGTGATTCTCACGCTAAGCTGTTTTGACTATTGTCAGGGTAGAGATCGACCATAGTCGGGCGACATGGCGAGAAAGGAGGTTAGAGTTGAAAACAGCGATAGTTGTGGCGATGATTGCCGGGGCGTTCGCGCCGGGCATGCTGGCACAAACTTCCGCGAAACCCGACATCTCCGGCACTTGGGTGGAGAGTTCCAATGCAACGGTCAAATGGGTTTTTGCCCTGAAGGACGACAGCATGCACGTTCGCGAAATGAACGGCGACAAGTTAATTGCGGATTTCACTTGCGTCATCGACGGACAGGAATGCGCAGTCAAGGAAGACGGGCGCCCGTTAAAAATCATGATGTACTACAACGGGCCTGCATTTATCACTATTCGAGAACGCGGGCCCAATGATGTACATAAGGAAAGAATCACCCTGAGCCCTGACGGAAAAACCCTCGAAGTCGAAACCGTTCCCCTTTTTGACTCCCAGAAATCGGAAAAGCTAACGTTCGAGCGCCAGCAAACAAGTTCAGACACTAAGTCCTCATGAAGGAGACATACCAGATGTTTACAAGATTGGTTCTTTCAACCCTCGGCGTCGCTGCGGTTGTTGCCATTCCGTTGTCCGTTCGGGCAGCGGACGTCAGCAAAGGCGATACGGAATTTTTGAAAATGGCTGCGGAAGCGGATATGACCACGACCCATATTGGCAAGATGGCGGAGGATCGCGCGGCCACAACTGAAATAAAAGATTTCGGCAAAAAACTGGCTCAGGATCATACGAGCGATTACCAGCAAATCACCGAACTCGCGGCGAAAACCGGCGCGGAAATTCCAAAGGGAATAGACAGGCTGGATGACCGGAGGATCGCGAGCCTCGACAAACTCAAGGGCAAAGCGTTCGATCGTACGTTCTTGACTCAAGAAACGACGGAACACGAAAGGTTGGTCAACGCGTTCAAGCAAGAGGCCGAGCACGGCAACAACCCGGACATCAAAGACTATGCAAGCAAAGCGCTGCCGGTGATTCAAGGGCATTTGCACGACGCACAAGACCTGCTGAAGCCGAAGGCGCACAAGGCATAGTAACCCGGGAAATTTCGACCGGCCCGTGGGCTTGCCAAAGTTAGCCTTTGCGGTTTCTTGGCATGTTTGATAGCATCTCGGCGTCTATTATGCAAATGCGCCGAATTCTGCTTGTTGTCGCTATCGCAGTGGCCGTGATTCTGGTGGGGCTGGCTGTTGCCGTTTCCCTCATTGACGTCAACAAATACCGGCCCCGCATTCAGGCTGAACTGCAATCCAAACTGGGCCGCCCGGTGACTTTGGGCGAGTTACACCTGCGTTTATTTCCGTTTTCTGTTCGCGTAGATGGAGCAACGGTGGGAGAATCGCCGTCCTTTCCATCTTCGGCGCCCTTCGCCAAAGCGAGCGAAGTCTATGTGAGTGTGGGTTTATTTTCCCTCATGTCCGGCAGTCCGCAGGTCAAGGCCATCGAACTCACTCGGCCTCAGATTGAGATCATACGGAACGCCCAAGGCGTATGGAATTTTTCGAGTATCGGCGGAACAAACGAACCCAAGGCTCCCAGCCAGCCCGCTTCGCCCGGCGGAGGACTGACTCTCGACAAACTGAAAGTCACAGACGGCCAAGTAGCATACACCGATGAGCAACAGCACCAGCCGCGGACCGTTTACGATCACATCGACGCCGAACTGACAGACTTCGCCCCCAACAGGCCCTTCAACGTTGACTTGAGCGTTCACCTTCCGGGCCAGGGTACGCAGGTGATTGGGCTAAATGCGAAAGCCGGGCCGATTGGGACGGATCCATCGCAGATGCCCATCAATGGTCACTTTAACTTTCAGGAGGTAACGCTCTCAGGTCTAACTAAATTTGCCTCGAGTGCCATCCCGCCCAACACGGACAGCACCATCACGGGGGACGGCACCATCGATTCAGCCTCTGAGACCGTCTCGGTCAAAGGGAACCTAAAGCTTCAGAACACAACCGTCCATGGCGTAAAGATTGATTACCCGGTTGAAGCGCAGTGTGACATGTCGGACAACCGAAAGTCTGATCTCCTCACGATCCGCCAAGGCGAGATCAAGTTAGGATCAACGCCCATATCACTATCGGGAACTGTGGATGGAAGCAAGAAGCCGTCTGAGTTGAACCTTCATTTGCAAGCAAAGAATGCCTCGGTGACAGAATTGGCGCGGCTGGCGGGGGCATTCGGAGTTGCTCTGAATCCGCAGTACCAGGTGAAGGGCACTCTGAACGCCGATATTAGCGCGCAGGGTCCTGCCAGCACGCCCGCGTTGTCCGGGTCACTCTCGGCGAAGGAGCTGGAAGCGAACGGCGGAGAAATCAAACAACCTGTCTCGATTCCAGAAATGGACGTCACCCTGTCCCCAGCAAGCATCATTTCAAATCCCTTTGTGGCGCAAAGCGGCTCCACCCGCCTCACCTTAGCGTTCTCGCTTTCCCAATACGCCACGCCGAACCCGAACATCGACGCCACTATGAAAACCGACGGGGCGAACGTCGCCGAGCTGCTGAACATGGCGAAAGCGTATGGCATGAACGCAGCGCAGGGGGCGAGCGCCAGCGGCCGCCTGTCTCTCGACGTGCACGCGGCTGGGCCATTGAAGGATACTTCGAAGCTGGCCTATTCCGGATCGGGAAGCTTGTCCGATATCGTTCTGAACACTCCTACTCTTACAAAGCCGCTCAATGTGCATTCGGCGAATCTCCACTTCGCCCAAAACGGCGCGTCTATCGATAATCTTTCGGCGTCACTCGGCAGCACCACCTTACAAGGAAACTTAAGCGCCAAGAACTTCGCCGCGCCCGAAGTGCAGTTTGCGCTGTCTTCGACCAACATCAACGTGGACGAACTTCAGCGAATTTCTTCACCAGCCGCGCCGACGGCTAACACGAGCCGCGCGCCGCAACAGCCCGCCAAACCTGCAGCGGCTCCGGCATCGAACCAGCCTGGTCTTCTGAGCAAAACCACCGGCGGCGGCACGCTTTCCGCGGCGCAGATTGTCGCGCAGGAAATTGTACTTACTAATGTAAAGGCAACGGCCAAGCTGGATCACGGCGTCATCACATTGTCCCCGCTCACGGCCGGTATTTTCGGTGGAAGCGAGGCCGGAGCGATCACGCTCGACACGCGTCCCGAAATCGCAACTTGTTCACTCAAAACCAAGTTCACAGGCGTTGACACGAACAAGCTCCTCTCTGCGGTCAGCTCCGTTAAGGACCGTCTCTACGGAAGTCTCGCTGCCGATGCGAACCTCGGCTTCGCTCTCGAATCGAGCGCCAACCTTCCACGCACGCTCAACGGCGACCTCTCCTTCAATGTCACCAACGGCAAGATACAAGGAGTCAATATATTGCACGAGCTCTCCTCGGTAGGCAAGTTTCTGGGCGCTGCGCCCGCGCAAAGTTCTGGTCCGCAGACCGCTATCAAGAAGTTGAGCGGTACGCTGAACATCAAGAATGGCGTGGCAACAACCAATAATCTGGTTGCCGAATTAAACGAGGGGTCACTCTCAGGAGTCGGAACGCTCAACCTGGTGGATCAAGGCATCAACATGCACGTGAACGCAGTGCTATCCAGCGGCACGAGCCAGCAGGTGGGAGGCGCGAAAGTGGGCGGGTTTCTCAGTACCGCCTTGGCAAACAATAAGGGCGAGCTGGTGTTGCCGGTGATCGTGACGGGAAACATGAGCAAGCCCGTCTTCGCGCCCGATACGCAGGCCCTCGCGCAAATGAAGCTGAAGCACCTCTTACCGACAACCGGAAATCCAGGCAGCGCTTTGAGCGGCATTCTGGGAGGCGCGCAGTCCGGGAACCAGAATCAGCAGAACAACACGCAGGGAGTCGTGAACGGAATCCTTGGGCAGTTTGGCAAGAAGAAGAAGCAGTAATTTCAACGGGGTTGTTGCGCCGGTTGGCTCGAGCATTTGCGTTTTGTTTACTGTTCTCTCTGGCACTAGTGTAAGTTTGCATTTATTGCTATAAGTGTAATGAGAAGCCTCGCATTTTAGTCATAAATAGTGCAGTTGCTGCACGGCAGGGCGAAGAGGTCCCTTAGTTGTAGGGAATTTTGGAATTAACGGAATCATTTGGACTCTCTCGACGTAGTTTTGCGTCAGTTTGGCCTTGGGCCAGTGGCAACCGGGTGGCCAGGTGCTGAATACTGCTCGCGCGACGGAGGGTGAGTGAAACACCAGCAACAATACTCATACGCCGCCATGGTGGTCTCTGGTAGCAAAGCAACGAGTGATCGCTTCGTTTCCACGCGTGAACAAATATGGCAACACGGACTTGAGCGTCCCAAAGCTGCCGCAATTGTGGCAGGTTGCCGGCTAATAACTTTCGGCGAACTGATTGATCGTGCGTCTACCCTCGCGGCGCGCTTCCGAGAACAATTACCGAGCGATCGCAAAAACCCGATAGCCATTTGTTCCGGCGATTCGGTACGGATGATTGTCGCCGCGTTAGCTGCCTGGCAAGTCGGATATCCGTATCTTCCAGTAGATCCCGCCGGTCCTCGAGAGCGCCTGCGGCACATGCTGAAAGAGTGCTGCGTTGCCTTGATCGCGACAGAGAGTTCGGGCCTCCAAAAGCTGCCTGGCGGATCGTGGCGGCACATCTCACTAGACGAGTGTTCAGAAGCTGGGTCTGGCGAGATGGATGCAATTAAGACCCAAGCGACGAGCATGGAGCCCAACGATCCCGCTTATATCATCTACACTTCGGGATCAACCGGCCAGCCCAAAGGTGTGGCGGTTTCTCACGCGAATCTCGCCCATTTGGTTGGCTGGTACAAAGAAACTTTTTCGGTCAGCGAAGAAGATCGCGGTACCCAGCTTGCCTCATTGACATTTGATGCGGCGATCCTCGAGACGTGGACTCTACTAGCGGCGGGCGCGGCCGTCCATGTCCCCGACTCTTCGGCGAAATTGATCCCTGAACGTCTTCGCGATTATTTAGTCAGCGAAGGTATTACTCATTGCTTCGCGGTGACAGCGATCGCCGAGCGCCTCTTGGCAGTAGAATGGCCGCCCAGTACAAAGCTGCGGTTTCTGCTGACTGGCTCGGATACGTTACGAGCGTTCCCGCCTCGAGGATTGCCGTTCCAGGTTGTGAATAATTACGGGCCAACCGAGTGCACGGTTTTGGCAACATCGGGCGTCGTGCCGTCTGATGGTGATCCAACCACTACGCCGACTATCGGCCGCGCAATTCCCGGCGTGCAAATTTACCTGCTCGGTTCCCATCTCGAGCCTGTTTCCGATGGCGAAGAAGGCGAGATCTACATCGGAGGCGCTGGAGTCTCACTTGGATATATAGGCCGTCCAGATCTTACTATGGAGCGCTTCGTTACGAATCCATTTCAAGACGGCTCAGGGCTGCTCCAAGGCGGCTCAGGGCTGCTCCAAAATGGCTCGCGCTTATATAGAACGGGCGATCTAGCGAGAAAACTGCCAAACGGGGAGTTCGAGTTTCGAGGCCGCATCGACCAACAGATCAAACTGCGCGGATATCGCATTGAGCCGGGCGAGATTGTCCACGCCTTGAGGAATCATCCAGTCGTAGCATCGGCAATAGTCAAGACAATTTGTGTCCCATCGGGTGAGCAACTCGCGGCCTATCTAGTGCTGCGAACAAACACCTCAGGCGCCGATCTGCGCGCTCACCTGGCTACCCTTCTGCCGGACTACATGATTCCAGATCGTTTCGTGCGTATCGCCGATTTGCCGCTGACGGGGAACGGCAAGGTGGATCTCGCGGCGTTGCCTCTTCCGGATTCATCGAACGCGCTCGAGGAGGATCAGGAATACGCGGCTCCTGAAACCGAACTCGAGCAGGAGGTCACAACGATCCTTTCCGCTCTTCTGGGCGGCAGACGGATTGGATTGGCCGACAACTTCTTCCGGCTGGGAGGACATTCCTTGCTTGCTGCGCAGGTCATTAGCCGGGTGCGTCAAACGTTTGGAGTAGAACTGCCGATCCGCACCGTATTTGAAACGCCCACGGTAGCTGGTCTTTCCCGTGCGATCGAACAGAAAATGGTCGACCTTCTGGCGGCGCTTCCTCCGGAAGACGTCGGTGAAAGCGGCTCTTTGAGTCTATAGTTCGGCTGCATCTTATGGTAAATGTGGCGAGCATCCGTGAGCGTGATCAGGATGCAAGTCTCAGTTTGTTTCTTCTGCTTGACCCGGAAGTCCTCGCAGACCCGTATCCGCTATTCAAGAGAATTCGGACCACGGACCCGGTTCATTGGGACGTGTATCTCCATTCCTGGGTAGTTACCAGGTATGAAGATGTGGTTGAAGTGCTTCGGAAATTTTCAGCCGCGCGGACACAAACACCCGAGCAGCTGAGTGCGATGGGGTTAGCGGAGATGAGCCCCGTCGCCGCTGTGCTTGTCAAGCAGATGCTTTTTCTAGACGCACCAGCGCACACGCGTATCCGGAGTCTCGCTTCGGCGGCATTTATGCCCGCACAAGTCGCTTCCCTACGTGGAAGAATCGAGCAAATTGCGGACGATCTTCTGGATCGCATTCGCGAGAAAGGCGAAATGGACGTCATCGCCGATTTCGCAAACCGCTTGCCCGCGATCATTACTGCGGCGATGCTCGGTGTGCCGGAGGAGGACCATGAGCAGCTCAAAATTTGGTCTGAGAGCTTCGCCGAGATATTAGGGAATTTTCAGAACAACCCCGATCGCATTGGCGCGATTGTTAGAACCGTCGAACACATGACAACCTATTTCCGCGAACGGATACGCGAGCAGAAACGATCGCCCCGAGAAGGCTTGGTCCATTCGCTTCTAACTGCGGAAGTAGACGGCGACCGTTTAACTGAAGAAGAAGTCATCGCCAACTGCATTATCACCATGGTCGGAGGGCAGGAGACGACGACGAACCTAATTGGAAATGGACTGCTGTTGCTGCTGCGCAATCCATCAGAACTAGAGCGGCTTCAGCGCGATCCGGGATTGCTGCCTTCGGCTGTCGAGGAACTTCTCCGCTACGAGCCCCCCACGCAGCACACAGCAAGACTAGCCCCCTATGACCTAGAGATGCGAGGAAAGAGCATCAAGCGTGGGGAAGGAGTGATCGCAGTTGTTGCGGCTGCTAATCGGGATCCCGAACGATTTCCAGATCCGGACCGGTTGGATCTCGCGCGGGCTGATAACCGCCATCTTTCATTTGGCTGGGCGTCCCACTTCTGCTTCGGAGCGCCGCTGGCGCGTATTGAAGGGCAAGTCGCTTTCGACCGGCTAATTCGCCTGCCTAATCTTCGATTGAAGCCCGTTCGCTTGGCGTGGCGCACAAATCTGGCCTTGCGCGGGCTCACTGCGGTGCCCGTCGAGTTCGATCCCCAGCCGCCAAACCGGCGCGCAAGCGATGGCGTTGTATGAGCGGTCTCACCTCGAATTTATCGACGGGCTCTGTTCTTGCACGGTATCGCGAACGAGTGCTCAAGACTGGCTTGCCGCATGAAGACGAAATCCCGTTACGCAAGCTTGGTGTTCCGGTCGAAGCGAGCGAGGAACAACTGCAGTTGTGGCTGCACGCCGAGCTGGCCAGCGCCCCCGTATATAACGAACCAATCGCTATTGATTACGAGGGCAACCTGGATGTTCCGGCTTTGGAACAGGCGTTTAACGAGATCCTGCGGCGCCACGAAGCCTGGCGCACGAGCTTCGAGTGGCATGATGGCAAGCTGCTGCAATTGATTGCGCCCGAGTTGAGCGTAAAATTAACGCTCATCGATCTCCGCAAGATTTCCGCCAGGCGGCGCGAAGAGAAAGCTCTTCGGATGGCGGCCGAAGATGCAAGACAAGAATTTGATTTGTCGAAAACGCCATTGTTTCGTATTCTGCTTCTGAGATTGGACGAATCGCAGTATCGGCTGTATCTGACGCTGCACCACATCATATTCGACGGCACATCGCTTCGCACAATCTTATTGCCGGAACTCGAAGCTCTTTATTCTGGGTATGCAAGCGGAAATGCAGTCCATCTTCCGCCGCTCGCGGTGCAATACGCCGACTATTCCGCCGCGCAAAAATCGTGGTCAGAGCGGGTCGGAGCCGAAGCGCAATTGAAATTCTGGGAGGCGCAGCTATCTGGAAATCTGCCGGTTCTCCAACTGCCGCTCGACTACCCTCGCCCATCAGTCCGTACATTTCGGGGAGCGGCGGTAAAGTTCCAACTACCGGCGGAGACTGGCGTGGCTCTGAAAATGGCCGGGCAGGTTTCAAATGCCACTTTATACATGACGGTGTTGGCCGCATTTCATGTGCTGTTGTATCACTACACGGAGCAGCCCGATCAGGTGCTTGGAACCGCCACTTCGACCCGAAAACATCCTGCGACCCATAAAATGCTGGGGTTATTCCTGAATACTGTTGTCATTCGAACCCGGTTCTCGCCAGAAGATTCGTTCTCCAATCTGGTCTCCCGAGTGCGCGAAATAACTTTGGGCGTGCTAAGCAATGACGGAATTCCTTTTTCCGCCCTCGTAAGCCGCTTCGATAAGAGTCGAACACGTGGAACGAGCCCCCTATTTCAGATCATGTTCTCGGTCGATCCTCCTCTTCCCTCCTTGGGCAAGGGCTGGAACTACACGGAAATGGACGTCGAGACGGGCTTCGCCAAATTCGATCTGCATTTGCAAATGGAAGAACGGGACGAATCGTTGCTCGGCCGCTTCATATACAGCACCGACTTATTCAGAAAAGAAACAATCCGCCAGATGGCCAACGATTGGACGCTCTTGCTTTCCCGAATCGGCGCCGATCCGCATCAAACCGTAGCTCATCTCGCAAACGATTTACCAGTCGAAGACGACTCCAGTCACGCCACCGGATTCTTAAGCCGAAAACTTCGAGCCATGTTTGCGGGATGATGACCTGACCGGTGGAGGAAGTGTGAACATGTCCGCAACATCAGGCTGCATCCACAAACTGTTTGAACAGCAAGTCACATACCGGCCGGAAGCTATCGCGATCGAGTCGAATTCGACAGCCTGGACATATCTGAAACTGGAGTCCTTCTCAAACCAAATCGCGAACCGCTTACGGAGGCTGGGAGTCGCGCGAGGTTCCCATGTCGGCGCCTGTTTGTCCCGCTCGCCGTCCGCCGTTGCTGCGTTTCTTGGCATTTTGAAGGCCGGTGGTGCGTTTGTTCCGCTCGATGCAAGTTTTCCCATCGAGAGTATCCGATTTATGGTTCGGGATACGCAGCTGAAGCATTTTGTCGTCGATTCCACGGGCGTGGAGAAGCTGAGTGGCATACCCGAAGTTGATCGGTTCTTCCTCAACGTTGAAGAGATAAGTGACACTTTTTCCGAAGCGCCTGACGTGCCCGGCGCGCCGTCGGATCTTGCCTACATCATGTACACTTCCGGTTCATCGGGAGCGCCAAAAGGCATCATGATCGAGCACCGGGGAATTGTTCGCCTGGTCTCA
>JBAUZG010000067.1:0-2264 GCA_049585195.1 Bryobacteraceae bacterium | reverse complement strand
GCCGAGCGCCGCGGTTGCCAGCGTGCCGCCCAAACCCATGGTTTCGACGGCGGACGAAGGCACGATAACCATCGAGCCACGCTCTTTGATGGCCTCGTAAAGCATGTTCATCGCACGTAAATGCAGCGCGACCGGGTTGTTTTGATAGGTCAAGGCAGCCAACGAGAACTTATCCGCGATTTCTGTCTCGGCCTGTCCCAGAATGTTGCGTGCCTGGCGCTCGCGTTCGGCTTGAGCCTGCCGCGACATTGCGTCTTCCAATGCTTGAGGGATGCGGACATCTCGGATCTCGACCGATTGCACGGTGATTCCCCACGGATTGGTCTTCTCGTCGAGAATGCGCTGTAATTCGCGCCCGAGCGACTCGCGTTCGGTGATCATCTGGGCCAATTCGTGACGACCGATCGATTCCCGCAGGCCGGTTTGGGCGCTCATGGTGATGGCCTGAACAAAATCCTCGACTTCAAGGATGGACTTTTCGGCGTTCCACACCAGCCAGAACACGATGGCATCGACATTGACCGGCACGGTGTCGCGCGTGAGTGTCGATTCAGCCGTTACGCTTGCTACGCGAACTCTTTGGTCCACGTACCGGCTGAGCCGGTCCACAATTGGAATGACATGGAACATGCCCGGACCGCGCAGTCCGATATATCGGCCCAGCCGCAGCACCGCTACTTTCTCCCACTGGTCGGCTACCTTGATTGAAAACAGCAGGTAGATGCCGACTGTTAACCCGACTACGAGCGGCACCCGATTGCCGATGGCAACAGTAATAGCCGCACCACATGCAACCGAAATGGCGAACAGCGCCACCGCGATGCCGCTTACGTGACTTTTATTGCGATCCTGCCACATCTTTTTATCTCCTTTTCTTTCCGGCGTCGGTTGGCACGTCGGCCTGTATATCCTGGAGCTGCTTGATCAATTCCTCGACCGTGAAGCCGCCCGAACCGGCTCGCGCCACGAATTCACCGACTAACTGATCGAGCCGCCGCTGCCGCCCGGCATCGTCGCGCTGCGGCTTCTGGTGGCTGATAAACGTTCCGGTGCCCTGCTGTGTCTCGAGCACGCCCCGAATTTCAAGTTCGCGATAAGCGCGTATCACTGTATTCGGGTTGATCGACAGATCGACCGCGAGTTGACGAACGGTTGGAAGCTGATCGCCCCCGGTGAGCGCGCTTGCGGCGATGCCGCCCGTGACCTGGTCGATGATTTGACGGTAGACGGGTACGCCGCTGTGCAGATCCAAGCGGAACTGGAAGGGCTTCCGTTTATTGGCCGTACCGTTCATCCATAAATATAGTGTACTAGTTTTATAGAGCAGTCAAGCTTTATTTTTGTTTTTCGTTGCTCTCTGGCCGGACGGGGACGTCCGGCGCGGACCAGGAGGTCCGCCCCACAATTGTGAGCTAGGCGGCTTTGGTTGAGGCGACTGGGACCTTGGGCGGTCGCTCACGCTCGCGGCTCCTTGTTAGATCAAACTGGTACGACTCCGTCGCGGTGCAATCCCAAAGGCAGAATTGCCGGAGTAGGCTCTTCCACAAAGTGCAGGGCTGCTTCTGGAGAATTCGCTAGCGCTGCCGTTCGCCATCTAGCGCAGAGGGCCCCGATGACGAGAACTGCGAGCATAATCGCGTAGCGGGCGGGGTCGTCGAAAGCGCGCCGTTCGAATTCGGCGCCCTCGTTCATCAGGAGTGAGAGACACACGAAGGCGAAGGCGGCCATGTGGAAGTACGATTTGCCAGGCAAATAGGAACAAGTGAAGGGAATTTTATTAAGCCCAAGAAGGCATAGCTCGACCAGAACGATCCCCACGAGCCCAAGCACTAACAGATGTTCGACCGCCGGGCGCCACGGCCAGATCGATAGCAACAGCGCGGCGGACGCGCCCCAAACCGGCGCCACGCCGAGGACGAATAGCGACAGGCGGGTCGCCGCTAAACACTCCGGCCCTCCGCGAACCGGCGTGACGCGGAAAATCCAATTGGCGCGTAGATCGAGCGGCATGGCGAACACAACACGGGTTCCCAGCACGGCAAGGCACAGCATCACCATCGTCGAAAACAGCAGCGGCCCGTTCACCCGATGGCCGAGCATCCCTCCGGATTTGGCCATCAGCTGCTGTTGTTCGGTGGTCTTGAGGAGCGAGATGACAATGGCGAATCCTAGGCCCCAATAGAACGCGAGAATAATGCGATGACGGCGGCTGCGGAGCAGCGTGCGCACGGTAAATTGCACGACTGTTGTTTTGAGCGAATTGC
>JBAUZG010000066.1:0-19673 GCA_049585195.1 Bryobacteraceae bacterium | reverse complement strand
TTTTTGGGACGCTCAGTTGCTTGAAGCAACGACCCCGCGATGCACGTCCGTCGCTGCTTTTCCGCGCTCTGATCCATAGTGATTCACAATGAGGCGCGAACCTCGTTGACCTGTTAGATAAGTCCAAACCCATTGGATGAAGACACTCACCCGCAGGCTGGATTGCGCCAGGAACTCCAAGTGCACGGCCGCCCAGGCAAGCCATGCAAGAACACCGCTGACCTGGACCTTGCCGCTCTGCAGAACGGCGAATCCCTTGCCGACTACAGCCATGCTGCCCTTATCGAAGTAACGGAACGGACGCGGCGGGGATTTGCCAGTAACACGACTGTGAATTACGTTTCCGGCATAGCGCCCTTGTTGCATGGCCACCTGCGCCACACCCGGCAGCGGTTTACCATCCTGATCGAGCGATGCGGTATCGCCGACTACGAAGATTTCCGGATGCCCCGGCACCGTCAAGTCCTTTTCGACGCGAACTCGACCGGCTCGGTCTGCCTCCACGTTCAACCACTTGCCGGCAGGTGATGGAGCCACGCCGGCTGTCCAAATCACCGTCTTGCTCCATATGCGCTCGCCCGCCACGATGACTCCGTCTTCGTCAATCAGGTCGGCGCCGCATCCCAGTCGGACCTCTACACCCAGGGCGCCGAGCCGTTCTTTTGCCGCCGCGGAAAGGCCCTCTGAGAAACTACCCAGAACCCGGTTTGCTCTGTCAACCAGGACAATTCGTGCCATCTCAGGATTGATACGCCGGAACTCCGATTTGAGCGTGTTACGGATCAGTACTGCGATGGCGCCGGCCATTTCCACTCCAGTGGGGCCTGCCCCCACCAGCACAAATGTCAGGAGGTCACGATGACGACTGGTGTCTTCCTCGGCTTCCGCCTGCTCGAATGCCTGCAGGATCTTGTTACGGATCGCGACGGCGTCGGCCAGGCTCTTCAACCCCGGCGCGAACTTCTCGAATTCATCGTGCCCGAAGTAGCTGTGGGTTACACCGGTTGCCAGTATTAGAAAGTCGTAAGCGATTCGCACGCCAGCTCGGTCGGCCGAGTTGACCGACACGAATTTCTTGTCTTTGTCTACGCCGGTAACTTCGCCTAAGATTACTGTTGTATTCTGCTGCCTGCGTAGAATGTTTCGGATTGGCGAGCCTATTTGCCCGGGTGTCAGCTCAGACGTGGCCACCTGGTAAAGCAACGGCTGGAAGAGGTGATGATTCGCGCGATCTATCAAAATAGTGTGGGCAGGCGTGTTTCGGAGCGCCTTGGCGGCCGCCAAGCCACCAAACCCTCCCCCGACGATCACAACTCTAGGTGTGTTTTCAGTCATGCTTGCCCGACCTGCAATCTGGCGCGGCTCTACCCTCACTGGTCAACGCTACTTTATGAGCGGAACCGAAGACGCGATCCCCAAATCGATGATGTCCTCGAGCTGCATCTCAACCTGGAAGAATTTCGCTGCAATTGTTGGGGATATCTCTTTCGACATGCGATCAAAATATTTGCCGCGAAGGTCGATGCGTTTCTTTTGATAATCCAGGAGCCGTTTTCCGAGGTTCTTCGCAGTCTCGTCGCTTAGGTTGTCCCAATTCTTCGCGTAATCGCGGATGATGTCGAGACGCTGATCGCCGAGCTTCGATAAATCGTTCTGATAGCTGCGCTGCAGTGGCCAAAATTTCTTCGCTTGATCGTCGGAAAGCGTCAGGTTCTGCTGGATGATGTCGGTTTTCTTGGTTTGGATATTCGACCTCATCAAGGCGATGTACGACTCCGGAATCCCGCTTTGCGGATCCTGCGCCCAGGCACAAATGCAAAGGGCGCACGCTGCCAAGAGGAGACTGATGAAGTATTTCATGTTGTGAAAAATTCCCGCTACTATGCTTCGTTGACCTACATCTACGAAGAGACTGCCGGACCGTGTTTTGTTGGAATTTCACCCGCTTACGGGAATTGCCGATCGATCACCATCACAGCGAGAATTGCGGGCAGGTACAAGACGGAAGCCAACAGCACGTGACGCGCCCTTGACCGAGTACGTTCACGTCCCAGACGCACTCCGAAATAAAGCAGTCCCATGCCCGCCGCAATTGCCGAAGTGAAGTAGGTGGGACCGGTCATACCCAGGAACCCAGGCAGGAGACTCACCGGAATGAGAAGGACCGAGGAGGCAACAATGCGCTTCGCGGTTGCTTCTCCGTCCGGGCGGACTACAGGCAGCATACGAATTCCCCCTCTGGCATAGTCCTCGCGATACATCCAAGCAATTGCGTCGAAGTGAGGGAACTGCCAAACAAACAGGATGGCGAACAACGCGAACGCAGCAGAGTCGAGATGCCCGCTCGCAGCAGCATAGCCGATCAGCGGGGGCATCGCGCCCGGCACCGCGCCCACTGTCGTACATATGGGTGAGTGGCGCTTCAATGGTGTGTAGAGAAACAGGTAGCTCAGGAGGGTGAACAGGCCGAGCATGGCGGTAAGCGCATTCGTCTCGAGCCACAGTTCGACGAAGCCGGCCATCGAAACCAGGACGCCGAAAACGAATCCGTGACTGCGCTTCATTCTTCCGGAGGGGATCGGGCGGTCGCGCGTTCTCGACATTCTGGCATCCGAATCGGCCTCGTACCACTGATTCAGCGCCGATGTCCCTGAAGCCATCAGTGCCGTCCCAATCAGAACGTACAACAGCACGGATGGGCGAAAGGAAGCCCGGCTGCCGAAAGAGTACCCGACTGCCGCGCAGATCAGAATTAGCACCGTGATTCGGGGTTTTGTCAGCTCTAGGTAATCTCGCATCGACTCACCCGTAAGTTCGCCTTTCGCCGAATCAACCATTCGCGGGTCAGAAATACCGTGATTACTAGCGGCGGAAAAGCAATGTAGCCCAAATAGAACCTCGCCATCATGCGGCCAGGCGGTACCTCGATCTCTCCCGCGATTTCTGCGCGCGAACCTTTATGCCGGGCTGTGACCGAAACGTGCCACCTCCCCGATTGCGTAAGTGTCAAGGGCGCCGCATATAGCAGCTTGTTTTGCGCCTGCTCGCGCGTGGCACGCGCCCGGATTTCAGTACTGGAAGCGTCTCTGCGTAGAAGCACCGAGGGATCGGCATCCAGCACCGGTTCGAGTCCATCCCGATTTTGCACCAATACGCTGAGATCGACCTGACCAGCGGCAAGCGGAGCGGGCGAAGTAAATACGGTGATTATCAGTCCTCCAGCCTCTTTGCGCATCTGCACATTTCCTCCGTCAGCGAAGGTGCGTGCCGGAGTGAGAACCACGACGATTAGGAACAAAAGTGCTTTTAGGTGGTGATGGGTCATGCCGCTAATTCCTACTGCATGGTCATCATTCCGCGCATCTGCATCGGTTGGAAAACGATCCACAATCCCGCCGAATAGAGCGCGAATGCGAGAAGCGCCCAGGGGAGAAGTACTGTCAAGGCAGTGCACGCGCCATTGACGAGACGGCACGCCGCGCGCCAGGCGATATATAAGGTAAGCAGCAGACCCAGACCCAGAAAGAGGAGATCCATTGAGGGTAGCCAGTTCGGAATCCACGCTGGCGGATATTCGACCGAGGCAGCCGGAGACAACACTCTTTGGATGACCGGAATCACGCTGCTCCACCCGGCCACCAAGTGATTGGAGAAGTGCGCAAGCCACATGCTGAAGCCCTCCGGAACCAGGGCCGGCGCAAAGTTACAAATCACGTCCTTCCAGGCGAGGGTCATGTGCCCCCACTGATGGCTGGCCCAACCGCACGCGACCACTAGTAGCGCAGGGATAATTAGCAGGCCTCCGGCATACAGCGTCGTCACAATCGGAACCATCGAGCTGAGTCCGAACCTCGCGTGCCAAAAGTGCATCCACATCATCACAGGCTCGGTCATTCCGGCTGCATTTACAAAGGCGCCGAATACGAGTATCAGCACGAGCGCGGCGACATCAGGCCGCCGGCTCAAACGACCGATTCCGGAGCCGCGACTATCCTGAAACAGGCTCGCGCCTGGGAGCACTCGTGAGATGCCAACGTTCTGCTGGGGGCAGGCCTGCACGCAATCGAGGCAAAAGGTGCAATCGAAATTTCCGAGTTTCTTCGGCTGAAATAGGTTCAGCTCGCATCCTCGCTCCCGGTCGTTGCCGCGAATGCAGTCGTGTGTGGTGCACGAGGCGCAGACGGCCGGTTCACGCGCCTTCACCTCGAAGGGCGACAAGAGAGCATGAACGAAATGGAACTGTCCGATAGGACAGACGTACTTGCAGAAGCTGGCTCCCTTGAAGGCGGTGTCGATCGCAAAAGCGGCGGCGAAATAACCTAGGATGACCCAGGCCGTCGACCGCGGGCTGTTCCAAAGACCGAACGCCTCATAAGCCCAAAGATAGGTGAGTAGCAAGCCGACTGCGATCCACTTCGAGCGTAACCGTCGCGGCCAACGATAGCGCGGAGGCACGAACTTGCGAGCCAGGTCGCGAGGCAGCGTGAAAGGGCAGGCCATGCAGAAAAGATTGCCCGCCGCGAGCAGCGCAATCACTACTAAGCCGCGCCAATAGGTCCATGGCAGTACTCCAGCCACGTTCATGGGTGCGACTTGCGGTCCGAAGAATCCATCGGCCGCCACGGCGACGGCGAGCAGCAACATTGCTGTTTGAAGGCAACGCCGAAAGTGTCGATATCGCAGAATCGATCCAAGGATGGGCGTTCTCAGAAGATTCCACGTTGTTTTTGCCTGAATGCGCGGATGGGGGACGCGCAGACTCGACATACGTTTGTTTGGGACAGTGCGGCCGGACTCGAGAGCCTGCATGACTAGCACTACAGCGGGCACCAGGAACACGATTGATCCCGGAACCCACATGATGGCGCCTGCCGCGGCTTGATCGTTGAGCGCCGAGATACCCCACAATCGCGGAGCCGACTGGTAAGTCGGATACAGAATATGATTCGAGAAACACAGCACTGCTGAGAGTCCGGTATTCACGAGATCGGCGAGAACCAGGTAGGGAATCAGGGCCCATCTCGGCCAGGCTGAGTGACCCGGCCACACCTCGATCACAGGCCACCAGAACAGCATCGCGGCCCAGAAGAAGCAGGCATGTTCCGCCTGGTGCCAAGCTTGCGAGTGAAGCGCCAATTCGTAAAACCGCGGCAAGTGCCAAGCGACGATCACAATTGCCAAAGCCGACCAGCCAACCAGTGGATGGACGATTGCATTGCCGAATTGCCGGAGTTCTCTCCAGGAGAGAAAGGGCCCTAGCGCGTCCTTGAATAGGCGGCGCGGCAAACCGCGCAGCAGCGGCAGAACCGGCTGCCCCAGCCAGAGGAGCGGAGGCGCCACCATGATGAGCAACAGGTGCTGGATCATATGGGCCTCGAGCAGCAGCCCTCCAAACGTATCTATCGGCGAGGCAAGAGCCAGGAAAATCGTGCCGAGCCCACAGGCGAAGGCCGTCAGTCTGCCCGCCGTGTATTTTCGAGGCATTTCGGTGTGAACGCGCAACCAGCCTCGAAAGTAAAGAACGGCAATCGCCAGCAGCAAGCACGAGACTTGAGGACCCAAGTTCCATGATGAGAGCGCAGCTGCGGCGACCGGGTCCATGTGCTCCTCTTCAGCGCCCGGCCTGGATTTCCTTCGAAACCAGGCGCACTGACTGCGTGGCGTCCCGCGCCGGTGGCTGATACGAAGGCCGCAATGTTTCCATGAAAGCGACCAGCGCCGTTACTTCCGCAGGGCTCAGGTTCTTACCGTACGCAGGCATGTTTCCGCTGCCCTGGATTACCTGCCGGATAAGTTGGTCGCGAGTCAATCGCGTAGCCACTGTGTCCAGCGCCGGACCGCGCTGCCCACCTTTGCCTCCGAGGCTGTGGCAATTCCGGCACTGCTTGCCTTGAATGAGAAGGGCCCCCTGAAGTTCCAGTCCCGTGCGCCCTTTGACGTAAGCGACAGGAGTAGGCGCACCGCTCCATGCCTCCATGTGCGGAGACCACGGGGCGAATGTTCCGAGATAAGCGAGTAGGCCTGCGATAAGAAATGCCAACACCACAACAACGACAGCCATCGGACGCCGGCGGACGCTCTTTTCTCCGGTGCCGGAATAGAACGGAAGGAGGATAAGGACCGCCAAGCCCACAACCGGCGCGACGAGCAGAAGAAAGGTTTCCATGTATGCGGGCAGCAAAGCGAGAATCGCATACACCGGCAGGAAATAGAAATCTGGCTTTGGGGCAGTGTGAATCAGTGTCGGATTGGGCGGTCCGCTGGGGCCAGCCGGACCGAAGACGAGTGCGCATGTGACGATCACCACAACCAGAAAGCCGCTGAAGATCAGGTCCTTGCCGATGACATTCGGCACGAAAGGTACGCCGGTCTTCTTGATGATTTCCTCGTACTCGGTCTCGTACAATTTCTTGATCACCATGCGTCCGGGCTTCGGATATTCGTTGATGCCCTTGGTCAACACGAGCCTCAGGTGCAGGCTGAGCAACGCGATAATCATCCCAGGCACGACGAACACATGCATAGTGAAGAACCGGGAAAGTGTATCGCCCGCTATGATCGAACCGCCTAGCATCAAATGAACTAATTGCGCCCCAAGGAAGGGGACGCGTCCCATGATGGATGCGCCGATCCCCAGTCCCCAGTAGGCATCCTGATCGAAACGCAGAACCTGGCCTGTAAACGCCATGCCCAGAGTACAAAGAAATAGAAAACAACCGCTGACCCATGTCAGCTCGCGCGGGTATTTGTAGGCACCGAACAAGAACGTCTGCACCAGGTGCAAACTCATGATGGCGACCATGAAGATCGAACCCCAGTTGTGGACTGCACGCAAAAACGCACCCAGGAACTGCTGATTGTTCAGATATTGCAGGCTGGGCCAAGCCTCGCTTGCCGAAGGCACATATACCAGAGCCAGGCAAATGCCCGTGACGATTTGCAAGACGAAGCACAACAGCGTGCCGCTGCCAAACACGTAGAACCAGCTATTGGTGCTGGGGGGCACCTTATGGCCGGCGGTTGCTTCGAACAGCTTGGTAAGGTGCAAGCGTTCTTCCAGCCAAAGAGCAAGGGATCTGAGCATCATTTGAAACTCACAGCGGTTCGGCGAGCGTCGGGAGATTACCGCCCAAGATCTTCAGTTCTCCACCTTCGATCTTGTGCTGGTACTGGAACAGGCCACGCGGAGGCGGACCGGAAGCATGAGATCCATCCTCATAAAACGCGCCGCCGTGGCACGGACACATGAACAGCCGCGATTGCTGAAACCATCGCACCGGGCAGCCGAGGTGTGTGCAGTTGATGGCGAATATCTGGAAGTTTTCGCCTTCGATCCTTCTCACCCAGCACGGCACTTCGGTCGTGTCTCCATCCCAGGGTTTGCTCACTGGATTTCGGAAGACGGCCAGTCTTGTCTCGCCTTCCGTAAAGCGGTTCAACGGACCGAGCGAGACCCAGCTTCGCGGCGAACGTTTCGAAAAGGTCGATAAAACGTAGCCGAGAACCGGAACGCCGATCAACAGTCCAGCGATAGTGTTCAGCCCCGCACCGACTTTGACGAGCACATTGCGACGCGAAACCGAACTGTCGGATTCTTGGTTCTTTTCGACCGTTGTTTGTTCGATCATGGTACAGTTGTTGCTCCTTTTGCCCGAGTACCGGGGAGCGTACGATGCGCGGCCAGCCATGCGACAACGTCTGAGATCTCCTGCGGTTTCATGGCCTGGCCGGGGACATAACTTTGCCAGTTCGGAATCCCTTCGTCGGAGCGGCCTACAATCACCGTTGTCCGAAGCGACTGATCGCTCACAAGGGTCAGGTAGGCGGGGTCGACCACGGAGCCGCCCTTACTACCACGGCCGCCGGTTCCATCCTCGCCATGACAGCTTGCGCAATCTTCGTGGAACACGGCCTCGCCGCGACTCGCATCGCCCAGGCTTGCGCTATAGGACGGAAGAGAAGCTTCGGAAGCCTCGACAGTGTGCGACCACCGCGCCATTATACGATCGGCCAACACGCCAATCTGACGCTCGGTCAGCGTGCCTCCTGCCTCCTGTGCGAACGCGGGCATCGTGGTATTTGGTACACCTTTGGCAATTACTTCTCGTAGCTTCTCGTTACCGATCAATGCCAGATAAAGCCCATCATTCAACGGACGCGCAGCGCCATAGCGGCCATTCTGGCCGTGGCAGCCGCCGCAGTTGGCGTGGTAGAGAGCCGAGAAATCCGTGACCTGGTCCGGAAGGACATACTGTTCCGGCTTATGGCCGCAGCCCAACAGAATCACCACAGCGCCGAGCGGCAACCAGGAGAGAGATCGGATCATGAGTCTGATTCCTCCTCCGAATCGCTCCGGCGCGCTTCGATCCCCGCCCGATCAATGAGTGCCCAGCTTTGCATGGTCTCGATCTTTTCCGTACGTGCTATCACCCATGCCGCAGCCATGCCAAACGCGATCTGAGACCCTACAAACCAAGACCACTCGATGCGCGCGTTCAACGCGGGATTGATCACTGAAAGCGTTGCCGCTACAAGGCCTGACCACAGTACTGGAGTCACCAATCCGCTGCGCCATTTTGCGCCCCTCGGAAACATAGGCAGTGAAATGGCATAAAGCAGACCCACCAGCACCGAAGTCAGTAAATGGATAATCGACCCGGCGATCAAACCGGCGGCGTTGAACTCCCGGAGCTGCGACGGCGGCGCGCCGGCGAGCGAAGGTAAAACGCCCGCGGCGAGCAAATTGACTGGGTACCAGATACTGCCCTGTGCAATGAGGCCAAAGAGCGTTGCTACGATGGCCATCGCTGCTGCGCCCGCGAGTCCACCATAAAACCCCGCCGAATAGGGATGCACTTCCTCCGGGATCCGAACGCGATGTCCGCCGACACCGGCCGCCAGGTGGTCCACTGCGGAAGAACTCTTAGGCACGCCCGCAGCGCTAAGCTCGGCGACGCTCACCTCGACCAACTCTTCCTTCTGTTCGGGCAAAACATCGCGCCACCATCCGGCCGCCGCGCACAATAGTGTCACCACACCCACGGCGCTCACTGCTACGTGCGTAATTAGCCCCGAAAGAATCAGCGTGATCCCGAAGGCGGCGATGAACGGCCACGCGGTTGGCGCCGGGACCAGAATCGAATCTGAATTTTGCTCGTCCATCACAGGTCTCATAGGGTTTCAACGGCCAATCACGTAAACCACGGTGAACACCACCACCCACACGGCGTCCACGAAATGCCAGTACCAGGCCAATAGTTCGAACCGTCGTGCCTGGCCATACATGCTTCCGCGAAGACTAAGAATCAGTACGAGCAACAGCAACGTCAAACCAAGAACAACGTGGCTGGCATGCAGCCCGACAAGCGAATAGAACGTCGTACCGAACAGGTTCGTGGTGACGGTAAGGTGGTCAACTGCAATCAGGTGGCGCCACTCAATCGCGGTTTGCCGTATGAATTCGATGCCCAGTAGAATCGTCGCCGTGATCCATAGTTGGAAGGTGCGTATCCGGCTACGCTTGAGTGCGCGCTCCGCCTGTCCGGCCGTTATGCTGCTCGAAAGCAGGCAGATGGTCGGCCATATCGGCAGTTCCAATACCTGGCTGGGCGTAGGACCGGTGAGGCTCTTACCGATATAGAACGCGTAAGCCACTACGAAGATCGTGAAGAGTGCGAACTCCGTCGCGATCAGGCATAGCACTCCCACGCGGCCACGATCCGGCAGTATCCACTCGGTCTGTCTTAGTGCAACGGTTGAGGTCATCGGAGGCTTCTCACTCGTACTTCCAATCGGGATCTTCGGGATGCTTCAGATCCCACAGCGGACGGCTGCTGCGCACCTCCGGCATGATCGCGAAGTTGTACTCAGGCGGCGGGGAGGAAGTGGACCACTCGAGCGTCCAAGCGTCCCAGGGATCGTTGCCCGCTGGTTCACCCTTTCGTAGCGAGCGGATGATATTCCAAATCAGGCAGGCGACTGTGGCGGCTTGAAAAATCACGCCTATCGATGCCACCAGATTCAAGCCCTCCCACCCTCGGCCTGGCGCATAGGTGTAAATGCGGCGCGGCATGCCGAGTATTCCCGCGAAGTGCAGCGGATCGAACGTCATGTGGAATCCGATCACGAGCAGCCAAAAGTGCCACTTGCCAAGCGTTTCGCTGAGCATCTTTCCCGTTGCTTTTGGAAACCAGTAGTAAATGGCTCCGAACAGCGTGAACATGAGGCCGCCCAGCAGCGTGTAGTGAAAGTGGGCAACGACAAAATAAGAATCCGTCAGTTGCCAGTCGAACGGGGCAGCGGCCAGCATGATTCCCGTCAGGCCGGCAATCAGAAACTGAAACAGGAAGGCGACGCAAAACAACATAGGCGTGTCAAACCGGAGCTTGCCGCCGTACATCGTTGCCATCCAATTGAAGATTTTGATTCCCGTCGGAACACCGACAAGCATGGTTGAGGCAACAAAGAAGATATTCGACGTAGATGACATTCCGACGGCGAACATATGGTGAGCCCATACACTCACTGAGACCATTCCGATCGCCACCGTGGCGCCGATCATAGCTGCCCGTCCGAAGATCGGCTTCCGCGAGAATACGGGTATGATCTCTGAAGCGCACGCGAATCCCGGCAGTACCAGGATGTAAACCTCCGGGTGCCCGAACAGCCAGAAGAAATGCTGCCAGAGGAGAGCCGATCCGCCTGCCTGCGTGTCGAAGAAGTGCGCCCCCAGATACCGGTCCAGCAGAAGCATGATCTGGGCGGCGGTCAGCGGCGGTAGGGCTAAAATCACCATCGCCGAGACGACCAGCATCAACCACACGAACAGCGGCATGCGTGCCAACGTCATGCCCTTGCAGCGCATGCTGATGACGGTCGCAATTACGTTGATCGCACTGGCCGTGCTGCCAATACCGGCCACAATGATGCTAAGAATCCAGTAGTCCGTGCTTGTGCCGCGTGAGAACGCGCGCTCAGTCAGCGGCGAGTAGGCAAACCAACCCACATCCGGAGCCGTGCCGTGGCCTGCTAACCCTTCGCCGCCGATATAACTGAAATACAGCAGGATGCCGCCGAACAAAAACATCCAATAGCCAAATGCGTTCAGCCGCGGGAATGCCATGTCCCTCGCACCGATCATCAGAGGCACGAGATAGTTGGCCAAGCCGGCGAAAAAGGGCATGCCCACCAGGAAGACCATCGTGGTTCCGTGCATCGTAAAGATCCGGTTGAAGACTTCCGGCGGCAAAGCCTTACCGTTAGGGAAAGCCAATTGTGCCCGCATCAGAGCGGCGAAGATTCCCCCCACGGCAAAGAAGAAGAGCGAGGTCGCGATGTACATCACTCCCAGCCGCTTGTGATCGACAGTCACGATCCAGTCATGCAGCTTCGAAGGAAGTGACAGTTCCTCGACCACTTCACTAGAGCGTTCAGGGATGTAGTTGGTCGTTGCCATGAGAGTTGCCAGAGCCTATTTCAAGGAGGAAAGATAGGTCACGACTTCATCCAATTCCAGTGGATTAAGTTGCATGTTTGGCATTAGATTTCCGGGCTTGATCGCTTGTGGGTCTTTGACCCAAGCGCGCAGGTTTTCGACACTATTCGGGATAACACCAGCACCGAGCGTGTCTCTGCTCATCACGTGTGAGAGATCCGGACCGAACGTTCCGGCGGCCAATGTTCCGCTCACGCTGTGACAATTCACGCAGGAGAGAGAAAGGAAAGCCGTTCTGGCTGCCTCGAGCCGGCCGTCAAAAAACGCCTGTTGCCTCTGTGACGCCGCCCACTTCGCAAAGTTCGCCGGAGATTGAACGATCACTCTCAACAGCATGTTGGCGTGTTGAGTGCCGCAGTACTCGGCGCAGTTTCCAAGAAACGTGCCTTCCTGTCTGGGATCGATCCACATCGTGTTAGGGTGATTAGGAATCAAATCGGTTTTGCCCGAGAGTTGTGGCACCCAAAAGCTGTGAGCCACGTCGGCGGATTCGAGCCTGAGAAACGCAAGCGCTGGGTTCGCCGTTGTGCTGACAGGTACGTGCAGCTCATTTGCTGTGACAACACCGAGCGCGGGGTATCGAATCTCCCACCACCACTGGTGTCCGACAACCGTAATTTGCAGGGCGTTGGCTGAGGCGCGCTTGTTCTGTATGGCGGAAACCACGCGAGCCGTCGCCATCGTCAGCACAAACACGATGAGAATCGGAACCACTGTCCAAGCGATTTCGATCTGATCGCTGCCGTAGACTTGGGCAGGCTCCCTACGATCGTCCACCTTACGGCGGAAGCGGACGATTGTGTAGGTCAATACTGCTGCAACGGCGAGAAAGATCGCGGCGCAAACCGCAATCACGAGTAACGAAAGATGATAAACCGATTCGGCAGGGGTGGCCCGGGGCTCAAATATATTCCCGACAGAATGAACCGCCTGTCCGCACGCCGCGACAGCGACAAGGCACGAGAGAATGACGAATCTCAAGGAAGAATTCATGCCAAAAGGACTTTTCACACCCGGCTGGTTTCATAAACTAAGAGCTTCTCGGGGGACCGTTTGTTTGGCCGATCGGCTTACTGCGGGACCTTCCGATCTTTCTGTTGCCGGATCCGTACCAGGCTCCATGGCCGTTGTTTAACCTCGTTGCTCAGCTGGTCCAGGTTCTCCGTCGCTACGCGCAGGTTTTCTACCGTTTCGCTGATGTTCTCGTCATTTGCGCGTACCAGCGTCTGAATAGTTTTCATCGTGCTGTTGGCCTGATCCATTGTGGACTGTAGTTGCGCCAAATCCTGCCGGATAGGGTCGCGCAGTTGATCAATCGTTTGATTCACGTTAGAGACGGTCGCGTCTGTGTGGTCGAGGAGCGGGCCCATCTTCTGGATGACGGAATCGGCATCGTGGCTGACGGACAGCACCTGCTCCGTAATGCGGTCAATTTTCGGCGACTGCGTCGCGACCAGCGAGTTCACCTGCTGCAGAAGCTGCGCGATCTGACGCCGATTCGATGGGCCGGTTACCTCGTTCAGGTTGGCGAGCACCGTGTGAGCCTCTCCGCTGATATCTTTGAGTTCTCCCTGTACCTGAGTGATCAGTCCTTGTGCGCTATCGGCGATTACGGAAAGCTTCCGAGTCATATCGTCGATGCTTACAGTTTCCCGCGACCGGATCACCGCGCCCGCTGGGAGGCGACGTGCATCATTGCTCCCCGTGGTGATCGAAATCGCAGGGCTGCTCATCAGGCTGACGGAACCGAGCTCAGCTACGGAATTCTCATTCACTGGCGTTCCCTCCTTAATCTGAAGCAGAATCTCGATTCGTGTCGGGTCCTCATTCGAAGCTCTCACGCCGGCCACTCTGCCTGCCTCAATCCCACCGAACAAGACGCTTGTTCCTGGGGCAATACCACCCGCATACCGCAGGTACGTTTTGTACGGTGTCAGATGACTGCCCCACTGATTGTTGCCCACGTAATACACCGTCACGCCCAGCACGAGCAGACAGGCAATCACGAATGCTCCGACTTTCGCTTCTGTGGTCACCGCAAGCCTCCTGTCAGGTACTCTTCAAAATGTTGATCGATTACGCCGGCATCAACGACTTGGTCCGGGACCCGATCGAAGAATTGACGGATGCGTGGATGATTACTGTTCCGCAGCTCCTCTTTGGTGCCCACCGCGATCAGCGATCCCCTGTAAAGCATCGCCATTCGGTCGGCGATCCGGAATGCGCTTGCCATCTCGTGAGTCACCACCACAACGGTCATGCTGAAGGCGCGCTTTAAGCCTAAAATCAAATCATCCAGTTCGGCCGCCACGATGGGGTCGAGACCGGCGGAGGGCTCGTCGAACACCAAAATTTCCGGATCGAGCGAGAGCGCCCTTGCAACTGCCGCGCGCTTCTTCATGCCTCCCGACAGCTCCTGAGGATTGTGGTCTCCGAACTCGGCCAGCCCGACCACCGCCAGCTTCAGCCAGGTCATTATGCGGATGGTCGATTCGGCCAGCCGTGTATGCTCGCGGAGCGGGAGTGCCAGGTTGTCGTTGACGGACATTGAGTTGAAGAGAGCAGCATTCTGAAACGCGACTCCGATCGAATGTCGAACTTTTTTTAGATCTTTCTGCTTTGAGGTAGCGAGATCGATGCCGTTCACCAGAATCCGTCCGGCCTGCGGCCGTTCCAGGCCGATGATGTGGCGCAGGAGCGTGCTCTTCCCAGATCCGCTGCCGCCCAATAAAACCATCGTTTCCCCACGTGCAATGTCCAGGTTGATTCCGTCCAATACGCGTCGCCCCCCGTAGCTGACCACCACGTCACGGACGGAAATCACGGGTTCGGCAGTCGCTTCCGGCATTGCGTCATTTGCCTCCGACTAGATAGAAAATGGCGGTGAATGCAACGTCGGCGAGGATTACCAAAAACGTTGACTTGACTACCGCGGCTGTGGCTGACCGGCCCACTGCGTCTGGCCCGCCGCGCACACGGAAACCCTCCAGGCAGCCCACCTGGACGATGATTGTGGCGAACGCCAGGCTCTTCAGTAATCCGGTCATCACATCCCGCAGCACCATCGAGTGAGCCACGTTCTGGAGATAAACACCGAAACCCATACCGGTGCTAAACCGCATGAAGAGGCCGCCGGCCAGAATCCCGCAGGCGTTGCTCAAGATCGTCAGGCAGGGAAGCGTGATCAACATCGCCAGGTATTTTGGCGCAAGCAAGAATTCGACTGGATCGATCGCCATCGTCCGTAGCGCATCGACTTCTTCGGTAACCACCATGCTCCCGATTTCGGCGGAGAATGCGGATCCCGACCTTCCACTCACCGCAATTGCAGCGAGCAACGGTCCCAATTCCCGAGTGAAACCGATGCTCACCAGATCGACGACGAGGTCAATCGCGCCAAAGCGGCGCAACTCCGAAGCCCCTTGCATGGCCAGAATGAATCCCGCGCAAACCGCCATGATGCCGACCATAGGAAGCGCATCGACGCCCACTGCCAACATCTGACGAACCGCTGATTTCCATCGGTTACGATTTCCGATTAGGGGCAGCGTTTGTCCCAAAGAGCCGAGCGCCGCTCGTACCTGCATCGTGAGGCCGCCCACGTACTCCGCCTGACGTAGAGTCCTTCTGCCGACATGTTCCAGAATGGAAGTGATCATTGCAGGTTGTCGCCGCGTAAATTCTTCATTGCTCCACGTCGCGAGCGACCTCGTCAAAGAGATGCAGAAGCCGTGTCGCTTCCAACAGATAACGCGGGCGATCGCGGAGCCCGCTCAAATGGAACGTCTTCTTTAGTCCGCGTGCGGCCCGGAGAACTTCGAGCATGATCGCGAGCCCTGATGTATCCACATATCCGACCTCGTACAAATCGACGGTCAGGCCTTCGCACTCAGCCGTCTCAAGGACCTGCAACAGGAGCAGCCGCAGTTCGGGAGAGGAGTCAATCGTGATGCGGCCAGAGATCGAAACCAAACTATCTGCGCCTCGACGCTGCTGCGCTGCCTCCATGTCCTGAACGCGGATCGCTGTGACCGTTGCCTTGTGTCGATGCAAATTCAAGACCCTTCAAAAGATGTGAGCGCGTGCGGGATCGTTTTGTTGGTGAAAGGTCATCGTCGATTAACCTGCGATTCAGGTTCCGATGAGCTACTTCGATCCCGGAGGTCGTGGCGGCCCTTGGGAGTATCGATCCGCCGGCGTGGAAGCATGCCCCGTAATCAGAGCATCGCCGGTGAATTCGCGGCGCGCCATTTGGATCGAATCCACATAGTTTAAGAATGAGTGAAACAGATTGAATTCGGCCCTAAGGGCATTCCACTCTCGAACGAACAGCGGCGTCGCAAGCGTTCGGTGATGCTCAGCCTGAAGGATTTTCCAGAGATCCTTTGATAAGTAGCGCAGCTCGTGAAGAATGAATGCGAAATGCACGATGGACATGTAGAGAAATACGCCAGAAGTCAATTCTGTACTCGATTCCGGAATCTCAGCCTTCGGATCGAGCAGAACCCACCGGTGTACTGGAAAGGACTGAAGCATGCCGTGATAGCGGCTGGCAATTTCGAAAAATATCTGCGCGTTCGTTTGACGGCGATAGCTTCTGACCGCGAATCCCAGACTGAGCATGCCGAGAATTAGTGTCCACAAAGAACCGTAGCGAATGAACGAATCAATCGTAATCATCTAGACGATCCTCTCGATTCTTCGCTACGTGCATGCGTTTCGCGCGGCGGCGCCTTCGTGCATCCTTTCGGTCCGGCTCGCTTTTCGATAAGACAAACACCTATTCAATTCTCTCTGAGGCCGGCGGTTCCCCGGGGAAACCCCTTTCCCACCGCGCTGACAAGATGCTTTCGCGCGCGGAAATACCGGGTCTTCGTCGCCGGCAATGTTAAGTGGAGACGTTTAGCGATGTCTTGAAGCCTGAGCCCTTCGAAATCGCGCAATTCAACTACGCTCCGGAAGGGACGCGGAAGCGCTTCCACCGCCAGGCGAACACTCTTTTGCGTTTCTGCGCGACACAGAAGGTCCAGCGGAGACACGAATGATTCATTTCCGTAAGTTCCATTAAGCCGCTGCTCGTCGAGAGAAACGAAGAGTACGCGGCGCTGTTTTCGCATGAATTGGCGCATCTCATTGAGAGCAATGGTGCAGAGCCACGTGAGGAAACTAGAATCCCCTCTAAATTGCTGGAATTTGATAAGCGCTCTGCAGATTGTTTGTTGAAAGATGTCTTCGCTGTCAGGCGAAGCCAACATCATCCGGACAACGAACGAGCGAAGCCGGTCCGCATGTGTCTCAATCAATTGATTCTTACACTCGAGGCAGCCACTCCGGGCGTGCTGAATCAGGCGATCTTCCACTATCTCGGTGCATGAGGTCGAACGCGCAACAACTCCCAGACTTCTCGCCACCTGCGTACTCCAAACGATTTTTCTGTCTTATCGGCTCTCGCAGTTCATAAGCAATAGAAACTCAAAAGCCTACACATTCACAGGAGCACGGCGGGAATGCTTTTGTTGGCAGAGTTTGCCCGAGTCAACGTCGAAGACTCGGCAATTGTCGAGAAGTCACCATCGCAGTCGGGAGAGAAGGCTCTTCTATCGAATAGAAAACAAAGGTGGAGAGGCCGCTCTCAGGTTTGGAGAAGCGAGTGCCATATCCGGAGATGTAGCCCGGTAGAGGCTGCTCTAAAATGACCAACGAATCAATTTCAAATGAAAGAGTCCTTCACGAATGCGCAGTAACGGATCAATTTCTCGACGATCCGAACGAAGATTCGTTCGCCGCGTTATTTCACGTCTTCGCTCCGCAACTCGTCGCCTTCTTCCGAGCCCGCAGCCGTGAGCTTTCATTGGCCGAGGACTTGGCGCAAGAAGTTATGCTCACGGTCTACCGCAAGTCCGGGCAAGTCCGGGATCGCACATTATTTCGCGCCTGGCTGTTTAAGATCGCCCACAACGCTCTGTGCCGGCACTACGGCAGATTGACAAGGGAAGTGGAAACCGTGAATCTCGCAGACGTGGACAACCGCTTGGCGGCCGCCAGCCACAAGCCGGCGGGCACGCCCGCATTTGAGTTCCGCGACTGGATGACCTTCTTGGATGAGCGCGAGCGCGACGTGATGATCCTGCGTTTCGTGGAACAGTGGGAATACCACGAGATCGCTGCCGCTCGGGACACCCCCATCGGCACTGTACAGTGGAGAATTTTCAACTCGAAGAAAAAGCTTGCGGGACATCTTACGTCGCGACAACATGCCGCGCGCGCGATCGCCTGAAATCCAAAGCCGCGGCAAAGGCAGCATAGCTTCGTTGTATCTATGTTAGGCACCCATTTCTCTGCCGACAGATTGCCGAAATCTCGGTGTTCCGGTTCAGTTGGAAATGGAGAAGGCGCTCTCCCATTAAGTAATGCAGAGAACGCATGAAAAAACGTCGCCGGACGTGCGAAGGCTCAACTTCCGGCTAGCGACAATCGGGACGGGATCCAGTCAGCCATATCCGCGTTTAGGTCGTTTGACTGCCGAGTGCTGTCCTGCGAATGCTTATCGGCGGCCGGGGCCAGTTCAGCCTTTCTCATAGCGGTTATGAGGCAGGGACGGAGTCGCTGAATCAGGGCCGCCGCCCGTCATTGTAAGCGCCGGCAACAGCGTCACACAGATAGCCCATACCGCAACGTGCATGGCCATTAACGCGAGCGCTTCGGGCCAGCCGCCACCGAACCCGTGGAGCACGGCGAGGGCGATGGCAGGTACAAACGAAACCACCAAAACCTTCGCGGCGAGTGCGCGATACTCCCGTACCGGCTCCAGACTGTAGCGGGCCTTTGCGAGAAAAACCAAAACTGCGCATGTTGCGGCCACAACCGTATCGAAAGTAGTAATTCCGCCAATGATATACTTGACACAACCACCATAACTCGGTAAACTGAGGATGTGGAAAGTTCCCCGCTCAGCCAAGAACCGACAACGCTACTTGAAGTAATTCGGTTCTACGCCGATCTGGATGTGGCGACAAAAGCCTTCGCAAGCCTTAGGTGGCCGGAAGGCCCGGTCTGTCCTTACTGTCGGTCGAAGGAGAACTTCTATGTCCCGAGTCGTCGGATTTGGAAGTGCAAGACCTGTCGAAAGCAATTCTCTCCCAAGGTCGGAACGATCTGCGAAGATTCTGCCATTGGCCTGGACAAATGGTTGGCGGCCATGTGGATGATCGCCAATGCCAAGAATGGAATCAGTTCACATGAACTTCATCGTGGCCTTGGTGTGACGCAGAAGTCGGCATGGTTCATGCTCCAGCGAATTCGGTTGGCAATGCAGGCCGGGAGCTTCGAGAAGGCCAATGGTCAAGTCGAAGTGGACGAGACCTTCATCGGCGGCAAGGCCCGGAACATGCACGAATGGGTTCGGCAAGAGAGGATCACGGGCAGTGGCGGCAAGGACAAGACGATGGTCGTCGGGGTCCTAGAACGCAGCGGAAAGGTCCGGGCGACAGTTCGCGGAAGTAAGAAGAAAAAGGCCCTTCAGTCCCATGTTCGGGAACACGTCGAACCCGGCGCTGAGGTTTTCACGGATGCCCTGAAGTCGTATGAAGGCTTGAGCGACGAATACGTACATCAGGTCATAGATCATGCCGTGGAGTACGTGAAAGGCCATGTCCACACGAATGGCCTGGAGAACTTCTGGAGTCTGTTGAAGAGAACCTTGAAAGGGACCTACGTTTCGGTTGAGCCATTTCATCTGTTCCGCTATCTCGATGAGCAGAGCTTCCGATTCAACGAACGAAAGCACGAGCATGGTGACGGCGGACGTTTTAAGTCGGTCGTGAGAGGCTGTGCTGGCAAGCGGCTCACTTACAGGGAGGTCACGGGTAAACTAGAATTGCCAAAATGACTTCCTCAATGTTGAAGGATTATCTAAGTGCGCTCATCACGAGGCGTTCATGCGGGCCACGTTCAAGGAGCGCGGCAACGTTCTCGCGGCGCTGTCCTTTGTCGATCAGGTCCTGGGCGTTCCGGCTCGGAATGCAGTCTGATGGGATGGTTGACCTCTCAGTATTTCAGGCTCTGAGCTAGCCTTCAGAGAGTTCGCTTACATGCAACTTATTTCGTCAGACACACTCCCGGTCGCTTGGGGTCGAACCCACGATAACGATCTATCGAAGAAGAAACGGGGCATCGAAAG
>JBAUZG010000065.1:0-1952 GCA_049585195.1 Bryobacteraceae bacterium | reverse complement strand
CCATTGGCGCGGGCCGGATACGTTTCTGGCGCGGGCCTTCGTTAACATACGCCTCCGTCACAAACAGTCTGTCGACATCCACGTCTTCCGACTTGTTCTCGGCATTCGCGATCGCTGAGCGCAATACCTTCTCGACCGCCGGCGCAATGCGCTTGTTCACGCCCTGTAGGATGTTGATCGCATCGCCCGCCTGCTGGCCCCGGATCAGATCGACGACAAGACGCGCTTTCTGGGCGGATACGCGCACGTAGCGGGCTTCCGATTTCGCGAGAATCTGTGTTTGGTCCGCCATGTCGACTTACTTCGCACCTTTCTCGGTAGCTTTGGCAGCATGACCTTTAAATGTACGCGTCGGCGAAAATTCGCCGAGTTTGTGGCCCACCATATTTTCGGTTACGTAGACCGGGATGAACTTCTTGCCATTGTGCACGGCGAGCGTGTGACCGATGAAGTCCGGGACAATGGTCGACCGGCGAGACCAGGTTCTCACCACGCTCTTCTGATTTTTCGTGTTCAGATCATCCACCTTCTTAAGCAGGTGGTCATCGGTAAACGGCCCTTTTTTTAGCGAACGACCCATGCAGATTACCTCTTCTTCGCCTTACGCGTCACAATCCACTTGTTAGTGCGCTTGTTGTTTCTTGTCTTGAAGCCGCGCGTGGGTTGTCCCCATGGCGTCACCGGATGGCGTCCGCCGGAAGTCTTGCCTTCGCCGCCGCCATGCGGGTGATCGACCGGGTTCATGGTTACGCCGCGATTATGCGGGCGGCGTCCTTTCCACCGCGACCGGCCGGCCTTGCCGAGCGACACGTTCTCATGCTCGATGTTTCCGACCTGGCCCACCGTCGCCATACATTCGATTTGTACCTTGCGCACTTCGCCCGACGGAAGCTTCAGCAGAGCGATGCCGCCTTCTTTTGAAACCAACTGCGCCTGCGCGCCGGCCGATCGCGCCATCTGTCCGCCTTTTCCCGGACGAAGCTCAATGTTGTGAACCACAGTACCCGCCGGAATATTTTTCAGCGGCAGTGCGTTCCCAACCAGTATGTCCGCATCGGGACCAGAGGCCACCGCGCGGCCTACTTCAAGCCCGATGGGCGAAATAATATAGCGCTTCTCGCCATCTGCGTAATGCAGCAGCGCAATATGCGCCGTCCGGTTCGGATCGTATTCGATCGCTGCCACGACAGCGGGAACTCCGTGCTTATCGCGCTTGAAATCGATTTCGCGATACGACTTCTTGTGGCCGCCGCCACGGAAGCGGATTGACGTCAGGCCCCGCGCGTCGCGGCCGCCGGTGCGCTTTTTGCCGGAAGTGAGCGACTTCTCGGGATGGTCGCGGGTCACCTCATCGCGTGTCAGATACGTCTGGAAGCGCCGCGTCGGAGTAACTGGTTTAAATGATTTGACTGGCATCTCTCGATTGCTCCCTTATGACAGCTCCGCGTATTCGGGAACTTTCTGCCCCGGCTTGAGGCGCACATACGCCTTCTTCCAATCGGACGCATAGCCGGAGAAACGCCCGCGGCGGCGCAGCTTCCCAACTGTATTCGCGGTGCGGACCCCGGCAACTTTCACCTTGAACACCGTCTCGACGGCGCTCTTGATCTGAATCTTATTGGCGTCGGGATGCACCTCGAAGCAAAGGGTACGCTCCTGCTCACGCTTGTCGTGCCCCTTCTCAGTGATGATCGGGCGGCGGATGACATCGTACACGTTCATTGGGCTAACGCCTCCGAGAGTTTTCGGGCTGCCGGCTCGCTCAACAGCACTTGCTGATGCGCCAGGAGATCGTACACATTCAGCTCCCTGGTGGGCACAAGCTTCACGCGCTCGAGATTACGCGAGGCCAGGGCCAAATTCCGATTCTCGGCGGCCTCGACGAGCAGTACCGAACGACTTATTTCGAGATTCGCGAGCACCTGGCGAAAACCCTTCGTCTTGTGATCGGC
>JBAUZG010000064.1:0-31978 GCA_049585195.1 Bryobacteraceae bacterium | reverse complement strand
ATTGGCGAGCTTGGCGAGCCGACGCGCAATTTCGGTCTTGCCCACGCCGGTGGGCCCGATCATGAGGATGTTCTTGGGCATCACCTCTTCGGCCATCTCGGGGTCGAGTTTCTGGCGGCGCACGCGGTTGCGCAGCGCGATGGCGACAGCGCGCTTAGCCTCCGCTTGCCCGATCACATACTTGTCCAGTTCGGCAACAATCTCGCGAGGCGTGAGTTCGTCGAGTAGCGGTGTTTCCTCGGAAGAGTGTTGCGGCAGATAGATAACCATCAGCCTAACTCCTCGTACGACACATTGTCGTTGGTGTAAATACAAATATCGCCTGCGATCTTCATTGCTTTCTCTACGATCTCGCGCGCGCCTAGATTTGTATTTTCGACCAGCGCCGTGGCAGCAGATTTTGCGTACGATCCGCCCGAACCAATTGCCGCGACGGGAGAATCGGGTTCAATGACATCCCCCGTGCCGCTTACAATGTACATGCTTTTCTCATCGGCGACAAGGAGTAGCGCTTCGAGGTGCCGCAGCATTTTGTCGGTGCGCCAATCCTTTGCTAGTTCCACAACACTTCGGGAGAGATTGCCGCTGTGCTGTTCGAGCTTCGATTCGAACCGGGCGAACAGTGAGAATGCGTCCGCTGTAGAGCCTGCGAAGCCCGAGATGATTTTGCCGTTGAACATACGGCGAAGCTTCCGGGCGCCGCTCTTCAATACCTCGCTGCCCATCGTGACCTGTCCGTCGCCCGCCATCACCACTTTCCCGTTGCGCCGTACGGCAAGAATGGTGGTGGAGCGTATTCTTCTCTGCATTTTCCAATTTCATTTCAGCACAAGGGCAGTCCCATCCCTTGCTCCCTACAATTAAGGATGTGAAGACGGGTGTCGTGATCGGGGGCGGACTTGCAGGATGTGAGGCGGCATTTCAAGCCGCCGAGAATGGGGCCGCGGTCACGCTGTATGAAATGCGCCCTGAGAAGCGGACCGCCGCGCACAAAACCGGCGATCTCGGCGAACTGGTTTGCAGCAATTCGCTGAAAAGCGAGCAGATCCATTCCGCGCCCTGGCTCTTGAAAGAGGAATGCCGGCGCTTCAGATCGTTGTTGCTGCGTGCGGCGGAGACCGCCCGTGTGCCGGGAGGACACGCGCTTACGGTCGATCGTGAAGTGTTCTCGGCACAAATATCGAAGGCACTTGAAAATCATCCTCGTGTCGAGATAAAGCGCCAGGAAATTAATCAAATTCCGGATGCCGGCTTTGTCATCGTCGCGACTGGACCACTAACCAGCGACGCGCTTGCGCACGAAATCAGCCGGTTCACGGGCTCGGAACGGCTTTATTTCTATGACAGCATCAGCCCCATCGTGGCCGCGGATTCGATTGATATGAACATCGCATTCCGGGCCTCGCGATACGGAAAATCGCTCGACGGAAGCGACGATTACGTCAACTGTCCGCTCGACAAGGTCCAATACGAAGCGTTCGTGGACGCCTTGCTTGACGCCCGACGCTACGAGCCGCATATCCCTGAGGACAAGACGCCGTATTTCGAGGGATGCCTGCCGATTGAAGAGATTGCCAGACGCGGGCGCGACACGCTTCGGTTCGGACCGATGAAGCCGATGGGACTGGATGACCCGCGCACGGGCAGGCGTCCCTACGCAGTAGTGCAGCTTCGGCAGGAAAATCAGCGCGCGGATAGCTTTAACCTTGTCGGCTTTCAGAATCATATGCGGTTTGGCGACCAGGCGCGCGTGTTCCGCATGATTCCCGGCCTCGCCCAAGCCGAGTTTCTGCGGTTCGGGCAGATGCATCGGAACACCTACATCAACTCGCCGGCCGTGCTCGGGCCGACGATGCAGAGCCGAGCCGACAGCCGCATCTTTTTTGCCGGGCAGATTTCGGGGGTCGAAGGATACGTGGAATCGATCGCAACAGGGTTGATCGCGGGACGCAATGCGGCCCGGGTTGCTCGTGGAGAGAGCCCGGAAGTTTTCCCGAGAGCGACGGCCTTGGGTTCCCTGACCCACTACATCACCCAATCGGACGCGAGGACCTTTCAACCGGCGAACATCACGTTTGATTTGCTTCCGGCGTTGGACGACGAAACGAAGCGGCGGCTCCGTCACGACAAGAAAGCCCGGCATGCCGAAGTATGCCGCCGTGCCGCGGAGGCGATGGACGAATTTGCGGGAATGCTGGTGGGTGGCTGATGCCCACGCTTCGCGAGTGCGTATCCGAATATATGCGGGAGCTTGCTCGACGGGGCGCTTCGCCGCATACAGTGCGAAACTACGGTTCAGACCTCGAGCAGCTCGCGATTTACTTCGAGCCGCCCGGAGAGACTTCACCAGAGATTACGTCGCTTGATGCGTCGGTGCTACGTGAGTGGCTGGGTTCGTTGTTCGATTTGAAGCTCACGGCCGTAAGTGTCCGGCGAAAATTGGCGGCTGTCCGGTCGATGTTCAAGTTCCTGCAGGAAGAAGGAATCGCCGCTGGGAATCCGGCCACGCGGTTAAGGACACCGAAAGCGCCGCAAAAATTGCCCGATGTCATGAGCGAGGAAAAAGCTAACGGCATGCTGGATGCGGTAGAAGATGGGCGGCCCGTTGAAAAACCTTCGAAGGATCGGGATCTGGCGATTCTCGAGCTACTGTACGGCTGCGGCATTCGCGTGAGTGAATTGGTGGGCATCGACCTTGGGGACTTGAATCTCGATGAAAACTGGCTGCGAGTGCGCGGTAAAGGCAACAAGGAACGCCAGGTCCCGGTCATGGGCCGCGCGGCGGCTGCGCTCGGACGCTATCTGGCGGCGCGGGATGCACAGCCTGGCGAAAGCGCGGTTTTCGTCAACAATCGCGGCGGGCGGCTGAGCGATCGGAGCGTGAGATCGCTCGTGAAATTCTATGCGTGGATGACGAGCGGAGACTCGAGCGTTCATCCGCACAGCTTCCGCCATGCCTACGCAACTCATCTGCTTGCTGCCGGTGCGGACCTGCGGGCGATTCAGGAATTGCTTGGTCACGCGCGGCTATCAACCACTCAGAAGTACACGCACGTTTCGCTCGCCGAGTTGATGGCGGTATACGACAAGGCGCACCCGAAGGCATAGCCCACCCCCTACGATAGTTAGCATGGGTGTGACTGCTTCGCTCTTTGGGGACGCTCCGGAATCGAGAGACCGATTGCGGAGTAAGCTGAACGAGCTAGCCCGCGACCGACTCTGCGTTGGAACGAGTTCATGGAAGTATGAAGGATGGCTGGGACAGATCTACACCCCCGAGCGCTATCATTGGCGCGGCAGGTTTTCCCGCAAGAGATTTGAAGAGGAGTGCCTGGCCGAATATGCGGAGACTTTTCCTGTCGTCTGCGGAGATTTTTCCTTCTACCAGTTCCCAACGGCCGAGTTTTGGGCGAAGCTGTTCCGGAGCGCGCCGCCTCCGCTCCAATTTGCCCTCAAAGTGCCGGACGAAATCACGGTTTCCAGGTTTCCCGTACATGCGCGTTACGCGCATCGCGCAGGAGTGAAAAACCCGAACTTCCTTTCGCTCGATCTGTTAAAGGCAGAGTTTCTCGATCTGCTTTTTCCTCATCGAGAACGGATTGCGGCCCTGATCTTCGAATTCGGAACCATTGCGAAGAGCGCGCCCGCCGACTTGGCCGGCTTCGTGGCGGCGCTCCGCAAAGTTCTTACCGCTTTACCGGAATCGTTCCGCTATGCTGTCGAGGTTCGGAATCCCGAATTTCTGGAGCGGCCGTATTTCTCGCTGTTGCAGGACCACAACGTGGCGCACGTGTTCAACGCCTGGACGCGAATGCCGGTCATCTCAAAACAGATGCGAATTGAAGAGGCGTTCACGGCGAACTTCACTCTAGCTCGTGCCCTGCTGAGGTTTGGACGAAAATACGAGGACGCTGTGAAGGCTTTTTCGCCCTACCGGGAAGTGGAGGAGCCCAATCACGAAGTGCGCCAGGCGTTGCGAAACCTGCTGGTACGCGCCAAAGAACGGGGTGAACCGACCTATATTTTTGTGAACAACCGGCTGGAGGGCAATGCGCCGGGCACCATCGAAGCCGTTATCGAAGACCTGTAGACCAACCCATCACAAAGCGGCTGGAATGACTTCGAGATTCGAGGGAGTGGCGCCAATTACAGGCCTCAGCGCGATCGAGCCATCGAACGTGGCTAGTTTGCCGTGATGCCTGACGGCCAACGCGAGCAGGTAGATGTCGGTGACGCATTGATGGTTTGCGATGGCTCCCGCGCGGATGAGAGCTTCGTCGATAAGCGAACTATCCGCGGGCCAGAACTCGTGATGTGGATCGGAACAGAGTTGTCTCAGGTGATCGACGACATCGGCGGGCGAGACGCGGAAGCTTGGGTATTTTGGATTGCTGAGGATGCGAATGCAGCCGTTAAGCGTTAAGGGGCAGCTTGCCCATCCGTGCTTCTGGTTGCGAGAGAACCAGCGATGAGCCGGCTCATGATGCAGGTGAAGGGGATCGAACAGGGCGATCAGAACGTTGATGTCGAGGAGAGCAACGCTCATTCCTCGTCCCGCAACGAATTCACCAGGGCCAGATCGGGACGGCTGGCGCCGGCGGCTGCCGCGGCCGCTAATGGCTTGAACAGCGGAACGCCGTTACGTATTGGGCGATCCGACCTGCTTTTGAGAGCGCTTCGAACGAGTTCTGACACGATGTGTCCGACGCTTGTGCCGCTTTGACGAGCCAGATCTTTGGCCTCGGCGAGGACATCATCTTCGAGTTCTAGAGTGGTACGCACGAGACAAGAATACCAGGCTAAAGCATCAGATGTCAATAATTTTGATGCGAGATGTTGGACTACCGCGCCGGTTTCAGCCCGTGCTCACTCAGAATCCGTGCGCCCGATGGGCTGGCCAGAAAGGCCAGAAAATGCCGAGCGGCATCGAGGTTTTGGGAGGCGGCTACGATACCGACTTTCTGACGGATGGGCTTGTGCCAATCATCAGGGATAATGGCTGCGCCCGGGCGGCCCACGAGGAGCGAGTACGCCGTGAGGACGACATCGGCGTTGCCGGTGTCGAACATCTGCAGCGCTTGGCGAACGTTTTCACCAAAGACGATTTTCGTTCGTACGGTATCCCACAGGTTTTCATGCTCGAGCGATTGCTGCGCGGCGGCTCCGTAGGGCGCGAGCCGCGGATTAGCAATCGCTGCGAAACGAACCCATTTCTCAGTTAACTCATTCAAGTGGTGAGGCTTAGCATCGCGCCAAAGAATGCCCAATTGTCCGAATGCATAGACGTGTACCGAATCGGGCAGGATTTTTTGAGTGACGGCGAGCTGATCGACGAAGCTCTCGTTTGCAGAGAGGAACAGGTCGTAGGGTGCCCCATTGGCGATTTGCTGGGCCAGGGCGCCGCTGGCAGCAAAGGAAAAACGGACCGAATCTGCTGGAAAAGCCTTATGGAATGAATCGGTTAAATCGTGTTCGGCAGACGACATATCGGCGGCGGCAGCGACAGTGAGGGTAGCGGAGCTGGCCGGAGTGGGGAGAAGCGTGAAGCTCACAAAAAAAGCCGCAAGGAAGGTTGACAGTAAGCCGCTCACATCTGATAATGGGGATGTGCTAAATGCGAGCCAGCGTTTGGGGGGCTGGATCCAGCGTCCCGGATGGATTGGCGGAGGAATCATCACATGAGCAAGATTATCGGAATTGACTTGGGAACCACGAACTCGGTTGTGGCGGTGATGGAAGGCGGCCAGCCGGCAGTGATCCCAAATCAGGAGGGTGGCCGGACGACGCCCTCGGTTGTTGGCTTCACGAAGACTGGCGAGCGGTTGGTGGGGCAAGTCGCGAAACGCCAGGCTGTCACGAATCCCGAGAACACGATCTACTCGATCAAGCGGTTTATGGGCCGCCGGTTCAACGAAGTCAGCGAAGAGATGAAACTGGTCCCGTACCGGGTAGTATCGGGGGACCACGGCGATGCGCGGGTAGAGATCCAAGGCAAGAAGTATTCGCCGCCCGAGATTTCGGCCATGATTCTCGGCAAGTTGAAGGAGGCGGCCGAAGCCTACCTGGGCGAGAAGGTGACCAAGGCGGTAATCACGGTGCCGGCGTACTTCAACGACGCGCAGCGGCAGGCAACAAAAGACGCGGGCCAGATTGCGGGGCTCGAGGTGATGCGCATCATCAACGAGCCGACGGCCGCAGCATTAGCATACGGGCTGGACAAAAAGAAGGACGAGACGATAGCCGTTTATGACTTTGGAGGCGGCACGTTCGACATCTCGATTCTCGAGGTGGGCGATGGCGTAGTGGAAGTGAAATCGACCAACGGCGATACGCACCTGGGCGGCGACAATATCGACCAGCGCATTATCGATTGGCTGATTCAGGAGTTTAAGAGAGATCAAGGACCTGACGTGTCGCGCGACCAGATGGCGTTGCAGCGGCTGAAAGAAGCGGCGGAGAAGGCAAAGATCGAGCTTTCGACACTGCTCGAGACCGAGATCAATCTGCCGTTCCTGACGGCGGACGCGAGCGGCCCGAAGCACATGAATATCAAGCTGACGCGGGCACGCTATGAGCAGATGATCGACGATATTTTGCAGCGCGCCGTCGGTCCTTGCAAGCAGGCCTTGCAGGATGCAGGCGTGACGCCGAAGGATATCGACGAAGTGGTGCTGGTGGGCGGATCGACCCGCATTCCGAAGGTGCAGCAGATGGTGCGCGAGCTGTTCGGCAAAGAGCCGAACAAAAGCGTGAACCCGGACGAAGTAGTTGCGGTGGGCGCGGCGGTGCAAGGCGGCGTATTGGGCGGCGAAGTGAAAGACGTGCTGCTGCTTGATGTCACTCCGCTATCGCTCGGCATCGAGACTTTAGGCGGAGTATTCACGAAGCTGATCGAGCGCAACACGACGATTCCGACGCGGAAGAGCGAAGTATTCTCGACGGCATCGGACAACCAGACCTCCGTCGAAATCAAGGTCTATCAGGGCGAGCGTTCCATGGCGCGAGACAACCGGATGCTGGGAGTGTTCCAACTGGTGGGCATTCCGCCGGCGCCACGCGGTGTGCCGCAAGTGGAAGTGACGTTCGACATCGACGCGAACGGCATTCTAAATGTGACGGCGAAGGACCGCGCGACCAACAACGAGCAGAAGATCACGATCAGCTCTTCGTCAGGACTTAGCAAGGACGAAGTGGAGAAGATGGCGCGGGACGCTGAATCGCATTCGGTCGACGACCGCAAGAAGAAGGAAGAGATTGAAGCCCGGAACCGGGCCGACGCGATGGTCTACAACGTCGAGAAGATGTTGAAGGAACATCGCGACAAGATCTCGGACGCGGACGCGAAGAATGTCGAAACGGCGGTGGAAGATGTGAAGAAGGCGATGAACGAAGGCGGCCTCGATCAGATCAACTCCGCGACCGACCGGCTGACGCAGGCCAGCCACAAGTTGGCAGAGGCCATGTATAAGACGCAGAGCGCGGGGCCGAACGGAGCGAAACCTTCGGAGGCCGCGGAGGGACAAAAACCGGAACAGGAGAAGCCGAAAGATAATGTCGTCGACGCTGAGTTCGTTGACGTAGAGGATAAGAAGTAAGCGGCCGTCGGCTGATTAGGACGGTACAGCGGGACGGCGGCACGGCAAAAACCGGCCGCCGTCTTGACATATTAGGGGACGCGCGGAAGGGCGGCAACGCTCGCGCGCTGGTTTTTAATCATGCCTGCGAAACAGGAAGACTACTATCACACGCTCGGAGTAGCGAAAGGCGCCAACGCGGATGACATCCGCAAAGCGTACCGGAGGCTGGCGCGAAAGCACCATCCGGATTTGAATCCGGGCGACAAAGCGGCTGAAGAACGGTTCAAGAAAGTTCAGGAAGCCTACGACATCCTGAGCGACGACAAGAAGCGGCAGATGTACGACCAGTACGGCTTCTACTCGGAGAACCTGCCGCCGCATCCGGGAGCGGGAAGCGGAAGGCCGGGCGCCGGTATGGGATTCGAGGGGTTCGATTTCGCCGAATACGCCCGGCAACAGACCGGAGGGAATGGCGGTGCGGCCCAGCAAGAGACTCCGTTCGAAGGTTTCGGCGGCGGTTTTCGGGACATTTTCAGCACTCTATTTGGAAAGCGGCAGCATTCGCAGACGCCGGAGAAGGGAGCCGATCTCGAATATGCGCTGAGCGTCGACTTTTGGCAAGCCATCAAGGGCACACAAGTCCGGTTGAACATTTCGCGGCAGGAAACGTGCGAGACTTGCGGCGGAACCGGTTCGGCGGGAGGGAATGTTGCCGTGTGCCCTGAGTGCGACGGTACCGGCCAGATCACGCAGATGCATGGCGCGATGAAATTCAACATACCCTGCCAGCGCTGCGGAGGAACGGGGCGTTTGCGCAATGTATGTCCCACGTGCCGGGGCGAGGGACGCGTGTCGAGACCGGATATAGTCGAGGTGCGCATACCGCAAGGAGTTCCAAACGGGTCGCGGCTGCGCGTGGCCGCGAAAGGCAATGCGGGTACGGCGGGTGGTCCCGCAGGGGATTTATATATAACGATTCGCGTGGAGGATCATCCGTTTTTCAAGCGCGATGGCGATAATATCCACATTCAAGTGCCGTTGAGCGTTTCCGAAGCCGGATTGGGCGCAAAGATTGAGGTGCCAACGATTGACGGCCGGGCGCTGCTGAAGATTCCGCAAGGCACGCAGAACGGGCAAAAATTACGGCTGCGCGAAAAAGGCGTGTTCAACGCGAGGAAGAACGCGCGCGGCGACGAGATTGTGGAAGTGGTGCTAATGGCGCCGACTGTCCATGACGAGCGAACGCGTGAATTGCTTCGCGAACTGGCGCAGGTTCAGACCGGCGACGTGCGGGCCGAGATGTGGGAGAAAGTGTAAACGGAATCGGAGGGTGCGATGGCGAAGGGCAAATCGAGAGCGGCGTACATGATTTCGGCTGTAGCTGAGAAATACGAGATCCATCCGCAGACGCTGCGGCTGTATGAGCGCGAGGGTCTATTGACGCCGTCGCGCAGCGAGGGAAACACGCGGCTGTATACAGACGACGATTTGGAGCGGCTGGAAGTGATTCTGAAGCTAACGCGGGAGCTGGGCGTGAACCTTGCCGGCGTCGAGATCATCCTGAACATGCGCGAAAAAATGGAGGCGATGCAGCAGCAGATAGAAAGCTTCGTGGCCAATCTGAATCAGGAATTCGTGCAGCATGCCAACCAAGTTCGCGAAGCAGAAAGCCATTCGCTGATTCCAGTGATTCGCGTGAACCAGGTAGCGGCTACGGCGGCGCGAGGCGAAAGCCGGCGGGGTCCGGAGGCGCGCAGGAAGTTCGGCCGATAGCGTCGCTGCGAAGGAGAAGCCGAAGTGAACGCGGCTGTCATCCATGCGCTCGGTGAACCGCCGCGCTTCGAGCAGTTTTCCGAGCCGGTTCCCATCGAAAATGAAGTGCTGGTGCATGTTCTTGCCGCTGGTCTACACCCGGTTGTGAAGGCGCTAGCCAGCGGGTCGCATTATGGCAGCACCGCTGGCGTTCCTTTCATTCCTGGAGTGGATGGAGTGGGCCGGCTCGACGATGGCAGCCGAGTCTATTTCGGCATGGTACGGCGGCCGTACGGAACGATGGCCGAGCGAGCCGCCGCGCCCCGCTCGATGTGCTGGCCCTTACCGGCCGGTTTGGACGACGCGACTGCAGCTGCTATTGCCAATCCGGGCATGTCAGCTTGGCTCGCGCTTAGCTGGCGCGCGAAACTTGCTCGGGGTGAATCCGTTCTCGTCCTTGGCGCAACCGGCGTTGCCGGTCAGCTTGCAGTGCAGATAGCAAAACGGTTCGAGGCTGGAAGAGTCATCGCCGCCGGACGAAACGAGCAAGTTCTCGATAGGCTCAAGGGTCTCGGGGCCGATACGACCATTCGTCTCGACCAGCAAAAGCCGGATCTAGTCGAGGCTTTCGGCCGCGAGGCTCGCGAAAACGGTGTCGACGTGGTGATCGATTATCTTTGGGGTAATCCGACCGAGGCGCTCATTCAGGCGATCACGCGCAAAGGACTGAGCCACGTCGCACGCCCCGTACGGCTTGTCGAGGTAGGCGATAGCGCAGGCAAGACAATCAACCTCCCTGCCGCCGTTCTGCGCAGCTCCGGCCTCGAGATTTATGGAAGCGGCGCGGGGAGCGCTCCGATGGACGAGGTCATCAAGCGCATTCCCGAGTTTTTCGAGCTGGCGGCGAAAGCTGAATTTCGAATCGACGTTGAAAAGGCGCCGCTCGAACGTGTCGAAGAAATGTGGCAGCGCGAGTTTCATGGACTGCGGCTGGTGTTTGTTCCTTAAGTATTGAGTTAATTGATGAGGTCGTATCGACCTCTCCGGAGTAGTGCTCTCAGTCCCTGAGCTTAACTGGAAGAACTACTCGCCAAAAGAAGCCGTTAAAGAAATCGGCAGACCGCTCCCTGTGGTCGCGGCTCGGTTACGATTATCGATCGGTTGCAGTGTGTCGCGTTGGGAGCGGGAGATCCTCAATCTACCAAAGCAGCGACCGGTCAATGGACGCAAGAGTCGGGCAGCCCGCGAGCATCAGAGCGGATTCGAACTCATCGCGCAGAATGCGAACGACGCGGGCGACGCCTTCCGCTCCTGCTACGCCCAAGCCGTGCAAGTAGGGACGACCGATCTGTACGGCTGCGGCTCCAAGCGCCAAAGCTTTTAGGACGTCGGTGCCGCGGCGGATGCCGCCGTCCACAATCACAGGAACGCGCCCCGTTAGACGATCCACAATGCGGGGCAAGACCTCGGCGGTCGCAGGCGCGGTATCGAGGTTGCGGCCGCCGTGGTTTGAGACGACGATTCCCGCTACGCCGACTCTGACAGCGGTCTCAGCATCGCCGGCATTCAGGATTCCTTTCAGTAAGACTGGCGTTCGGGCAAAGGACATGAGCCAATCGATGTCTTTCCAGGTGAGAGTGGGATCCAGGTAGTTCTTGCTCGCGAAGTTAGGCAGGTCTCGAACCGGCAGTTCGCCCTTGGCTCGCTGCTCGCGATCGCGAGCCCCATGAGTGGGCGAATCGATTGTGACGCAAATGGCTCGGCAGCCGGAGTCTTCGGCCCGCTGCATAAGGTCCTTTGTGAAAGCGCGATCGCGCTGTACGTAGAGTTGGAACCACACAGGCGCCTTCGCATGGCGCGCTATTTCCTCGACGCGAAGAGAAGCGCTGCTGCTGATCACAAGAGTCGCGTGGGAGGCTGCGGCCCCATCCGCTACTTCGAGATCGCCGTTTGGATAGATCAGACCTTGCGCGCCAGTAGGCGCCAGCAGAATCGGGAACGGCAGTTCCTGGCCGAATAGATTCACGCGCGTGTCGAGTTTCGAAACGTCCATGAGAATGCGCGGGCGCAATCGAATCCGCTGCCAGGCTTCGCGGTTCCAGCGCAACGTGATTTCGTCCGCCGCTCCACCTTGGACGCGCGCCCATGCTCCGCGCACAACGCGCGTCTCGGCCACGGCCTCGAAGTCGTGAAGCGAAAGGCATTTGTCCAGCTCTGGATCTGTCAACTCGTCCGTAACCGATTAGTCTTTAACCTAACAACCTGTGCCAGCTTTCGCTGCTGCTGATCAAAACTATACAGATGTCCGCTTTAAGTTCGATGGCTGCGGCCACGTGTAGAAGATCGGCCGTCCGAGTTCCCAGGCGCGCGGTGATTTGGCGAGAGAGTTGATGCCCAGAAAAGCTGCGCTTAGTGTAGGCAATCATTCGTGGTGCAAGGCTTCGACCGGATTCAAGCCGGCGGCGCGCCAGGCGGGGACGAGGCAGGCGAGGACAGCGACGGCCAGGAGTGCAACAGAAACCCCAGCATAAATGAAGGGGTCGAGGGCTTGAACTTTGAAGAGAAGCGATTGGAAGACACGGGCGAAGGCGACCGAAAGAAGGAGTCCAGCGGCTATGCCCACAAGCACGGGTGTCATTCCTTGAAGCAGAGTGGATTCGAGGATCTGGGTTGGCCGGGCTCCGAGGGCCATGCGAATGCCGATTTCGGAAGTGCGGCGGCTGGTAGCGAAGGCGAGAACTCCGTAAATGCCCATTGAGGCGAGCAAAAGAGCGGTGACGGCGAAGGCGGCAAGCAGCGCGACTTCAAAGCGTCTTTGAGCTAGCGAAGCCGCGACGACTTGCCTCATGGTTTGAATGGACGGGATAGCGGCTTGTGGTTCAAGGTGTAGGATCACGCGGCGGATAGCGGAGGCGAGACTTGCGGGATCTGCCGCCGATCGGACGAAGAGCGACATGTCTCGAGCCGCAAACTGCTGCCAATTCGGGAAGTACATCGTCCGCGTTGGGTCCTCGGTTAGCGCGGCAGTGTGCACGGCTGCCACCACGCCGACGACCTTAAACAGGTGAGGATTCATATACTCCTTCAACGGCCGGCCGACTGCGCTTTCTCCCGGCCACAGGCGGGCAGCCAGATTTTCGCTGATGACGACTTCGGGCGTTTCCCCATCGCGTTCTTCGAAGATGCGGCCTTCCTTCAGCGGTATACCCGCGGCTTTAAAATAACCACTGCTTGCGTAGCGCCAATTGGCCATCGGCCATTGGGTAATCGGAGGGATGGGGCGGTCGCCGGCGGTAGCGGGATTATTGTTGTTGTCGGTGGTTACGGGAAGGTCGGAAACGAGCCCGGCACTTTGAACCGACGGCATGGCGCGAACCTGTTCCTCGAGCCTACGGTAGAAGGAGGCGGTGTCCTGATAGCGCTGATATCTGTCTGGCGGCAGATTGATGCGAACGGTCAGCAGGTTTTGCACATTCAGCCCCGGATTCACATCCAGAATCATGACGAAACTGCGGAGCAAGAGACCGGCTGCAAGTAGTAGAACAGTGCTCAGAGTCACCTCGGCGGCGACGAGAAATTTGCCCGCACGGCGACCCTGGCGGTTTTCGCTGGCGGTTCTGCCGGAGGATTGCAGCGCTTCCTGCGGATCGATGCGGCTGGCGCGCCAAGCGGGCCACAGACCGAAGAGAAGAGCCGTCGCAATGGAGGCTCCGAGGGCAAAGAGAAGCGCGGCGGGATCGAGAGCGAGCTCATCGAGACGTGGGAGATCGACAGGCGCTTTCAGTCTCGTGAGTTGGAGTAGCCAGATCGTCAACAGCGAGCCGAACGCCGCGCCCGTTAACGAAAGCAGGAGGCTTTCTACGAACGCGACGCGCAGAAGATCGCCTGTACCCGCTCCCATGGCCAATCGAATAGCCCAATCGCGGCGCTGCGCGGTGGCCCGGACCATCATGAGATTCATCAGATTGATGCAGACGATCAGCAGGACGGCGGAAACTGCAGCCATGAGAATGAGCAGCGGTAGGCGCACCTCGCGGGCCATGGCAGCTTGCAAGGGACGAACCATGGGATCGAGTTCCACAGGCTCGGGATAGCGTTTCGAAATTACCTCTTCGAGCGCGGTGAGGTCCGCGATAACCTGTGGGATCGTAGCGCCGGGCTTCAGACGCCCGACGGCCATATAGTCCATTTGGCCGACAGGCGCTGCCAGGTCGTCTTTGCTGAATACAATCGGAGTCCAGTATTCGGTGTGGTCGGGGAGCGGCTCGAGTTCCGAAATCTCAGGGCCGCGTGGGAACGGCAGACCGGCAGGCATGACGCCGACCAGCGCGTATGGCTGACCGTCGAGCAGGATCTTACGCCCCAGTACATCGCGGCGGCCGGAAAGACGATGCTGCCAGAACCGATAGCTGACGATAATCACTTTGTCGTGCCCGGGCTGATCCTCGCCTTCGGAGAAGCTTCGCCCGAGCATGGGCTGTACGCCCAGCATGTGAAAGAAATCGGCCGTTATGTGGGCGCCGCTGATTTGCTCCGCTTCACCGAGACCAGACAGGATATGTGAATCGGGAGTGACGAGGCCAATTTCCTCGATGGTTCGCGAATGGTCGCGCCAAAGCATGTAGTGTTGCGCGTTTATGGGAATGGTCGAATACTCTTTCGAGAACTGCGGTATGCGAAACAGAAGGGTGGCCAGACGGCCGGGGTCCCGGTAGGCGAGTGGCTTTAGCAGGACGGTGCGTGTAATGGAGAACATCGCCGTGGTCGCGCCGATACCGAGGGTGAGGATGGCGACGGCCATGAGCGCGAAGCCAGGAGAACGCCGGAGGCTGCGGAATGCGTTGCGGAGGGTGAGCGGCATAGTGGGTATTACGAGGAAAATAGCAGAAATGTTCGTCTTGGGATGCCGCCAGGAATGGCGGCATGGCAGGCCGGAGGCCCACTCCACCAGGGCCTTTACCTGTACTGGCCTTCGACTTCTTTCAGCCAGTCGGGGCGCTTCAGCACGTCGCGCGGGCGGCTGCCGTCGGGCGGTCCGATAATGCCATCGCGCTGCATCACGTCGAGGATACGTGCGGCGCGTCCATATCCAAGCCGTAAGCGCCGTTGCAACGTAGACGTGGATGCCTTGCCCATCTCGACGACGATCCGGACGGCCTCTTCGTACATTGGGTCCTGCTCGCCCTCGATGATCTCGGTATCGCCGTCCTCTTCTTCGGAGGGCGGCGTGAGCAGGTAACTGCGGTCATAATCGGGTTCAGCTTGATCTTTCCAAAACTCCACTACTTTAGTGATTTCGTTTTCGGTTACAAACGCGCCATGGACGCGGGTCAGGCGTGAAGAGCCGGGCGGCAGATAGAGCATGTCGCCTTTGCCGAGAAGGTGCTCGGCTCCCATACTGTCGAGCACCGTGCGGGAGTCGACGCGAGTGGCCACGCGAAAGCTGATGCGGGACGGGAAGTTGGCCTTGATAATGCCGGTTATGACATCGACGCTGGGGCGCTGGGTTGCGAGCACGAGGTGCATTCCCACGGCGCGCGCCATTTGCGCGAGGCGCGTGATGCACTCTTCCACATTTTGGCGTTCAAGCATCATCAAATCGGCCAACTCATCGATGAGGATCAAGATGTAGGGCAGCGGCTGAAGCTCTTCGTCTTCCTGCGCATCGTCGAACAGGCTCATGGTCTGCTGCCGCAGTTGCAACATCTTTTTATTGAACTGGTCGATGTTGCGAACGCCGTGGGAGGCCAGGAGCTTCAGCCGGCGTTCCATTTCGTGCACAGCATTGCGAAGGGCGTTCGTCGCTTTCTTCGGCTCCGTGATCACGGGGGTCAACAGATGGGGGATGCCCTCGTAGATTCCGAGCTCGACGCGCTTGGGATCGATCATAATCATTCGAACCTCGTCGGGCGTGGCTTTATAAAGGAACGACATAATCATGGCGTTCAGCATGACGCTTTTACCCGATCCAGTGGACCCGGCGATGAGCAAGTGCGGCATGGTTTCGAGCGGCGTTACCTTGATACGGCCGTTGATGTCTTTGCCAAGCGCAATGGTCATTCGCGAGGGGGCTTCGTGAAATTCGTTCGACTCAAGAATCTCGCGCAGGCTGATGAGTTCGCGCCGCGTGTTAGGTACTTCAATCCCGACGGTGGGTTTTCCGGGAAGACGCTCGATTAAAACCGATTCGGCCTGGAGTCCAAGGCACAGATCCTCGCTCAGCGTCGTAATGCGGCTGTACTTGATGCCCGCTTCGGGCTTGTACTCGAAAGTGGTTACCACAGGGCCCGGGTTAATTTGAACGACGGAGCCGCGCACATTGAACTCTTCGAGCTTCGATTTAATGCGGCTTGCAACATCCTTTAGCTCTTGGCTGTCATAGCCGCCGCGGCCGGGAGGTTCGCTCAAGAGCAAGGTGGCGGGCAGGCGATAAACGCGTTTTCGCCGCCGGATGGGAGACGCCGGAGAGTTACCTGCCAGGGCCGCAGCGGTCGCTTCGAATTCGTCTTCCTCTTCGGGTTCCGGAGTTCTGCGAATGAGCGCGGGCTCTTCAAGTTCGCGAATCGGAATATCCTGTTCATCCGGATCGCCGTTGTTAGAGGACATCGGTCGATCGACGTCTAAGTCGAACGGCGGCGCATCGTCACGCTCGATGCCGCTCATTTCTGCTACGGTCTCCTGTTTCGTTTGGTGCGAGTGCCGAATGCTCCGGCGATCCGCCGCTTTTTCCTTCGCCCGCGCAAGAGCTCGTTCACGCCGCGCCGCGCTCCAGGCTTGCAATCGGGTGATTGGCCCGGCAAACCAACGGCCCAGCATCGCGACCTCGAATGTAGTAAGCAAGTAAACAGCGAGAATGGTCCAGGCCGCTGTCGCAAGCGCGGCCCCGGCGGGGTTCATTAACGAAACGAGCCAATCGGAGATCACCATACCTGCCATACCGCCGGCAGCGAGTCCGCCGCGAATCGGCTTCCAATCGGGTACGAGTCCGCATGCGGTCGAAACCGCAAGCCAGAGCGCCAATGCGCCGGCCGCTTTGATGGCCGGACTATCGATGGCGCTCGAGCGCACCCACTTCCAGCCAAGTAGCCAAACGAAGACCGGAACCAAATACGCACTGAGACCAAAAACTTGAAGGGAGAAGTCGGCGAAGCAAGCTCCTACGCGGCCGACCAAGTTACTGGTATGGAGCGCGCCGGTAGCAGTATCCCACGACGGGTCGAACGGATTATACGAGGCCAGGCTTAGAGCGAAAGCGAGACCAGCGAGAAGCAACAAGAACCCTGCGGCTTCATTGAGCCGGTGATAGGGCGTGGGAGAAAGAAACTTCATCCGCCGATGCGGAAGAAAACAGCCAGAGCAATCACTATTATGCCAAAGACGATGCGGTACCAGACGAATAGCGCGAGTGTATTTTGCTTCAGATATTTCAGGAAGAAGGCAATGACAAGAATTCCTACAATCGCGCTAACGATGATACCGGTGACATAGGGCACGCCCATTCCCGCGGGTATCCCTCCCTGCTTGTGCAGGTCGACAAAATCCTTTCCGGCGGCAGCGGCAATGGCCGGTGTGGAAAGAAGAAATGAGAAGCGCGCGGCTGCTTCGCGGCTTAAAGAGCGATAGCGTCCAGTGGTGATGGTGATGCCGCTTCGGGAAGTGCCGGGCACGACCGCGAGAGCCTGAGAAAGGCCAATCCACATCGCATCGGGCCAAGTGATTTGATTCAGGCCGCGCTTTTCTCTTCCGAACTTGTCGCCAAAATACATAAGAATGCCGATTGCGATGAGCATCGCGCCCATGACGATCAGGTTTCGCCAGGGACCCTCAGCCTGCTGCTTGAAAATTAAGCCGGCAATCCCGACCGGTATCGTGCCGATGATGAGATACCAGAGCAGCGAGCGGCTGTTCTCGTCATCGGGGCCCATCTCGAAGGGAACACCAATGCCGGTGAGAACGATCTTGACCCAATCGCGAAAGAAATAAATAAGAACCGCGGCGAGCGTGCCCGCATGTAACGCTATGTCGAAGGCAAGTCCCGGATCTTGCCAATGCAGCAGTTGAGGAATGATGGCGAGATGCGCGGTGCTGCTTATGGGTAAAAATTCAGTTAATCCCTGCACAATGGCCAGAATGATCGCTTGATAAAGCGGCATAATGAGATAGAGGTTACCCGGAGAGTAGAACTGAATCGACTTCGATATCGTAGCGCACCGACATGCGAACAACGAAAATCGTTGCCACACTGGGACCTGCTACCGACCCTCCTGAGAAGCTGAGAAAATTATTCGAAGCAGGGGTGAATGTTGTTCGCCTGAACGCCTCGCATGGTTTGCAGGCCGATCATGCCAAACGCATTCAGGCCGTGCGCCAGCTTGCCGCCGAAACAGGTCGCAATGTCGGAATTTTGCTCGACTTGCAAGGGCCGAAGATACGGCTGGGCAATTTTCAGAATGGGGGCTGCGTGCTCGAAGAGGGCTGCGCGTTCACCATTACGACGCAGCCGGTGGAAGGCACAGCCGAAATGGCGTCGACGAGCTACACAGAGTTTGCGCGTGACGTGAAGCCTGGCGACAGCGTGTTGCTGGCGGACGGAGCACTGCAACTTGAAGTCGTCGCGGCCGACGGCATCGCTGCGCGGTGCCGGGTTATCCGCGGCGGTTGGATTGGCGACCGCAAAGGCATTAATCTGCCCGGTGTTCATGTCAGCGCGCCATCCCTTTCAAAGAAAGACGTTGCCGACGCCCACTTCGCAGTGGAGCAGGGCGTCGATTTCATCGCGCTTTCGTTTGTTCGCAACGGCAAGGATGTTCTGAGGCTGCGCCACCTGCTCGACGAGGTGGACGCAAGCCAACCGATCGTCGCCAAAATCGAGAAGCCGGAAGCCTGGCAAAATCTCGATTCGATCATTGAGGAAGCCGAGGGCATCATGGTTGCGCGAGGCGATCTCGGTGTGGAGATGGCGCTCGAGCGCGTGCCGATGATTCAAAAAGCCATCATCGAGCGATGCCGGCAACTGGGCCGTTTCGTTATCACCGCGACGCAGATGCTCGAGTCGATGATCGAAAATCCAGTTCCTACCCGCGCCGAAGTCAGCGATATTGCGAACGCAATCTACGACGGCACCAGCGCGCTCATGCTTTCGGCGGAAACGTCCACCGGTAAGTATCCGATCGAAGCGATTCAGATGATGGGCAAGATTGCGGTGGAGACGGAGGCAGCGGTGCGCCGGCAGGGCTTTACAAAGGATGTCGGGCTTGTTCCGGATGCGACCACGGCGCAGATCATTGCCGACGCGGCGTTTCACGTAGCGCGCTCGGCCGAGGTTTCGGCGCTTGCGGTTGGAACCACGAGCGGCGCCACCGCAAAACTGCTGGCCCGGTACCGGCCGCCGGTACCGATTTTCGCGTTTACGGCGAGCGAAGCGGTAGCGCGACAGTTGTCGATCATTTACGGTGTGGACGCGATTGTGGCTCCGGCTTGCGCATCGACCGATAAGATGTTGCAGGAGATGGAGAAAGCGCTGATTGCAACGGGGCGTGTAAAGCCCGGCGATAACGTGGTTTTTGTGGCCGGACAGCCGGTAAATCAGCCGGGAAGTACTAACCTTCTGAATCTCCATCGTGTTTCGGTTCCTATGTGACGACGCAGAGGTAGGCGCGGGAGGCCTCGCCACTACGGCCTCTTTGGCTATGTTCTACTAAAAGCATTGCAACAGACTGAGACGTCTGGGAACGCCTCGACGCAAGCGGGCCTGGAGGTTGCGCGCCCATCCTGGGGGGTTGTTCTCTGGACCGGCGTTCTTCTACTCGTTTGTTATGCCCCGATTCTTTACCGCTTGGTTTTGAACTGGGCGTCGGATCAGGACATGAGGCACGGCTTTTTTGTGCCTGTGGTAGCAGGTTTCATTGTCTGGCAACGGCGCCATCAGTTAAGTTGTGTTCCCAAGCAACCCAACATCTGGGGCTTGGTTACGGTAATCGGTGCGGCCCTTCTGGCGCTTGCCGCAACTCTAGGCGCAGAGATCTTCACAGCGCGGCTGGCGTTCGTTTTTGCCCTGGGTGGCGCGATTCTGTTTCTTGGGGGTTGGCCATGGATCAAGGTGTTGTGTTTTCCGCTGGTTCTGTTGCTGTTCATGATCCCGATTCCGCAGATCATCTACGCGCGGATCACACTGAGCTTGCAATTGCTCGCCAGCCAGTTGGCCGAAGGGCTGATTGAGCTCTCAGGCATTCCCGTTCTCCGAAGCGGCAACATTCTTCGCCTGCCTCACCAGACATTGAATGTTGTTGACGCATGCAGCGGGATACGATCGCTAATCTCACTGAGCTTCCTGTCGTTGATTTACGCGTACTTCCTGGACAAGCGCGTGTGGATGCGATGGGCGCTGCTCGGTGCAACGGTTCCGATCGCGATCGCGGCAAATGCAATGCGCGTTGCCATTACGGGCTTGCTCACCCAATTCGACACAACGCTGGCACAGGGTGTCTACCACGAGGTGGAAGGCCTTCTCGTGTTCGTCGTGGCTCTATTGGCCCTGGTTTGCGTTCACCGCTTGATCTCAGCCGTGGCTGTGCGTTCCTCGCGCCGCCTTTAAGAGGACTAAACGATGGCCAATTACTTCGAGAAACACGCGCCTAAGGTTCTGACTTTCGTACTGCTTACGCAGGCAGCCGTTTTCTATGGATTCTCGGGCGGCGAACACATTCCCGTTTCGAAACCTCTGGCTGAATTTTCGCTTCCCTCTTCGGCCTGGGTTCCAGTGCGAGAGGAGCCGCTCGACAAGGAAACTCTCGACATTCTTAAAGCTGACGACACGCTCTCGCGCGTCTATGAGAACCGGCAGACCGGGCAGTCAGTCGATTTATTCGTCGCTTACTTCTCTACGCAGCGCACCGGCAAGACGCCCCATTCGCCAAAGAACTGCTTGCCCGGCAGCGGATGGGCTGCGAACGAGGCGGGAACGCTTCGTGTAAATGTCCCGGGGGAAGGTCAGACGATAACGATCAACCGCTACGTCGTGAGCCGGGACCAGGCGGAAAGCCTTGTATTGTATTGGTACCAGGCGCATAATCGCGTGATTGCGAGCGAGTACCGCGCAAAAATTTTCACCATCCTCGATTCCATCCGGTATCGCCGCAGCGATACCTCGCTTGTGCGAGTCGTAAATCCCGTGGTGGATGGCGATACTAAGAGCGCAACTGAAATCGCAGTTTCGTTCATTGAAAGTTTTTTCCTGCCGCTTAAGAATTACTTGCCCGCCTGAAACCGTTGCGGCGAACGCGCTACACTAAGCCATTCCTAAAATTTCTGGAGAACCATTACGATGTCTTCTCTCCTTCATCGCCGTGATTTGTTTCGCGGCGCCGCTACCGCAGCCGCTCTGTTCGGAGTGAGCAGAGCATGGGCAGATCAGGCGCCGAAGCCTCTACCCGGCAACGATCTATTTGCATCTGACCCGGAAAAATATTGGCTCCAAGTTAGAGAGGAACAGTTTTATCTCCCCACGTGGCGAGTCTTTTTGAACAACGGCAGCTTGGGCATCGCTCCGCGTCCTGTGCTTGCGGCCGTCACCGATTATCTCGAACGGTCCGCGGCGTTAATGGTCGAAGAGTATCCGAGATGGGGCTACGAGACTCTGGATGATTATCGGGCTGAGATGGCCCAATTCGTTGGCTGCAAGAAGGAAGAACTGGCCTTCACGCACAACGCAACAGAAGCCATGAGTACGATTGCGGCGGGTCTTGATCTGAAACCGGGCGACGAAGTTGTTTTCACCGATCAGGAGCACCCGAGCGGACGGTGCCCATGGCTCGCGCGGCAAGCGCGCGAAGGAATTGTGGTGCGCGAAGTTAAGATTCCGCTTCCGCCCAAGAGTTCTGAAGAAGTTGCCGGCCTTGTTGTAGGAGCGCTTGGCCCCAAAACCAGAGTGGTTAGCTTCAGCGGAATCACGACAACCACCGGACTGGTTACTCCGATGAAAGACATTTGCGCCGCTGCTCGCGCGAAGGGAATTATCTCGGTTGTGGACGGCGCTCATGTGACCGGACAAATTCCACTCCGTCTGGATGAACTAGGTTGTGATTACTTTGTGGGCAGCCCGCATAAGTGGTTGTTTGCGCCCGCTGGCAGCGGTCTCCTGTATATACGGGAGGAGAATTTGCGAAAACTCTGGCCGACAATTGTAACTGCACGCTGGGATCAACAGGATCTAGGCGCCGCGCGGTTCATGATGGTAGGCACTAACAATCGGGCTATCTTCGAAGGAATGATGGCAGGATTGCGTTTTTCTCGGCAACTTGGTCCCGATCGAATTTACAAACGAATACACTCGCTCGCCCAGTACACCTACGCGAAGGCCGCAGACTGCCGGCATGTGGAGTTGCTCACACCGCAGAACGACAGCATGTACGGGTCACTGGTTACAATGCGCTTCAAACAAGGCAATCCGGAAAAGCTCTGGAGTGTTTGCAAAGCAAAGAAAATCTGGGTCGTGGAGGGCGAGCGGGTCCGCCTGTCGACGCATATTCACACACGTAAGGCTGATATTGACGAGTTTTTCAGCCTCATCGACGAAACATTGGCCTGACCCGGCAACTGTGTAATTTAGTACAAAATTTTGGGAGCCAGACCGTCTCTCGCGCGGCCGGCTCCCCGGGTGGGTGCAGACTCGGAGGTTGCCTGCACTATATACCTCTAAGACTACACGAAGATTTCAAAGTTTCGCAATTTTTATTCGCCGGAAGAGTCCTGCCCCAGTTTCCCGGATTGCTAAAATTTAAGTACCGCCCCCCGGTTATGCTGAGCACCCCCACAATTTCGGAAGAGATTCATGAACTGAAGCAGCAGCGCAAGGCCATAATCCTTGCACATCATTACCAGGATTCGGAGATCCAGGAATTGGCTGATGCGATCGGGGACAGCCTCGAGCTCTCGCGGAGGGCCAAGCAGTTCGATGGGGATGTTATCGCGTTCTGCGGCGTGTATTTCATGGCGGAGACGGCGAAGGTATTGAATCCTTCAAAGATTGTCGTCATACCCGACGCCGACGCGGGCTGCAGTCTCGTAGATAGCTGCCCGGTTGAACAGGTTCGAGAATTCAAGAGGCGTCATCCGGATCACGTTATCGTCAGCTATATCAACACTTCCGTGGAAGTGAAGGCGGAGAGCGACATTCTATGTACATCGCGCAACGCGGTGGCCGTGGTCAACTCGATACCGGCTGATAAGCCGATTCTCTTTCTCCCGGACATCAACCTGGGGAATTACGTAAGGAGGCAAACCGGCCGCGAGAACATGAAGATCTGGCAGGGAGCCTGTATTGTGCATGCGACATTTCCAGCGCGACGCCTGGTGGCGGCGCGAAGTGAGCATCCGCACGCGTTGGTGGCTGCTCATCCGGAATGTCCCGAAGATGTGCTTCGGATGGCGGATTTCATCGGCTCGACGACCGCAATCATTAATTGGTGCACGAGCCAGAGCGCGGAAGAATTTATCGTTATGACAGAGAGCGGTGTGTCGCACTCTCTGCATAAGCTTGCACCACACAAAAAGTTCTACTTTGTCGCGAACGAGAATTGCAACTGCAGTGAATGTCCGTACATGCGGAAAAACACGCTTGAGAAACTGCTTGCGTGCCTGGAGAATCTCGAGCCGCGTGTCGAACTGGCGCAGGACCTTATGGAACGCGCCTTAGCGCCGCTCGAACGCATGCTGGCGGTGCGATAGGCCGTGCTTCGGGTGTCCGACCTTATTCAATTGGTCCCACCTCCAGCGCCAACAGCGGCGCCGGGGAGCGGTGCGCTCGTTGACACCTATGGGCGGATTCACGACAGCCTGCGCATCAGCGTTACCGACCGTTGCAATATCCGATGTTTTTATTGCATGCCGGAGGATGCAAGCGATTTTGCTCCGGTGAAGCGGATTCTGACGTTCGATCAGATTGTTCGTTTCGTTCAGGCCGCGCAAGAGCTGGGGATTCGAAAAGTCCGATTAACGGGAGGCGAGCCGCTGCTACGGCGGAATCTTCCCGACCTTATCGCGCGACTGTGCGGATGTGGCCTCGAGGATCTGGCCCTAACCACGAATGCCGTCCTGCTTTCACGGTTTGCGCGCGCTCTGCACGATGCCGGGCTGCGAAGGTTGAATATCCATTTGGATACGCTCGATCGCGGCCGGTTCCGCGAGATTTCGCGACGGGACGACCTCGATCGCGTCGTTGCCGGCATTGAAGAAGCGATTAAGGCCGGTTTCCACTCGATTAAGCTGAACGCGGTTGCAATTCGGGATCTGAGCGAAGCGGACATTGTTCCACTGGCGCGTTTCGCGCGCGAGAGGAACCTCGAGATCCGCTATATAGAGTTCATGCCGCTCGACGCGCAGCATTTGTGGTCGCGAGAGAAGGTGCTGCTCGCGGACGAGATTCTGGAGAGGTTATCGTCCGCATTTGGCCCGCTTATCGCCGTGCCAGACGCCGACCCGCGCGCTCCAGCCACGGAGTATGAGTTTTCCGATGGCCGTGGGCGAGTGGGCGTTATCGCTTCGGTCAGCCGGCCGTTTTGCTTGAATTGTAACCGCCTGCGCCTGACGGCGGACGGCAAGCTCCGGTATTGTCTCTTTGCTCGTGAAGAAACAGATGTAACAGCGCTGCTCGAGGCTGAAAAACATTCCGAACTGGAATCGGCGATCCGGTCGACTGTGTGGCAAAAATGGGCTGGTCATCAAATCAACAGTTCCGCTTTTGTGGCTCCGCGACGGCCGATGTATTCCATTGGCGGCTGATCCCGAAATCAAAAATTCACCTTGGCGGGTTATGATGGCTGCTTTCAGCGTGCCGCGCAAAACTTCTCCTCCCACAAGGAAAATTACGTGAGACTCGGCCTTGCCATTGCAATCATCCTTTCTTCCGTCTACCTGATCTCGCAGCCGGGTCCGGCTGTTCGCGTCGGGCCGTTGCCAGACGGCGGATTTCTTCTGGACAGCGGTTGGATCATCCACCCCGCGGGCCAGCAGGTCGATGTCGATACATTTCCGATGAGATGCGCGCTTTCAGCCAACGGCAAGTATCTGCTTGTGCTAAATGGCGGGTACAATCCTCCTTCGATCAGCGTGATCGATACCGCCCGGCAGCAGGAATTACACCGAACACCGCTTCCCGACGCATGGTTTGGGCTTTCGTTCGGCACAGACGACCGAGATGTGTACGTGGGCGGCGGTTCGAAAGCCCGCGTGTACGAGCTCCATTTCGATTCGCAAACGGGTCAGCTATCAATGGGGAGGGAATTCGTCGCCGTAAACGATCTTGAGCATCCGGGCCACAGCTTCATCGGCGATGTTGCCGTCTCGCGTGATGGACATTTACTTTACGCGGCTGACCTGTTCGAAGATCGAATTGCAGTTATCAATCTGCAGTCGGGGCGGCTGATTGATCGCTGGAAGTGCGGGCGCCGTCCTTACCGAATACTGATGACAGGCGATCGTCAATCGCTGCTCGTTTCAAGCTGGGCGGACGCGATGGTTTACCGCTACGATGCGATTAGCGGCAATCAAACCGGAGCCATCCGAGTCGGTGCACACCCAACCGATATGATTTGGTTGAACAAGCCCGCGCCCACTGAAGAATCAAACCAGCCCCAATACGCCGCGCGACTGTTTGTGACGGCGGCGAACACGAACAGCACTTATTCGTTCGGCGTAACTTCCGATGGCGAATTCAGACGGCTGGAAGCAATTAATACGGCAATCACACCACTTCAGCCTCTGGGTATGACTCCCTCCGCTCTCGCAATGGATAAGGAGGGGAAGCGACTGTTTATCGTTTGTTCGGACGCTAATGCGGTTGCTGTTGTGGATATTTCGGAAGCGCCATCGCGTATCTTAGGGTTCATCCCGACGGGATGGTACCCTACGGCAGCACTGCCCACGGCCGGCGGAACGCTGGTCATCTTGAACGGGAAGGGACGGGGGAGCTACGCGAACCCGAAAGGGCCCAATCCGACTCTGCGCCCGGAGCAAGCTTATCATGGGTCGTCAGCTATTCAATATGTCGGGCATATCCAGCGTGGGACCGTACAGCTTGTTCCTCCATTCGACGATCAAAGTCTTCGAAGTTACTCGGAGACTGTCTACGCAGGATCGCCCTATAAGTCGGACGAATTGCGGGAGAAATTTCGCGGGGGCAATATAGACGCTTTCGTGAAGAGTCAGGACCATCCTTCTCCTATCCAGCATGTGATTTACATCATCAAGGAGAATCGAACTTACGATCAGGTTTTTGGCGATATGCCGAAAGGTAATGGCGATAAGTCTTTGAATCTGTTTGGTGAGAACATAACGCCGAATCAACATAAGTTAGCAACAGAGTATGTACTTTACGATAATTTCTATGAAAATGCGGACGTCAGCGCAGAGGGACATAATTGGGCATCCGCAGCGATTGCTCCTGATTTCACCGTGAAGATGTGGCCCAATAGCTATGCGAAGCGCCGTAATACGTACGATTATGAGGGCGGTGAGCCGGCCAACCTGCCTCCTGCCGGCTATATCTGGACGAATGCGCTATCGGCGGGTGTTTCGGTCCGGTCATATGGAGAATGGGTTACAAATTTACCGTTGAGCCAGGTTCAGAACGGTCGCGAGGTGAAGGAGGTCAAAGATCCAGCGCTCGCGCCGTACACGGACGTGAATTATCGCGGTTTCGATCTCAACTACCCGGATGTAGACCGTGCCTCGGAATTTCTGCGCGAATGGAAGGGTTTTGAAGAGAAGGGCGACGCTCCGCAGCTTTCGATTGTCCGCTTGGGAAACAATCATACTTCCGGACTGGCAAGCGGCAAAATAGCTCCCTTATCGGCGGTCGCCGACAACGACTATGCGCTTGGAAAGCTGGTTGAGGGCGTATCATTGAGCAAATTTTGGGCCTCGACCGCGATTTTTGTCATGGAGGACGATTCGCAAAATGGCCCCGATCACGTCGATTCTCATCGCGCGCCGGCCTTAGTCATCTCGCCGTATACGCGGCGTGGAGTAGTCGATTCGACGATGTACAACCAGACGGGAATGCTGCGAACGATCGAAGGCATCCTGGGTTTGCATCCGATGACCCAATTCGACGCGGCATCCGTCACCATGTTTGGAAGTTTCGCGCTCAAGCCAGACCTCGCGCCATTCAAGGCGGAAGATCCGCGCATTTCGCTGACGACGCGCAATCCGGGGAACGGTCGCGGGGCGGAGGACTCGGCGAAACTGGATTTCTCGGAAGCCGATGAAGTAGATGACAATACGTTGAACACTATTCTTTGGCGCGCGCTTAAGCACACAGACCCGCCCGCGCCGGTCAGGAGCGTATTCTCGATACGCTAGCACGCTTCACTCCACATTCCTCTTGCTAGACTTGCGAACCAGATGCAGATACGGCTATTGACAGAAGCCGACGCGCAAGCATTTTGGAGCTTCAGATTGGAAGCGCTCGAAACCGACCCGCGCGCCTTTTCGTCGTCCGCCGAAGAACATCGTCGCCTAACGCTGGAAGAGACGGCGGCGCGCCTCCGGCCGGTGGAAAATGGCGGCTTCGTTCTAGGGGCTTTCGATAACGAACATTTAATTGGCACCGTGGGCTTCTATCGCGAAACGTGTTTGAAAACGAGGCACAAAGGCTTCATCTGGGGCGTATATGTTACGCCGTCGCATCGCGGGAGAGGCGTGGGGAAGGCATTGCTTCAGGCGGCCCTCAATCGCCTAAAGGCACACGTCGATGTCCGTCAGATCAACATCGCCGTTACTACGACTCAAGAGTCGGCACAACGGTTGTACCGCTCTATTGGCTTCGAGAGCTTCGCGCTCGAGCGCGACTCGCTGAAGGTCGGAGATGAATACGTCGACGAGCAGTGGATGGTCCTGCGGCTTTGCGGTAGCGAATAAACCGGAGCCGGCAAGGCATTCAGCCTGCTTGCCGTCGGGTAAGCTTGATTGAAGGTTAACATCCTTCGATGAGAGATCACATCAAGCTGTTGGGGATTCTGAATCTGGTCTGGAGTTCGGCGAGCATTGCGCTGGGTTTGGTGGTGCTCGTGGCGTTCGGCGGTCTCGCGGCTTTCTTTGGCGTGGTCGGTGTCGGATGGCCAGATAGCAACGACAGTTTACTTGCCGCGCCGTTCATGGCGCTGATCGGGGTGGGCATAGTTCTTCTCATTTGCTGCGTGTCTCTTCCGGCGTTCATCGGTGGAATCGGCCTGCTGAAGATGAAAAGCTGGTCTCGCATCCTGATGATTGTGGTCTCCATACTCCATCTGTTCACGTTCCCTATTGGAACGGCGCTCGGTGTGTATGGCCTGTGGGTGCTTTTTAACGAAGAAGCTCGCCGATTACTCGAGCCGGCCTCACCCGGGTCGCCAGGCTCGCCGGTTGTGCCCGCTTAGGAAATGCGCAGAGCCTACTTCGGCCTGGCGATCTCACTTCCAGTTCTGCTTCTGTTCCTCGGCGCAGGCTTGAGCTTCACGAGCAAAGCCGGGTTCCAGAGCGACGAAGTAATGTTCGTGTACGATCTTTGGCATCCCCGCGCCGCCCCGTCGTGGTGTTCCCTATTCGGCCACACCTTGCCCCTGATGTTGATGCCGTACCTGGGAGCCCTTAAGAGCTGGCTCTACGCGCCGATCTTTCATTCGATGGGTGTGAGCGAGTGGATGCTGCGAGTTCCGTCGCTTCTGCTCTCGATAGGAACCATACTGATCGGCAGTTTCTTCGTATGGCGGATCGCAGGCAAAACGGCGGGCCTGCTCGTTCTGTGGCTGCTTGCCACCGATATCACGTTTCTATTTACCGCAGTGTTCGATTGGGGTCCCGTTGTGCTCCAGAATCTGCTGCTGGCGGGCGGATTGTTTCTGATTGCCGAGTGGTGGCGCGCCGGAAGGAACTGGCTGCTGTTCTTAGCCGGCATGGTATTTGGCCTTGCTCTCTGGGACAAGGCACTATTCATCTGGAACCTCTCGGCGATGGCGATTGCAGTGGCGATTGTGAACGGGCGAGCGGCGTTGCGTGCGTGCCGCCCGAAACCGGCCAGCCTGGCGGCGCTCGGCCTTGTCGTCGGAGCATGTCCGCTTATCTATTTCAACCTTGTAACGAACGGCTCGACTTTCGCCGAGGACACGGAATTCACCTTCCGCGATTTGGCGTCAAAAGGAAAGTATCTGGCCGACGCGCTCGATGGAATCAAGGCCGAAACCGAGTGGTGCGATCCAAGCTTTCAACCTATGAAGGGTATGCAGCGCATGGCGTCGGCATCTTCGTGGCGTTTTTACACGATACTGATCGCTTTGCCTCTTGGTGCGATCTTCTCGACAGAATCTCAGCGGAAGTGGCTGTCATTTTTCATATTGTCGGCGTGCATCGCTTGGCTTCAGCAAGCAATCACGGTCAACGCGGGCGGCTCGATGCACCACGTTGTTCTGATCTGGCTTTTTCTGTATTGTGCGCTCGCTCTCAGCTTCGCAACCTTTGCTCAGGCGCGCATCCGCTTCGTCAAGCCAGCCGTTCTGGTCATAGCAGCGATGGTCTGTGTCAGAGGACTCGCAGCCATGAAAGCGACGAAGGAAAACCTCTCAGCCTACAGCCACACGATCCCCTGGACGGATGCCGATGCACCCCTATCGGACATGCTGATTCGGACCGGAGTGAAGCGGGTGCTGACTGCCGATTGGGGTATCGCCAACGTCGTCGCGATTAGAACCGCTAATCGAGTGTCCGTCGTCGACGAGAGCTTCGAATTATCCAGTGGACGCTTCGATCAGGACCGCTTCCTGAACTGCAAGGCTCCCGCTTGCGGTGTCGTTTCTCACGTTGAAGTACGATCGATCTTCAAACCGGCCCAAACTTACCTCGAAGAGCGCATCCGCTCGTTCGGCCTCACAAAGACCCGGTCGACGTTGATTCGCGACGGTCATGGAAGCCCCGCGTTCGTCTTTTTTCTCATCGACAGAGAAAACACACCGGACCATTCCCGATAGTGCGTGCGCGTTTACTGAGGCGGTGCCGTTGGCCGCGGCGGGGCGAGCGTTCCAGACGGACCTTGCGGCGGTGGCGCAGCGGTGGGTTGACCGCCCGGCGGAGTTCCGAGCGGAGCTCCGGCGACTACGATTTGCACGCGTCTATTCTTCTGTCGCCCTTGTGGCGTGTCGTTCGGAGCGATTGGATTACTTTCTCCCATTCCTCTCGCCGACACCGCACTGTCTGAGATCCCCTGCGAGATCAAATAGTCGCGAACCCCATCGGCGCGCTGCTCCGAAAGCTTCTGGTTGAATTCCTCGCTGCCCACGTTATCGGTATAGCCTTCCACCTGGAGCGTCAGGCCAGGGTGGGACAGGATGATTCCTGAAACCTTCGCCAGCTTCTCGCGAGCTTCCGGCTTGAGCGTGTACTTGCCGAAATCAAACAGTACGTCCGACATGTTCATAATAAGACCACGCGCGGTTTCGCGAGTTTCGAGAACGGCATTCAACTGCTGTTGAAGCTGTTGCTTCATGGCATTACGCTCTTGATCGGCCTGCGCGCGTAGACGCTCCGCCTCTTCGGCGGATTGCTTTGCTTTAGCGGCTTCAAGAGCAGCCTGGGTGCGGGCGGCATTCGCTTCGGCCTCCGCCTTCTCAGCTTCGGCGCGGCGCTGGGAATCCTCTTGCGCCTGCTGCTCCGCTAAAGCCTGCTGGTGGGCTGCCGCTTCCGCCGCAGCCTTGGACTTCGTGGCGGCATCCTTGGCGTTCTGCATTGCGATTTCGCGCTCGCGGCGCAGCGAAATCAAACGCGAATCCTCAGCCTTTTGCGCAGCTTCCCGCGCGGTGGTTATGACCGGATTCGATCCTTTTTTTCGCGTCTGATAGTCTTCGGCCTGTTGCAGCAGACTCTGGGCGTTTTGGAAAACGTCAGGCGCAAGCTTGTCGGCGCCTTCGCCACGGGCAAGAGCGACTGCGTTCCGAGCCTCATAGAGCTCGAGCGGCACATTCTTTTCCAGACTGAACGTGGGAGAAGATCCCATCTTCGCCACGTACATACCGCGCGGCATCAGCTCATACTTGGCGTCGACCTCTTCCGATTTGCCAACCGTGCTATTGCGGAGAATATTCTCCATTACGACCACATCGCTGGGCTGTGTAACGGCGAAATACGGCTCGGCCGTAACAATCAGACCGAAAGACTGCAAGTCGGTAGTTACGTCGACATCGGCATCGCCATTCTTGTTTACCAACAGTTCCCCGAGGTTTTTAGGACGTCCATCCGGGGTAATGGCCCAAAGAACGTAAGTCAAATATTCACTTCCAAAACCTACAGCCGGAGGCAGTCCTCTTACGGACGCCTTTACCTGGATATATCCTTTGCGGCTGTTGACCTGCGCATTACCTTTGGCCCTCGGAGCGAGCGCGGTTCCCTGGAAATCGATCTTTGTCCAGCCGCTGCGGTTGCGGTAGCTGACCGCCGTAATCGTCCGGGAGACCACCTGAACGCGGAAAATGGGGTTGGTCGGGTTCTGCGGATTTTGACTGGGCACGTTCTGCGTGGGGTTCTGTTCCTGGCCCCACAGTAGACATGCCAAAGCCAGGGGCAGTACGGCGAGAGATGGCTTCATTTTTGTCAATCCTTTCACTAGGACTCTTTTTTGGGGCACGACATATACCAAAGTCCCAAATCGTTGGAATTATACTCGGAAAACTACATGACAGCACTTGCAATCGTGTATTTTTTTCCGAGGGGCGATAGCAATGCGGCCAGCAAGGCAGCCAAATAAAGTAACCCTCCGATGAGAAGAGTGTCCGATAATCCGCAGTATATCGCCAAAACGACCGCCCCGGCCGAGCCCAGCACGCTCGACGCCGCATTGACGGACCAAGCCCAGCGGATGGTTTGAGGCAGCACGTTTTCGAGCCGCTTGAGACCGGACGGAAAAGGCATGCCCATCGCAAATCCAAGTGGAGCGATCAGCAACACAGATACCGCGACCTTTACGGCAAAAGGAAGCGCGACTCCATCCTCGGTGACCGGCGTGACAACCAGCGAGAGCAGGGCCACCCCGCCCGCGATAAACAAAAGCACACCTACTAGCCGGGGCATTGCTTGCTGAACCAACCGGCGGCTCACGAAGCTGCCTAGGCCGCTTGAAACCAGCATGGAAAAGATGATAACCGTCAGCGCGTAGGTCGGATGACCGAGAAACAAAATGAATTTTTGGATGAGAGCGACCTGTATCAGAATGTAACCCGCGCCGATACAAAGAAAGTAAATGAGTGAAGGAATGGCGCCGGCTTCTACGGGAAGACGGTGTCCCAGAACGACTGGCGGAAGCGCCAGTACGATGAGCGTCGCAACAAAGCTCACAAATACTAGGCCGAAAAGCAGCGGAACGGCCGTGTTGATCTTGTAATCCTCGCTTTTGCTCGACGCGCTCGTCAGGAAATGCCACACATCCCGGGGTTGAACAGTATAGAAAAAGAAGGGACGGTTGTCGGTGATGGGCCGCACGTCGAATGGGTAAGTGGCATAGAACTCGCGCGGGTCGCGGGCGAGAAGTAGGTCCCGAAACGCGCTGGGCCGATCGGTACCCGGCAGATAAACACCGTCCATTCCGGCCCGGACCAAAGCCTGTTTCACACGCTCAATATCTGACGAACTGA
>JBAUZG010000063.1:0-16726 GCA_049585195.1 Bryobacteraceae bacterium | reverse complement strand
CAGGTCGCGGAGCGATAGAAACGGGCAGGCCACCCGCGCCGCGGCAATATCTTGCGCCGTGGACGCACGCAGCCCTTTGACATAGTTCAAACCCATCCGCACATAATGAACCGGCCCCTCCGCCGTTGCTTCCGTTTCAATCGTGCAGCATGCGCTCGATTTTTGTACGTCCACCGGCCGAAAGCGCTGGCCGTGGCGTTGCGCGTCTTTTACCAAAGTGGAGGGATGGTAGAAACCCATCGGCTGCTGATTCAGAATGGATGCCGTGAACGCCGCCAGGTAGTGACATTTCAAATACGCGCTGGCATAGGCGAGGAGCGCAAAACTGGCGGCATGCGATTCGGGAAAGCCGTACAACGCGAAAGCTGTGATGGATTCCACAATTCTGTCCTGCGTTTCACCCGTAATGCCGTTGCGCTCCATGCCATCGCGAAGTTTTTCCTCGATATCGCGCATCCGTTTTTCCGAACGTTTGAACCCCATGGCCCTCCGCAGCTCTTCTGCTTGCCCTCCAGTGAAACCCGCCGCAATCATCGCCATGCGGATCAATTGTTCTTGAAACAGCGGCACGCCTAAAGTGCGCTCCAGCACAGGCTCGAGCTTTGGATGGAGCGAAACGGGATCTTCGAGTCCTTGCCTTCGCCGCAGATACGGATGAAGCATGTGGCCAACAATCGGACCCGGACGAATGATCGCCACTTGCACAACGATGTCATAAAACCGCGCCGGTTTCATACGCGGAAGACACGACATTTGCGCCCGGCTTTCTACTTGAAACAGCCCGATAGTATCGGCTTTCTGCAAAGCCTCATACACTTTCGGATCGTCCTGCGGCAGATGAGCCAAATTCACTTCTTTTCCGTACGATTCGCGAATCCGCTTGATGGTCTCGTCGAGAACAGCCATCATGCCAAGCCCCAGCAAATCGACTTTGATAATTTTCAGATCGGCGCAATCGTCTTTATCCCACTGCACAACCCTGCGCCCTGGCATCGTCGCAGGTTCAAGCGGAACCACACGATCAAGCTGCCCCTGGCAGATTACCAAACCGCCCGAATGCTGGCCCAAGTGGCGAGGCAGATCGAGAATCTGGTTTGTCAGCTCAAAAAATCGGGCAATGCGCGGATCCTCGAGCGGCATTTCCGCAATGCGGAAGCGGCGCTCCATCGTGTCTTTGGGGTCCGTCCATTCAAAGCGGCCCATCAGGCTCGAAAGCCGCTTCAATTCTCCCTCGCTAAAACCAAGCGCTTTGCCCACATCGCGCACCGCCGAGCGGCCACGGTAGGTAATCACGTTGGCGGTCATGGCCGCGCCGAGCTGCCCGTATCGCTCGTAGACATATTGAATTGCTTTTTCGCGATCGTCGCCGCTCGGAAGATCGAGATCGATATCCGGCCACTCACCACGCTCTTCCGAGAGAAACCGCTCGAATAAAAGATCCATGCCGACCGCATCCACCGCGGTAATGCCGAGCGAGTAGCAGACGGCGCTATTAGCGGCCGAGCCACGGCCTTGCACCAAAATCCCCTGCCTGCGGCAATACTCGACAATGTCCCAGACAATCAGGAAATAGCCTTCAAGCTTCAATTTCCCGATCAGCGCCAACTCGTGCTCGATTTGTTTCTTTACCTTGCCTGCATAAGCACCGTACCGCCGCCGCGCGCCCTCGATTGCTTCTCTCCGCAAAAAATCGGATTCTGTCTGGCCTTCAGGCACGGGATAACGGGGAAACTCGTAACCAAGATCTTCTAGCGTGAATTCCAGCCGTTGGCTCAGCTCAACTGTTTCAGCGATCGCTTCGGGGAGATCGGCAAACAATCGCCACATTTCTTCCGGGCTTTTTACATGCCGCTCGCTGTTGAAGCTCAACAGCTTCCCTGCTCCCTGAATATTGGTTTTGTGCTTCGTGCAGGTCAGTATGTCGAGCAAGGGCCTCCGATCCTTAGTTGCATGCGACACTCCGTTGGTCGCGAGCAACGGCAGATTCAGGCTGCGGGCTACATCCACTAACGCCTGATTGCGTGCTTCCTGATCGCGGCGGTAATGGCGTTGCAATTCCACATATACGTTTCCATCGCCGAATATGTGGATCAACTGCTCTAGCCGTTTCTGTATCCGCTCGGCGGCCGCTGCTCCTTCATACTCCCGAAAAATGGGCGCCAGGATTCCTTCATCGCCGCCCGTCAGGCACACCAACCCCGGCGCAAATGCGGCAAATTCTTCGGCCGAGGCCATCGGATTCTCAACCTTCCCTGGTTTAGGCCCGCGCAATTTCGTTCGCGTAATCAGTTGGCAGAGATTCTGATACCCTGCGCGGCTTTCCGTAAGCAATGCGATATGCCCGCCCATGGTCGAGCCCACTTCCGCGCCAATGTGAGCTTTTATGCCCACCTTTTTAGCGGCCATGTGAAAGCGAGGGCATCCATAAACACCATGCGCATCGAGTAGCGCCATGGCCGGCTGGCTAAATGCAGCGCACTGCTCGATTAAATCCTCGGGCAAAGAGGAACCTTCGAGAAACGAGAAAGCCGAGCGAGCATGCAGCTCAATGTATTTCGCCGGGGCCATCAGTCATACACCGCTTGCACATACCAGTCCATGGTTTTCGATTCGCAATAAATCCGGTACAACGCGCCGTCGCTCAATTCCACATCCCATTCATCCCGCGCCCATGGAGATTCCGTCCACCAATCTCCCGAAGTGCGCCAGGGGCCAGCGGCTTCGACAACTTTTCCTTCCACCCCTGACGCAATCACTTCCTTTGGCCTTGCGTGCAAGATTCGTACACGGGCAGAAAGAGCAGGCCGGAATATGCGAAGCGCCAGCTTCAAAGATGAACCGGCGCTCGCTTCAAACCGCGCAGGAAGAGTATCGGCAATCAGCGGCCGTAAACAGAACGCATCGGGACGGTGGGTGTCCATCAGTTCCGGCGACCCCACATTTTCCTCGCCCACCATTCCCGCAATGCGCGCGATCGTAATTTGCAGTTTGTCTGGCGCGGGCGTAGGAGGCAAAAAAAGGCCGCCTTGCACCCGCCGCGGATCTACTGGGTCCAGTTGCAAAACGAACCCAGTAACCGGAGCTTGCGGGCCATGACGCTCCAGGTGAAGCTGCAAAATCTTCAACATAGACCGGCTATCGTCAAGCGGAACTGGAAACTCGAGCCGGCATCCAAAGCAGGCCGGAGGGTGGGCTTTAGCCCGCGCGGGGCCTTCAGCCCCGCTTGTGCCGAAACTCGTCTCGGCACTTAAAAACAACTGGACGTCCAATACACGAGCAGCCTGCGATTGAGAGCGAAGCTTTTTACATAAGCTGCTCAGCGTACGCCCAAACAGAAACAACAGCGGCTCGAAGCTATCCACCGGATAATCGAGCTGAACCTGCTCTTCGTATTTCGTTTCTTCCGCCACAATGCGAAGCGGCCGATGAATCCGGCCAAGAGCCAGATTGCGAAGATACAAACCCGGAGCGCCCAACCGCTCGACCACCCCCTTTTCGGGTAGAGCGGCCAGATCCCCAAAACTCTTTACTCCCCAGCGATCGAGAAGTTCGAGCAAAGCGGGATCGAGAGCGTCATTGTGCTGGAATTCAGAAAGAACAAACGAACCCAATCGATCGGCTTCGCGCCCAGGCGCAACAAAAGTAACACCTGATAAATGCCGCGCAACTAAAACAGCAGTATCAGGGTTAGCTGCAATAGCAAGATTCGCGTTTAACCTTCGTTCATATCCGTACCGGCTGATTTCTGAAGCCAGCCGATAGGGCGTACCGAACAGCCTTTCTAGTGCCGCTATCGAAAACACAACCGTATCGTCGGAGGTTTGCTCGACAGCCGGAGAGAACTCGAGGGCGAGGCGGAATAGGTCTTCGCGCCGGGACGAGCCTCCGGCAGAAGGGGGGAGATGCAAGCAAGCATACATGCGATTTCACCCCGCAAGCAGCATGGGCTCGGTGTTTTTAAGAGCCGGTTTATCCAGAGAAGTAACGACAGTACGTCCACGGAGAAGGCGAAAGCCAGGAAGTCCAGCCCAATGTGAAACTTTTATCTTCAGATTCAATACATTCAAAGAACAAGACTTAGCTTGTTTAAATTCGGTCGAAATTAAAAGAATGGTAGGAGTGGATTCAATCGCCCGCCGAAACCGGAACCAATACGATAACGGTATTTTGTTCAACTGCTTATAGTTCGTTTCGCAAAGATCGAGCGCGACAATACCAAAGCCGCCGGCATGCAAAAGCAGATCGGTAGTGCGAATCGCATACTCCACGTTGCGGCCGCAACGAATCCAAAGCAGATGTTTTAACCGGACGCCGCTTTTTTCCGCCGAAGCCGGATCGAACTGATTGTGGGCGTCGACCAAGGCGCAAATTTCACCATTTTGCGTTGCCTGCGCCAGGACGTGCAGCAAGCAGGCTGTCCGGCCGGAAGATCGCCGGCCTATAATTTCAGTGATTGCGCCACGCTGCAAGCCCTGTCTCCAAAGTGAGATACCGGGAATAGTTAAAGCTGGATAGAGAGATGTTCTACGATTGAAAACCAGATCGGAAGCACGCTGACAAGCGGGAGCAAAAGCCAGATTCGCCATTTATTCGCCAACACTATTTTGACGCCCTTGGCCAAAAAAAGCAATCCCGCTGCGCAGGGCTAATTCCGCTTTACGATAACCATCGTGAAGTCATCGGCAAACGCGCTTTGAGCGGTCCAATCACGGACATAAGCCATCAGACTCTCGATCATCTGCCGAGCCGAAATAGTGCGCTTCGCGGCCAGGAATCCAGCCAAACGCTCCGCCCCGAACTCATCGGTATTGTCCCCAGCTCGCGCTTCGGTCACGCCGTCGCTGAACAGCACAAGAATATCGCCGGAATCGAGAACAATTTCAGAGGTCTGATAGCAAACATCGTCGAGAATTCCCATGACCATGGAATGCCCGACCAGCTCAAACGTCGAGCCATCTTTGCGAAGCAGCAACGGATGATTATGACCGGCATTGGCGTACTGCAGCTTTCCAGTCGAGGGATCAAGCAGGCCATAGAAGAAGGTGATAAACCTACCGGGAGGGCACCGTTTTGCAACATTACGATTCAGAACGGCAAGCGCGGCGCCTGGATCAGGACTCGATTCAGCCAGCATGTGAACCTGAGCCTGAAGGCTTGACATCATTAAAGAGGCGGAAAGCCCTTTGCCCGCGACATCACCTACCACGATCGCCAGCCGTCCATCGTGATACGGCAAATAATCGTAGTAATCGCCGCCGACGGTATGGCAAGGAAGGTTGAACCCGGCAATTTCATACCCTTCATACTGCGGATTATCTGTGGGAAGCAGGCCGCGCTGGATCTCACTCGCCGAAGCCAGTTCCGATTCCATCAGCCTTTCCGACTGCTCAACTTCAATAAGCCGGGCGTGTTCGATCCGTATGGCGGCTACGTTCGCCATAACGGTAAGGAGATCAAGATCCTCTTGCGAGAAGGGCTTCAGCAAATTTCCGGTATCGACGTAAATGAGTCCGATCACGCGGTCTGCCGCCTGCAGAGGGACGGCCATCATGCTGCGGACCTTATGAATGAGAATGCTTTTCTGTTCGCGGAACGCCTCATCAATTTGGGCGTCGCTGATCATGAGCGATATTTTGTCGCGAATCACCCGGTCGCGAACTGCCGTGCTGATCGTAAAGTTCACTCCCTTTTTCGCGCGAACATTCAGATCGGCATCTTTTTCGAGAGTTAAAATAACGCCACGGGCGGCATCGACAGCGGAAAGCGCGAGCTCGAGAATCACTTCGAAAAGCTTTTCGAGCGGCCGGTGACTCGCTAGCTCCTGGCCTGCCCGTATGAGCGCTCCGACGACCCGCGTGGTAGTCAGCGTGACATCATCGGGGCGCGCTTTTTTGACGACCCTGGTTTGACCGAGCACCTTTTCTAGATTTGTGAAGACGGTCTTCTTTTGATCGAGAGGCTCGTTCGTGCCCCACGAGACAACGTTGCGAGTCGGCGCGGGGGCATCAAGCCGAACTTCAATGGTAAGGTGGCCGGCGTAAATGCGGTCTCCGGCAGATAGAGGATGTGACTGTTTCAGCGGCAGATGGTTGAGGATGGTGCCATTGCGGCTTTCGCAATCGCGAACGGTCCAGCCGTTTTCCTGGCGCTCGAAGCGTAGGTGATTGCGCGAGAGCCAGGGATCGTTTGGATACGAAAGATCGTTTTCGGTGGACCTGCCGAGAGACAAGGTTGGGGGGACGAGCGGGACGGTCTTCGATTCACCCTCAGGACCCAGGATCACCAATTCCATAACAGGAATTATGGCGCGAATTAATTAAGGGCGCGAAACAAATCACCTGTACGCGCAGCGTGCGAAACGCGATGAGAGTTTGATTTCGCGGTTGTCATGTTCGTCGATCCGTTTGGGCAGCCGCAATGCCCCAATTACCGTGCGGATCGAGCCCGCCGGCGGGCAGCGGCACGCTTCGCTTGCTTCGAGAGAGCTGATTTCGAAGCCGCCGATCGCGGTTCACGCTTCAATGCCTCACGCCGCGCCTGTGAACGTTTGGCAGCGGGTTTCCCGCGCTTTCCGGTCTGGCCTTTTTCCAGATCGCGCTTGGCGCGCTTGCGAACAGTTTCAGAAGTTGAACCTGGTTGCGGTGGCGGAAGTTTCACGCCAGCTCGCCGGGCCTTCGAAAGGCCAATCGCTATCGCCTGTTGGGGCGATCGCGCTCCATGCTTCCCCTCCCGAATGTGTTCAATTTCCTCGTGTACGAACTCTCCGGCCTGAGTGCTTGGAGCCTTGCCCTCGGCTTCATCCTTTTTGGCCCGCTCAGTCGTCTTCTTTTCTGGCATTCCTGCTCCCTTAAAATAAGAAGCATTCATGGCGTATTCCGTTGCCAACTTTGGCGCATTGCGATTCGCCGCCCCGCTGAGGATAGGAGCTAATTTTTTCAAACACCGGAAACTATTACAACGATTCGCGGATGAGCTTGTGGTTTCCGATCAGACTTAAAGCGCCTCAGGTACGGAAATCGCGCAGGAAAAAGCAATTTGGCATGTTACATGCACGGCTTGAATTTAAGGTAGCTACTAATGCCAGCTAAATCCACAGGTTCAAAGGGAAAGAAGAAAGTCCACAAGGTAATGAGCGAGTACAAACACGGCAGCCTCAAGTCCGGCGGTAAGAAGAAAGTGAAGAGCCGTAAGCAAGCGGTTGCCATTGCTCTTGGTGAAGCGCGACGCTCAGGCGCAAAAATCCCAAAGAAGAAGTCCAAATCCTGACGGCAGCTGGGTGTCCAAAAAAATCGGAGCTTTTCTACAAGCTTCATCTGAAAAGCACTATGAAAGATTCGAACCAAGCGAAGGTAGTGGTAGTTACGGGAGCGTCGGCCGGCGTCGGGCGCGCGGTCGTAAGAGAGTTTGCACGGCAAAACGCGCATATCGGTTTGATTGCAAGAGGGCGTGAACGCTTAGAGGCTGCCCAGCGCGAAGTTGAGCAGGCCGGCGGAAAAGCGCTGGTAGCGCCGGCGGATGTAGCAGATGCCCGGCAGGTGGAAGACGCGGCTGAGCGGATTGAGCGGGAATTCGGGCCCATCGACATTTGGGTAAACAATGCGATGACGACAATTTTTGCGCCGTTTCTCGAAATCGCACCCGATGAATTCAAGCGCGCCACCGAAGTCACCTATCTCGGGCAGGTCTACGGAACGATGGCCGCACTCAAGCGTATGAAGCCCCGCAACCGCGGCGCTATCGTGCAGGTGGGCTCAGCACTCGCCTATCGTTCCATTCCGCTGCAATCGGCATATTGCGGCGCTAAGCATGCCATTGTTGGGTTTACAGACTCGATTCGTTCCGAGCTGCTTCATGATCGCAGCAACGTGCACATCACAGTCGTGCATCTCCCGGCCATGAACACGCCGCAATTCGATTGGTGCCGCACTCGTTTACCGCGGCATCCACAACCAGTGCCGCCCATCTTCCAACCCGAGGTGGCGGCGCGCGCTATCGTATGGGCAGCAAGCCATCGTCGCCGAGAGCTATACGTGGCTTGGCCAACCGTCAAAGCAATTTATGGCCAGAAGATTGCCCCAGCCTATGCCGATCGATACCTCGCGAAACACGCCTATGATGGTCAGCAAACTTCCGAGGCCGTTCTACCCGATCGGGTTGACAATCTGTTCCAGCCCGTGCCCGGAGACTTTGCCGCTCACGGTATATTCGACGAGCGTGCAAGTAAAGGCAGTTTCGAAAGCCGGCTGAATCGCCACCGGGGAACGGCATTATCCATCGGCGCGGCTGTCGGATTAATGGCTTTTGCGGCTCTTCGAAAGAAGGCATAGAGCTGACTGATCTGGCCGTGGATTTATGGTCAGCTGATCAGTTCGCCAACTCGCGTAGCCGCCCTTCAAGAAAACGCCGTGCGGGCTCCTGTCGCGCGAGGGCAAGAGCCCGCTCATAAGAGCTGCGTGCTTCTGCTGTCCTCGATAGCCGGCGGCAAAGATCCGCGCGCGCTGAGTGTGCGAGGTAATAGTTCTCTAATTCACCTCGCGCGAGGATGTCATCAATGACGGCAAGGCCTGCCGCGGGGCCGCTGCGCATCGCCAGCGCCACCGCGCGGTTCAGCTCGATGACGGACGATGGATTTACTCGCAGCAGCACGTCATATAGTCCGACAATCTCGCTCCAGTCTGTCATCGCGGCGGTAGGCGCCTGAGCGTGTACTGCCGCAATTGCCGCTTCGAGCGTGTACGGGCCGAATCGCCGTGACCTCAGCGCCTGCTCCACAAGCGTCAGCCCCTCCCTTATCAATTCCTGGTTCCAGAGAGAACGGTTCTGATCCTCGAGTAGAATGAGTTCGCCTTCTCGCGACGTACGCGCGTCCCGCCTTGATTCGTGCAACAACATCAGGGCAAGGAGCCCCACGGCCTCGGGCTCTGGTAATAATTCCATCAGCAAGCGTCCCAGGCGTATCGCTTCGCCCGAAAGATCAGGCCGCGTGAGTGAGTCACCCGACGAGGCGGAGTACCCTTCCGTAAACACCAGATAGATTACTTCGAGCACCGCATCAAGACGATCGGGCAGCTCAGCTTTTAACGGCACCTCGTAAGGGATATGAGCGTCTCGAATCTTGGCTTTGGCGCGCACGATGCGCTTTGCAATTGTAGGAGCGGGGACAAGGAAGGCACGCGCGATCTCTTCCGTGGTAAGACCGCATACTTCGCGCAGTGTCAGCGCCACCTTAGCATCCTGCTGTAGAGCTGGATGGCAGCACGTAAAGATTAACCGGAGCCGGTCATCTTCGACACCCTCGTCTTCTAAGGTAAAAGTAGTACTCGAATCGACTTGCTTAGGAAGCTCCGCAGCCAGCGTCTCAAAACGAGTCCGCCTGCGCATAGCGTCAATAGCCTTGAAACGGCCAGTAGAAACCAACCACGCCCGCGCATTAGCGGGGATACCTTCACGCGGCCACTGCTCGATTGCAGCGGTAAAGGCATCGTGCATCGCCTCCTCCGCGAGGTCGAAATCGCCAAGCACTCGGATAAGAGTTGCGAGAACGCGGTGCGATTCGGCACGATAAACCGTAGCGACGGCCTCGTGCGCGCGTTCAACTGCCTCATGCTTCATACAGTGAGTTATAGTTCATCGGCTGGTCCACAAAATAGTAGTGGGACAGGCGCTTTTGCCTGTCTTGGCCATTGTTCGTGACTTCTACCGCATGTAAAAGAGACTCAAGCGCGGAAGCCCCTCTTTTTCGAGCAGCCTGGTATCGAGGTACCGCCGCTCGAGCATTGAAATCTGCGCGGCCGTCATCTTCCCGCGATAAGGCGCGAGCTCGCCATCCAGCCGGCGGCGCATTTCGAGCAGATCTTCTTCGCTCATCACGCTGCGCGCGATTGCTACCATCTTCTCTTCGAGCGCGGTCAAATGGCGCTCCAGGTCCTCGAGATCGTTCATGTGCTTTTCAGCCTCCGCCGCGAGTGCTTGTAGCGAAGATGCAATCGCGTGGTAAACCATCCGCTCGTTAGATTGAATCCTGTCTGCGGCTTGTCTCAGATATTCGCCAATTTCCGAGGCTTGAAACGGCGCGCCGCTGGTCTGCCGCGCCTTTGCTGCCCCGGCCCCGGATAGACGTTGGGCCGCTTCCATCACTGCTTGAGCGCAGTAGGCGAGCGAGTTCACCTTGCGCCACTTCATTTTTCGCGCGCGCCACTTTTCAAACGCCTCATCGATACCTTTAAGGACGGCCTCAAGCGGTACCCCAGAATTTTTCCAGCTTTCAATCAGCGCCCAGTCAAGCGGCGATAACAGGAACAAAGAAGTGCCGCGCGCCTCGCGGAAGCGCTCCTCGATCTCCGTAAAGTAGTTGAAATAATTCGCCGGCCAGGATTCCTCCTCAACCGGGGGGCCGGGACCGAAATTGCTCATGCGCCCTGCATCCGCCGCCATATGATGCGCAGCCCGTCGAGCGTGATATCGTCATCCACATCTTTGATGTGCCGCGACGATTTGGCAATCATGCGCGCCTGGCCGCCCGTAGCGACAATCTTCGTGTCCGGCCCAAGCTCCGAAATCAGCCGGTCGATCAATCCGTCGATCATGTCCGTGAACCCATAAAAAAACCCGGATTGCATCCCTCCCACGGTGCTTTTCCCAATGAGCGCTCGAGGTTCCTGGAAATCGATCATAGGCAGCCGCGCCGTCCGCGAAAAAAGAGCTGTGATCGAGATCGCGATTCCGGGGCAAATAATGCCTCCGAGATATTCGGCATTACCGCTGACTGTGTCGAACGTGATAGCAGTACCCAGATCGACAACCACTGCGGGCGCTTGAAATCGATTCCATGCCGCAACGCTATTCACGATCCGGTCGGCGCCGATTTCAAACGGATTATCGTAGCAGATAGCGATTCCAGTATCGGTTTCGTGTGTCACAAAGACCGGCCGCTTATCGAAGTACCGTTCCGCCATGGCGGTGAGGCTTTCATTCAGTGGAGGCACAACGCTCGCGACGATGATGCCATCAACCTCGGTCAATGGGACTCCGGCAAAAGAGAATAGATTGCGAATCAGAACGCCCCATTCATCCGCCGTTTGTTCATGAATGGTTCTCAGTCGCCAACGCTTTACTAATTCACTGCGATTGAAAGCTCCAATTGTTACGTTCGAATTCCCCACGTCAAGAGCGAGAAGCATGATGTTCGCCGGGTTGGCCTATGGCGCTTCCGGCCGCACGCTGCCTGCATACAGGGTTTGCACCCGGCCCGAATCGTCTCGCACCCGTAAGAAACCATTGTCGTCCAGACCTACCGTGACGCCCTTAGCCTGCCCGCGGTCGCCTTCAAATACGATTCGGCGATGCAGCGTATAGCTCGACGCGGCCGCAAATGCCTGCAGAATTGCACCCGAGCCTTGTTCCACCAGCAGCGCGCAGAACTCGTCCAGACATTCGAGTAGAGCGATCAGCAACGGTTCTCGAGCGACCTCATGGTTCAGCGCCATGCGCAGCGAGGTTGCCGGAGTCCGAAGATCGTCGGGCATTGAACTTTGATTCACATTGATGCCGATGCCGGCTACGATAGACGATTCGTGCAGCTGAGCCAGTATGCCGGCTACCTTCCGCTCGTTGACAAGAACGTCGTTAGGCCAACGCAGGTCGCAAGCAAGCCTCGTTTTGCGCTGAATCGCTTCTCCGGTTGCCAATCCGAGCGCGAGCGTTACCACCGGAAGCTCTCGCATCGAAATGGGAATGCGCAGCAGAACCGAACAGTAGATGCCCGCCTCCGCTTCAGAAATCCAATGCCGCCCCAAGCGACCGATTCCGGCAGTTTGCTCGTCCGCCACAACCACCGTGCCATGCGGACTGCCCTCGAGCGCGAGCCGCGCCGCCTCAATCATCGTAGAACCGATAACGGGAAAGTAGTGGATCGCATTTTGAGGGCGCTGCTCTTGGATGAAAGCGATATCAAGCGGCATGTAACTTGAAAATGTGTTGTTTTCGAGAGTGCCGGGCTCTCGCCGGCCTGAGCTCCAATACTAGCCCTCTGTGCATTTCGCGACGATCAGAGTGATGTCATCGTGCTGTTCCTCGGGACTAAACTGCTGCACGTCATCGACAATCGACCGAAGCAGGTCCCGTGAAGACAATTCGCGACATCGCCGAAGGGATTCCACCAGGCGCTGCTCTCCAAATTCCTCGCCTCGGCCATTGAAAGATTCAGTTACTCCGTCGGTATAAATCGCAAGTGTGTCTCCAACAAAGAGCTGACATTCCTCCATCAAACAGTCCCAACCGTTAAAAAGCCCCAGCACTGTCGATGTGGATTCGAGCCTTTCTAAAGAGTCGTCGCTCCGAAGTAGAAGAGCGGAAGGGTGCCCACAATTGGCGTAACGCAAGCGCCGCGTTTCCCGATTGTATTCGGCAAAGAACAAGGTTGCATAAGAGTTGTCAGCCGTATTGTCGTAGAAGAGCTGGTTTACCGACCGCAAAAGACGCTGAGGCTGATCGAGGGCGATTGCAACCTGGCTGCGCAGGTTTGCCTGCAAATTGGCCATCAAGAGCGCGCCAGCGATTCCCTTCCCTGAAATATCGCCAATCACCAAGCCAAGCCGTTCGTGACCGAGGTCGAGGAAATCGTAGTAATCGCCGCCTACCTCTCGAGCCTGGATGCAAATACCGGCATAGTCGAGTGTTTGGCACGCTGGGCGTGTTTGCGGGAAAAGCCTGGCTTGCACTTGTTTGGCGATTTCGAGTTCCTGGGCAGCGCGGCGTTCCGTTTCAAGCTTCTGCGCAAGTTCGCGGCGTCGCGCTTCTACTTCGAGCGTCACCTCGTCGAATCCCGCAAGTCCAAATGAGTTCCCGTCCACATCTTCGAAGCTGGTGACGATTCCGCCCCAGGCCGGTTGCCGAGGCGGGTAATGAAAGCGAACGCCCCGCTCGCACCATTGCTGAAACTTGACATTCACATCTTCGGTAAGAAAGAAAATGTGCGTCGGCCGCCCAATGAGCTTGTAATCGTCGGAGTCCGGCGTCGGTGCGAAGAGTGCGAGGTTCGCGCTACCATCCGGGGGCGCAACCTCGATCCAGCGATAGTCTGAGCCAAAACGGTGATCCACAACCAGCTTGAAGCCAAGCTGCTTCAAGTAGAATTGCAGGCTACGCTCCTGATCGCGAACGAAAATGATAACGAAGTGCAGACTGAGATAGGGGTCCTCTCGATCCAAGCGGAAAGTAGACGAGCGCGTCCAAAAGGTTAAAGGTGAGCTACCCATTGGCGTGATTATGTTAGCGCGCCCGGCTCCACGCGCAGATCGTGCCGGCTCGTAGAGCCGCCCCGCTGGAACCAATCGAAGCCCTGCGCCACGAACAATTAAGACCTGACATCGAAAGATGAACGCGCCAACTGCTCACCGGATTATCGAGATCGCCGGGTATAATCCCGAGTGGCGCCACTGGTTCTCCCAGATTCGAGATGCGATCTGGCCACTGCGCTCTGCAGCCACCTCTGGCAAACCAGAAATAACTGCCGGCATCGGCTGCGCGATATTAGAGAAACAGGAGAGATTGTGGCAAAGATCACTGGCCTCGGCGGGGCGTTCATTCGAGTTGATAACGCGAACGATTTATATGCCTGGTATGAGCGCCATCTCGGCCTCGCCAGCCCGAACGGCTGTTTTGTGTTTCCTAAAGACGAACAGCGGGCCTACGTCGTCGTTTCATTCTTTCCTCCGTCCTCCGACTACTTTCCTCCGTCGCAGCCGGCAATGCTAAATTTCCAGGTCGACGATTTGGATGCGGTACTCGACAGGCTCGCATCCGCTGGAGTCGCGGTCGATCCGAAACGCGAGGAATGTGAATACGGCCGATTTGGCTGGTTTACCGATCCAGCGGGCAATCGAGTTGAGCTTTGGCAGCCTACAAGTCAGAACCGAGCCGGAAGCTGATATCCACGGCCGTTGCCGAATGAGTTATGGCTCCGCACGAAATAAAGTCGGGGCCTGCTTCAGCATAAGCACGAATATTTGAAAGGTTGATGCCTCCCGAAAGCTCAACCGTTGCCCGGCCGGCGATGTAGCGGATCCACTCTCGGGCTTCGGCCGGAGTCAGGTTGTCAAGGAGAAGATGTCTCGCGCCCGCCCGAAGCGCTTCGTCCAGTTCGGAGCGAGTGCGCACTTCAATCTCGACGAGCCCCTTGAAATCGTTCACGCGTTCGAGCGCTTGTCTGACTCCACCTGCCGCCGTGATGTGATTGTTCTTAATCAGAACAGCGTCGAATAGACCCTGCCGGTGGTTCGTCGCACCCCCGGCAGCCGCAGCCATCTTTTCGAGCAACCGAAGTCCGGGCGTCGTCTTGCGCGTGTCAAGAAGACGCGTCCCGGTGCCGGCAATTTCCTCCGCATACCGGCGCGCCATTGTCGCGACCCCGCTCAATCGCTGCAAAAAATTGAGCGCAACGCGTTCGCGCGTTAAAAGAGCGCGAGCGGCGCCACGCACCTCCGCCAAAATCGCGCCCGCTTCAACAGGATCTCCGCTAGCCGCCAAAAGCTTTAGGTCTGCATGATCGTAAATGAGTGGCAGCAGTTCAATTCCCGCAAGAGTGAAATCCTGCTTCGCAAGAAACCTGCCTTCAGCTCTCAGATCCTCCGGGACCGTCAGCAGAGTTGTGACATCCCCTGCGCCTATGTCCTCGGCGAGCGCTCGTTCGACAGCTAGCCGCACATCGGGATGAGTGATTTCGAACATAGTGGGTAGAGCAGCCTTTCAAGGCTGCAAAGCCGGCTTTCGGGCCGGCTTGTCTTTTTGCCATTGATGTGAGCAGCGGAGCATATGCCACCAGGAATGGCGGCATGGCAGGCCGGAGGCCCGCTCCACGTTATAAGCCCCCCAACAGCCTTTCGTTCTTGGCCAGTTGTGTTTCGTATTCGGCAAGCTTCGCCTCAAGCCCTTGCACCACTTTCGCCGGAGCTTTTCTGACAAACTCCTCGTTGCCAAGCTGCCGTTTTTTGTCACCTATCGCTTTGCGCAACTCAGCATTCTCTTTTTCCAGCCTCGCTCGAGTTTCTGCGGCACCGGCTCCATTTGAACCTGCTCGGTTCACATGAATGGTCAAATCGAAATTGGGTCCCGAACGGCGGAAATGCGCCGCTTGCGCCGAAATCTGGCCGTTCGAAAGGTTAAGCCGCGCAAGCTTCTCGACAACGCCCAGATCCTCCGGATCTATCGGCCGGTCCGGAAGCGAAAGCGAGGCCGCGTAGATTGCCTTCGCATCCAACTTATGATCGGCGCGCAGTTCACGCGCTGCGGTCACAATGGCTTTGATCAGCAGAAACGCATCCACTGTGCCCCGTTTCAAATCACCTTCCGGACACGGATAGGGTGCGAGTGAAATAGAGATAGGTTGATCGGCGCGCGGCGTGCCCTGATGAATTAGCCGCTGCCACAACTCCTCGGTCACGAAGGGCATCACGGGGTGCAGCAGCCGAAGTGTCGTTTCATAAACCCTAAGCGCCGCCTCCCAATGTTCGTCGATACCGCTGTTTTCTCTGAAGCGCAGCTTCTTTACTTCCAGATACCAATCGCAGAAATCGTGCCAGACGAAATCCCACAAACTCTGTGCCGCTTCGTGATACCGGTGTACTTCGAGAGCGCGATTCACCGAATCAGCGCAATCGTTGAGCTGGCTGAAAATCCAGGCATCCTCCGTCGCAAGTTCCGGAGCCGTGGTCGCGACCGGCCTCGGAACCCACCCCTCGATGCCGCTCCTCTCCATGTTGAGGAACAGAAGCCGCGAAGCATTCCATAGCTTGTTCGCAAAATTCCGCGCAGACGCAAGCCGGTCTTCCTTGAGCGCGATGTCGCCGCCCGGTGCCGCGGAAAGCACTAGCGCGAGACGGCAGGCATCGGTGCCAAACCGATCGATCAGATCGAGCGGGTCGACCACATTGCCTTTCGTCTTCGACATCTTCTGGCGTTCGGCATCGCGCACCAATCCGTGGATATGCACCTGGCGGAAGGGCACGTCGCCGGTACACCAGAGGCCCAGCATAATCATGCGAGCCACCCAGAAGAAAAGAATGTCGAAACCCGTAATCAGCAGCGATGTGGGATAAAACGCCTTTAAATCGTCCGTTTCATCCGGCCATCCCAATGTCGAAAACGGCCACAACCCGGAGCTGAACCAGGTGTCGAGAACATCGGTTTCCTGCTCAATCTCCGTCGATTGGCAATACGAACAGACAGCCGGTGTTTCGCGCGCGACCGTAATCTGCTTGCAGTTGCGGCAATGCCACGCCGGTATCCGGTGGCCCCACCACAACTGGCGCGAGATGCACCAGTCCCGGATATTGTTCATCCATTGGTAGAAAACTGGAACGCGATCGTCCGGAACAAACACGATCTGGCCGTTTTCCACCACCTCGATCGCTTTTTCAGCCAGCGGCTTCATTTTCATGAACCACTGCGTCGAAACAAGCGGCTCGATAATCGTCTTCGACCGGTCGCATTTGCCGATGTTGACCGTGTAATCCTCGACCTTCACAAGTTCGCCCGTTTGTTCCAGCGCGGCAACAATGCGTTTACGCGCCTCAAAGCGGTCCAATCCGGCGTAAGCGCCCGCTTCCTGCGTCATTCGGGCATCCGGCCCAATCACGCGGACGAGCGGAAGGTGGTGACGCTGCGCCACTTCGAAGTCGTTCGGATCGTGAGCCGGTGTAATTTTCACGACGCCGGTTCCGAACGTCAT